>DAONFU010000022.1:0-7289 GCA_035403765.1 Bacteroidales bacterium
GTGAAGCCCAATTCCAACAACACCTACACCAAACCCGAAAACAATAATAGCTATAACAGGCCTAGTGTACCCAACAATACTTATCAAAAACCGGTTCAGGAAAATAACAGCAACCCTAATTATAACGTGAAACCTTACAACAACCCGAATTATAATAACCAAACCAAACCGCAGCAACAATATACAGCACCTAAAACCTATAACGCTCCCAATACGGTTAAACCCAATAATTCAGGTTCTGCTAACTCCGGAAACAACTACAACAGAGCACCGCAGAATAACTCTTCCAACTATTCCAAACCATCTAATTCAGAGAACACTTATTCCAAACCCTCAAACAATTCAAATTATTCTGCACCTTCCAATAATACTCAAAGCAGCCCAAGCTATTCTACACCTTCTAATAACAACAGCCGGTCTAACTATTCCGCACCTTCTAATTCGGGCAGCAGAAGCACCTATTCCGCACCGTCCAATTCGGGCAGCAGTTATAGTTCTCCGTCTAGATCAAGTAGCAGTTCAAGCGCTGGCTCAGGTTCTTCTTCCCGTTCAAGCGGAAGTTCCGGCTCCAGCCATTCAAGCTCCGGCAGACGTTAAGTAAAAATTGTAAACAACATGAAAAAGATATTTTTAATTACAGGTTTCCTGGTAGCCGCGATTACCGGGAAACTTGCTTCACAAAATGAAGTGGACGCATTAAGATACTCCCAGATATTTTATGGGGGAACAGCCCGCTCGGTTGCTATGGGCGGAGCCTTTGGAACGCTGGGAGGAGATTTTTCGTCGCTCAGCATCAACCCTGCAGGGATCGGGATATATACCAGTAAGGAAATTACGGTAACTCCCTCCAGCAATTTTACGGTGGTTAAATCAAAGTACCTTAACAACTTTACCGACGACCTGAAGTACAATTTTAACCTGAACAACCTGGGTATTGTACTTACGTATGCTCCTAAAAAGGAATCAATCTGTAAAGGCATCCAGTTTGGTTTTGGCGTAAACCGTTTGAACAATTATAATGCAAACATTTTTATTGAAGGTCAGAATGATGTCAATTCCATAGCCGATGAGTTCCTGGCCAAAGCCCAAGGTATTCAGCCACGGGATCTGAACGATTTTGACGCCAAACTTGCCTTCAATACTTACCTTATCGATACCCTTGGCGGGTTAACCAATTATGTCAGCCCGGTGTGGATGGGCAAGGTACTGCAAAGCAAAAGCATGATGACTTCAGGATCTAATAATGAGCTGGTCTTAACGCTGGGCGGCAATCTGAACGATAAACTCCTTATCGGCGGTACCATAGGGTTTCCTTTTATCTCTTATAACGAAAACGCCACCTACGAAGAAACCGACAGAGGCGATTCTGTTGCCAATTTTAAGAAAATGCAATACAATACTTTTCTGAGCACTCAGGGGAGCGGCTTCAACTTCAAACTCGGCGTAATTTATAAAATTACTGATTGGGTCCGTGTTGGGGCATCATTTCATACGCCATCATTTTATTATATGAAAGACAAATGGCACAGCGATATGCTGACCTATTTTGATGATGGCAACCAATATGATTCTGAATCACCAAAGGGCTCATTCGACTACCGGCTTACTACTCCTTTAAGAGCCAATGCCGGCGTGTCATTTATTATTAAAAAAATGGCCCTTATTTCGGCCGAATACGAATTTGTGGATTATCGCAATGCCCGCATGCGCTCTTCTTCTTATCATTTTACTGATGAAAATCGCATCATTGATAACCTTTACACCTTTCAGTCCAATGTGAGGGCGGGTTTCGAAATTAAATATGAGATGCTTAGTGTACGCGGCGGTTATACATACAGTTCAAACCCTTATAAGGATAAAGACATCAACGACGGAACCAGGCATTCTGTCAGTGGCGGACTGGGCTTAAGAGTAAGCAAATATTTCTTTGATATTGCCTACAGCTATTCTATGTTTAAAGATAAAAATTATTTGTATAGTCTGGCACCCACCTATGTGTTGAATGACTACGGGATACACAATGTGTTATTTACTTTTGGAATCAAATTATAATTGATTGTGGAAAAAAAATGCCGGCCCAAATTGACCGGCATTTTTTTTGCCCTTTTTTCAGGACATCATCATTTGTTAATCGATGATTATCTTTTGAACGTGTTCCTCAGATTTGCCTGTCAATTTCATGACATAGATTCCTTTTTCAAATTTGCTGCAATCTATCATTTGTTTGTTGGTTCCTGTGCTTGCGCTCATTTTGTCTGAATAAACTTCTTTCCCTATTACATCATAGATATTTAATTGATAATCTTCTGCCCGAGGGCTGTTAAATTCTACGAAAAGTTGCCCGTCAGCGGGTTGGGGATACGCAATAAATCCCGTGATGTTATCTGCCTGAGAGATGCCGGTGCAATTTAAGATTCTGGCCACTACAGGGGTTCGGGCGCTGATGCATTCGGCCTCCTGGATTTCCCAGTCGTAGAAATAATAATAACGAACAGAGGTGGTTGCATTGGTGCCGGTTATGGAAATTTTTCCACCAATATCATAAGGAAAAGTAATGCCGCCTGAATTTCTGACCATATTGGGATTAGTACTCCCGCAACGAAGCGACAAATTGGATCCGACAGGAACATTGAAATTGAGGGTAACTCTGCTTTCGCCTGCGGGAACATTAATGGTATCGGCCTGTAGAATGGTTCCGGAACTGTTCCTTAACTGAATTATACGGTCGCCAGCCGCACCGGCATAAACCTTGACCGATTTTAACACTACAGGGCTTGTGCAATTAAATACCAACCAATAACTGTTATTGGTGTGAAGAGAAGAACCTCCTATTGTATCGAATTTTCCACCATATTCTGTTGGAGGAGAAATAATCTGTTCCACAAAATATTGGGCGGAATCACTGATTAGGGGTGTGGTAAAAGTATTTCCCGAGAAGAATGGTGTTCCGCCGGTTGGAGTATCATACCAGTTTATCGTTCCCGGGCCATAAGCGGTGAGCATAAAGGTGCTGGGCTGACAGGCGAAGGTGTCGTGTAGCTGAGGAGGGGCGGCCCCGATGACAATAAAGCCGGGTTCGGTTTTTACATCATTGCCGCACATGCCGGCAAAAGCCGTGAGTACCACATCGTAAACGCCTGAAATGCTATATTGGTGCGAAGGGTTTGGGTCCGTGCTGGTTGTGCCATCGCCAAAATCCCACAGGTAAGATATGGCATTCGCGCTGGTATTGTTAAATTGAATAGTGGCAGGAGTAGTGCAGGAACTGTTTTTATCGGCATCAAAAGAACTGGAAACCGGCAGGTTGTTGACAATGATGTTTCTTTTGATGGTGTCGTTAGCGAGGTTGGCATCGGCATTGCCATTGGGCTGTGCGATGTAGGCTATTGCCGAATGTGTTCCCGGTGTTATAGTAATATCAGTAAAGGTAATGGTGTCGGTGGCAAAACTTGACAGGTTGCCGTTCCAGGTAAAATTTTGGGGAACTCCGTCATAAATAAAAGTGGTGTTTAGCGAAGTCAGGTTGTAATTGCCCATATTCCTGATAACAAGTTGCGGCTGAAGCAACAAACCCGGGCAATTATAGTTTTGTTCGGGGGCTATCATGCTGAATGCTTGTGCATTATAGTCAGATAGGGTTTCAATCACGGTAACCTCTCCCTGATAAGGGATATAATTAAAGGCGGTAGCGGTAACGAGTATGCTGTCGCTGGTTGTCAGCGATGGGAATGTGATGTTGGCCACTCCGCCGCTGACAATACCGGTTCCGAGTATCTGGTGGTTAATGGTAAGACAAACCAGGGCGCCGTTGACATTGCAATTTACCGCCAGGCTGGTTTCCCCAATCATCACGGATGGCACATGCGAAACATTCAGGGTTGCCGGGTTATCGGTACGAACCATCAGTGAGGGGTCTCCAAAAATTGTCCAGGTGTCGGTCATGTTATAGTCCTGGTAGGTATCGTTCATTTTAAAGATGCCGTTCACCGAAAGGCCTCCGAAGGTACGTTTGATGTTTGAGGCTGCATTTTCAGTAAGGATGTTAACCATTTCGTCCTGGCCTTCCATGGGCGGGTTCCAGCTTTGGTTGATGGAGGACATTAATGTGGCAACGGCACCGGAGGGCTGGTCGCCGCTTTTGGCCCTTAACCATGCTTCTGCAAAACATGTAGTGCTGACAAAGTTGCCGTTTACACAGGCTACTGACCAAATAAAAGGCCACATAGTGGTATTTGTCAGTGCAGTGACGTTGGTATTTGAAAAACCGGTTGTAGAAAAAGCTGTGTTGGAGCCATGTCCGGTATAGGTAATTATTCCGGCGCCTTTGTTTACTTCCGTAGAAAGTTGAGCGGCGGTGGCATTACCACTGGCGTCGAGGCCACCCTGGCTGCCGTCAAACAATTCCGCCCGGCTGGCATATGTGAACCCCATCATTTGAGTTCCAAGATTGCGCTGATGGGTATAATCGTATTCGTTGTCATCACCGGGGCCCTGATCGGAAGCAATATTTACGGCATGGTTAAATTTGCCGGTTGCGGTAGTGGGATTTTTTTCGTAACTGATGGTTCTGGTAACCATAGTATTCACTTGATCCAGGGTTTCGGCAGAAAAACGGCCAACAAAAATTTCCTGGTAGTGGTCGGAGCCAACCAGATAACCATAGCTGGGGTCGGAGCCGCCACCCGAAACAGTGAATGTGGGCATCTGAGCGGCATCACCTACCAACAATAAAAAGGTAAGTCCGTTGTTGTTGTAATAATTGGTAACGTAAGTTTTGATAGCAGCGTTTGTAGATCCGGCTGTTGTTTTGCTAACTATTTCAGTTGGAATCCCCATGTCGTTTTTCCAGTTTACAAAGGGTTGCATGGCGCTCATATAGGCGTCGGCACAAATGATAAGCATATTTCCGTGTTCGTCAAGAGGAGTATATTTATAGTTGCTGTAATAGTTCAGGAAGTGACGGTTATAGATGTGGCTGAATTCTTTTTCGACTTTTGATGGCGGCTGATTACGTAATAAGGGGTTAACGACAGGTCCGGGAGTTGGGTGAATGTTCACGGAGAGGTTATGATATACGCGCAGCACTTTAGTAACGGGGTTGTACTGGAACGGATAGGTCACCACGGCCTGTCCTCTGAAATCGCGCAGGATGTAGGGCTCCTTCAATTCCGCCAGGGTTCCGGGATAAAACTGATTTTGCTGGTATGCCGGGCCATAGGTGTAAGGAACTGTCGCGGGGTCGATATCGCGGGTAAAATTTCCCTTGGATGGGGCGATATCGATGTTGGCAAAATCCGTATAAGCAGAATAGGTTACTTCGGCCGTCATATGTTGATTGTCAGGAACAATGATGGAGGTAACCACCTTGGGAAGGTCAGGGCATCCCGATTCGAGGATTCTGGGGGCCTTGTCCAGATTGATGACCACTTTGGCACCTTGCGGGGTGGATACATTTTCAGCATAGTAACCTTTTACTTCCACATTGAAGGAAGTGTTAGAAATATCGCCTGCCGTCAGGATTATTTTGGCAGGAGCGGGGCTTGCCGAATGGATGTTTACCCAATTTTGAGCAAAGGTAAAACCACTCAAATAAAGCAGGACTAAAAGAAGGCTCAGTTTTTTCATGGGATGTTTATTTGATGATGATTAATTTTTGATTGAATTTATGATTGCCGGAAGTCAATTCGAAATTATAAATGCCCGCCTGGTATTTGCTTGTATTTACCAGAATGGTATAATTGCCTTCTTGTTTAAATTTGTCATTTAAAATGACGTCTGTCAGACGACCGCTCATGTCAAAAAGTTTCAGGCTGACTTCTGAAGATTTGTTAACATCAAAATTTATAGTGGTAAAACCGTTAGAGGGGTTGGGATAGCAGGTAAAAAGCTGTTGTACGGAGTTGTTTTCCTGCACACCGGTGATTTTTATAGTGGGCGGAAAAATGATATAATCCAGCCAGGCGCAATCTTCTCCCTCGCCAACAGAAACATCTTTGTTGTAAATCCATTTGAACGTATGCGTTCCGCTGAGCACGGGGTAAGATACCTTGGTAAACTGCGGTTCTATTCCATCCCAGCGTTCAATAGCATAGTTGTCCATATTAAATTCCAGATAATCATACCAATAGGTTGACCAGCTGCTTTGTTCGCAGGAAACTTTTTTCCAGAAAGAAATAGTGTCATCAGTGGAAACATTCATGGTAACTATAAGCTGCGATGTCTGGTTGTCGGAAATGGTTCCGGATTTGGCACAATAGATACCCTCATAAGGTAATACATTGGTAATGGTCCAGGGGACATTGCCTCCCGATTGCCACTCAAATTTTGAAAAGTCGCCGGTTTCAAAGTCTTCCATAGCTTGCCCAACGTTGATGCTGTAATAGCCAATTTTTATGTAGGGTCCGCATTGTAGTGTATAAACAAAATCAATGATAGCGGTGTCGGGAAGCGTAGGAGATACAGTGATATCGAACATGGCTTTTGAAGTTGCTCCTTTGTCAAGTGTGTTGAAATTGAATACATTATTGTTGATGGTAATCACATCTGTGTCGGGGGTGGTCAGTGTGCCGGTGGTAGCAAGCGCATTGCTATGGCCGATATTGGAAGAAAGAATTTCAATGCGTACATTTTCTGAAGAATCCAGCATATGGTCATTATCGCCGAGAGAATCGTTGATGAAAAAATCGCCGATGACGAGTTCGGGGGCATTGATTTTAATGTTGAAAACAGAATTCCAGGTGTTGCTGCTGTTGTCTTGTATGCTAATATTAAAGGGGGCGGTATGCTGGTCGGGAACGTAATTAGTGGTGGTAAAGGCATAGGCCTGTGATTGGATAGCGCTGGAATTGGAGGTAATGGTTCCCCATGTCTGAGAGTTGTCAGTAATGGAAATATAAGGATCCGTGGTTGATATCATGGCGTTGACGCCGGCAGCACTGGCTCCGCCAAAATTTTTGAGGGTAACATCCAGAACAACATTTTCGTTGTTATCCACCAGCGTGTCGCCGGTTCCGCTGTTGTTGACATGGTTTTTTGTGTATAATACATAGGGGCCTGCAGGGGATGCCACCACTACCGTACCGATATGTGGTTGTTTATTTTGGCAGGTTATCACAACGTTGGCAACACCGGGAACCGTAATGGGATCAAGGTTAACGGTGATGTTGCCCAGCGAGTCGGCAAGAGCTGCGCCATATAATACACCGTCTTTTGAAATGGCGGCATAGGCAAAAGGAGCATTGGTGGTAATGTCGAAAGAGTTTACTCCTAAAGGCATTAAGGCGTTATAG
>DAONFU010000022.1:7389-22657 GCA_035403765.1 Bacteroidales bacterium
AGCATTGGTGGTAATGTCGAAAGAGTTTACTCCTAAAGGCATTAAGGCGTTATAGGTAACTGTCATTTCGGGCGGGTCGGAATAATAAACCATCAGGGAAGGATCGCCCATCAGGTGATAAATTTCCCAATAGTAGGAATATAGTGAATTGCCCGATTGCGTAACAGCCAGGTTGCCCGCGGTAATCATTTGTCCCTGGGTGGTGTACCAGTCGGCGAAGGCTTCGCCATGGTCATGGAAGGTGGCGTCATAAGCACCTGGATTGGCTGCGGTGTAGGTGGCATGCAGCGGAGGATTACCCGAACCGAAATTGCGATATCCAACACCCCAGTAAAAATCCTCGTCCCAATAGGTGTTGTTAGAACCGCCAATATAGCCTAAGGCGCCTTTGCCATCAGCCCTCAGCAGCGCTTCACCGAAACATAAGGGGTTGTCGAAAGTGTTGGTAACACAACAGTTTCCTATCATCAGGGGATATTTGTGGTTGTTGTTAAGAGAATTGATGTCCGTAATGTTGAAGGAGGGGCTGGACCACCCGTCGGATCCGCCATGAGCCGTATAATTGGCCATACAAACCCCCTTGCTCACGTTTTGAATGATTTGTGCAGCACTGCTTCCCGAAATGGCAAAGGGATAGGTATGCGAATACAATCCGTGAGCCGCATTAAAATAGGTGTCTGTTCCATAATTTACTTGCGCGTCACCGTGCGTGGGCCCGAACGTATTGTCTTGTCCGGCTATTAACACACAGGTATCGAGGAAAGAGGATGTTGGCATAAGAAATTGTTCGTATTCGAGGGTTTTTGCTATCTGAGGGTTGAGCTCGGAGTTATTGGTAGCCGAAAACCTTCCATAATATACCTCCGGCAAAAAATCGCCGGAATATTCACAATAATAAAGGTCGGAAACATGGGATCCTTCGGTGCCGGCAAACGAGGGAACCTGCGCCACGTCACCTACAAGTAAAACAAATGAAGGTGCGGGATTGGCGCTTGTACCAGCGTTGTAGAGGCTTTGCAGATAGGACTTTATCGAAGTGGTGGTGTTGCCCACGGCAGGGTTGTTGGTATAGGCTTGTATCACTGTAAATCCTTTTTTGGTTTTCCATTCCACAAAAGGCTGCAAGGAAGAGTAAAACATGGTGTCGGCCACAATGACATATTTTACGGGATATTTTGTTGAATTGGCTTTATTTGTCAGGGGTTTGTAATTGAATATTTTACCATAAGAGGGAGCAAAATAAGGCGAAAAGGAATTTTCTTTTTGTTGTATGGTGGCAGCAATATCAGCATTTTCAAACACTATTTCTATTTCAAGCGAGGTGTATATGCGTAAGGTTTTTTTTACCGGATTGTAATACACCGGTGCAATTTCCAGCCGGCCAAGCCTGGTGCCGCGCATGGTTCCCATAACGGTCAAGGTAGCTAATTCATGCGGAAGGAACTGGTTTAATTCGTAAGTTGCCTTATTATATTTAAAATCGGCTTTTGTCGGGTCTTCGCTTTTGGATAGCGAAGGCTGGGATGGCATAATGGGGAAAAGCGCACCCAGGTCATTGAGGGATATATCGATATAAGCACTCTGCGAAATGTTGATTTTAGCCGTGGCGCCAACCGGAACCTCTAAGAGTTTTTTCATTACCGGCAGTTTGGGATTGCCAATTGCATTGGACGCTCCATATTCGGGAATGATGAATTCGGAGAACAATCCTTTTGCGGTGTTCACTTTTATGGTATGAAGATCCTGTAGGGATAGCAAATTAACCAAAACAAGTTTGTGGTAGGTGTTTTCTTTGATTGTCAGCGTGGTACCTTTGTTGCCGGGGTCGGATGAATAGCCGGTACGTGCGCAACACACAAAAAATAGTGCAAGCATACATAATTTGCAGAAAGCGAGCTTATTTTTCATAAAAATGAGATAAAATAGTGTGAATAAATTTATGTAAAGGTAAAAAAATCTTTTTTATTGGCGAAATTTAATAAAAAAATTCAGTTTGAGGCTTAATAATCTGAAAACAAGTTGTTTAAATCAGTACTTCGCCCGTCATTTCTTCGGGTACCGGCAGCCCGAGAATAGTTAATACCGTGGGGGCAATATCAGCCAGTTTCCCGTTGCGCATGGATTTGTTATCGGTGTCGAACAGGAAGCACGGGACAGGATTGCAGGTGTGGGCTGTGTTGGGTGAGCCATCTGGATTTTCTGCCATATCAGAGTTGCCGTGGTCGGCGGTGAGGATGACCGAATATTGATTGTTTAAGGCGGCAGTGATAACTTTTTCAACGCAGGAGTCCACGGTTTCCAGTGCTTTTAGGATGGCAGGATAGATGCCTGTATGTCCCACCATATCGGCATTGGCAAAGTTGAGGCAGATAAAATCATAGTAGTTTTTATTGATGGCTTCCACAGCTTTTTCGGTAACTTCCGGGGCACTCATTTGCGGCTGCAGGTCATAAGTAGCCACTTTGGGCGATGGTACCATGATGCGGTCTTCGCCGTCAAAAGGGGTTTCCTGTCCGCCCGAAAAGAAAAAAGTAACGTGCGGATATTTCTCCGTTTCGGCAATGCGCAATTGTTTTTTACCGAGTTGGCTCAGTACTTCTGCCAGGGTTTTTTTGAGGTTCTGGGGTTCAAAAATGATGTGTATGTTTTGGAAACTTTCATCGTAGCGGGTCATAGTTAGATAATGCAGCGGCAGGGTTTTCATGCCTGCTTCGGGCATGTCTTTCTGTGTAAGCACCGTGGTGATTTCGCGGAGGCGGTCGGTGCGAAAATTGAAGCATATCACGACATCGTCTTTCTGAATTGTTGTGAGAGGATTTCCGTTATCATCGGTAAAAACAACCGGTTTGATAAATTCATCAGTAACGCCTTCGTCGTAAGATTCCTGCACGGCTTTTAAAACATCTGTTGATTTTTTCCCGATACCCCGGACCATCATGTCGTAACCAAATTTGACACGTTCCCATCGTTTGTCGCGGTCCATCGTATAATAGCGTCCAATGAGCGTGGCGATTTTGCCGGCAGATTTTGCCAGGTGTTCCTGAAGTTCTTTTAAATAGCCCAGTCCGCTGCGAGGGTCGGTATCGCGTCCATCGGTGATGGCATGGATAAAAACTTTTTCAAGGCCGTGGTCGCGGGCAATATCACACAATTTATACAGATGCGTTTGTAGCGAGTGAACTCCGCCATCTGAAATTAATCCGATAAAATGGATTGCTTTGTTATTTTCTTTGGCGTATTTGTATGCTTCGCAAAGAATCTTGTTTTGTCCGATACTGTTATCTTCCACTGCTTTTGAGATCCTGACCAGATCCTGATAAACTATTCTTCCGGCACCAAAATTAAGGTGTCCAACCTCCGAATTTCCCATTTGTCCTTCGGGCAAGCCAACAGCCAGCCCCGAAGCATTGAGCCGGCAATAGGCCAGATTGGTATTTTTATATAATCCTTTAATAAAAGGGGTTTTTGCGGAGTAAATGGCATTGGCGTGGTTTTTTTCTCCTTCGCCCCAGCCATCCATGATAATAAGTAAAAGTTTTTTTGAGTTCATTTGAGATAATGGTTGAAATAATATGCAAAGATACTGATTTTTGTTGAGGAGGAGCCTGGGCAACAGTGGATAAATAAGGCTGGTTGTTTTGGCGGTTTCTTTGTATTTTTGCAGTATTATTTTGATATTCTGACAATGGGAAACAACATTTTAAAAGGGAAACGAGGTGTTATTTTTGGCGCCGTAAATAATAATTCAATAGCATGGAAAACCGCTGAACACGCCTATAACGAAGGTGCCCGATTTGTTCTTACCAATATGCCGGCCGCCATGCGTATGGGTAATCTTTCCGAACTGGCTGAGAAGTGCCATGCGAAGATTATTGCTGCCGATGCCGGTAATGTGGAAGATTTGAAAAACCTTTTTACAAAGGCGCCAGAAATTCTGGGCGGAAAAATTGATTTTGTGCTTCATTCTGTTGCCATGTCCTATAATGTCAGAAAAAACAATCCTTATGATAATGTAGATTACGATCTTTTTTTGAAAACCCTTGATGTTTCTGCCTTGTCGTTGCATAAAATGATTCAGACGGCGGAAAATCTGGATGCGCTGAACGAGGGTGCCTCGGTGGTTGCCTTGTCTTTTCTTGCGGCTCATCGTACCAGCCATGGCTATAACGACATGGCCGAAGCCAAGGCGATGCTTGAGTCTATTGCCCGAAGTTTGGGCTATGTGCTTGGAAAAAAGAAAAAAATACGCATCAACACCGTTTCGCAATCGCCTATTTATTCAAAGGCGACCAGCGGATTGGATTTTATGGAGGCAGTAATAGATTTTTCAGATAGCATTTCGCCTCTCGGAAATGCCGATGCGGATTCGTGTGCGGATATTTGCGTGATGTTATTTTCTGATTATACACGCTATGTGACCATGCAGAATATTTTTAACGACGGCGGCTTTTCAAGCATGGCTATGAACAACGATATTGCCGATATGATGCGATGTGCGAAGAATAAAAAACCGGATCCCGCCTGTCAACAGGAGTAATCTATAGGTGATTTGGAGGGATTTATTTTTTTGTAAAATTTACCGACTTGTTATCGTAGTTCAGCCAGTATTTGCCTTTTTCGAGGTCGGCAACATCTATTTCCCTGCCATAGCCCTCGGAAATAAAGTTGCCTTTCAGGTCAAAGATTTCATATTGTGTTTCGGCAGAAAACACTAATTTGTCAGTGACTTTAGTGGAAACTAAATTTATTTCCGGATTACGTGAAGTGAATTTGATGAGTTTGGAATAAACCTGATTGCCGTTGGCGTCATTGAAAAAAATACGAAATTGGTTGATGCCGGTGTGTGGTATAAATTCAAAAGAATAGGAGTTTTTCTTTACCGTATCCGTTGCGGAAAGTTCTCCGATTTTTATCCATTTGTTCCATCGGAATTGTTCAATAATCAATGGTTCTTCCATCAGGTCTCCTTTAATGCCCCAAATGAGCTTGCCGGATTTATCCACTTTTGGCGATAAAAAAGCTACATTTACAGATGGCTGCAAAGCTTTCGGATTGACAATTTCGGGCTTGCATCCGCTTTTATGCCTGATGATAACAATAAGCGGATCGCCGATTTTTAGATTTAATAATGAAAAATCAATTTCAAAGGCGTTGGAATTGATTTCATCCTGAGTTTTCTGGTTGTTGACCAATACTTCGGTCACACAAAAACTGTCATTATTACCCGGATTTAATACATGAAGGTTGAACCCGTAATAATTTCCTTTGAGAATTATTTCTTCGGCGATGATATTGCCTGTATAACATAACAGGAGAAGCAGGATGAATGATATTTTCTTACGCATGAGATACTAAAATCAATAAATTGAGGGCAATATTAATTATTTTTAATTGATGAATTCAGGTCTAAAAGTAAAAGTTTTCAGACAATATCAACACAAGCAGGGTCGGGTTTAAAAACTTCCATCAGTTTGTTTTTTACCATAACGGGTGTAATACTTTGGATGCATTCACAGTGTTTGCTTCCTCTGCACTTGCTGCATTTTTTGTTTAGGGCGAGCACCGAGGCATTGGTTCCCAATGGCGCCCAACGACCAGGGTGCATTGGTTTTATGGGTGCGAAAATACCGATGGCAAATTTCCCCAGGGCGGCGGCGATGTGGAGCGGGCCGGTACTGCAGGCTACCAGGCCGTCGGTATTGGCTACAAAGCTGATGAGTTCAAGAAGCGAAAATTTACCAGCCAGATTAATTACACCGGGGTTTTTGTCGGTAATTTCGGTTTGGATGAGGTCATAATCCGCTGATGTGCCGGTGATGAAAACCTTAAATTTATCTTTAGGCAACAGGCTGATAAGGTCGGAATAATTCTGTATTTCCCATTCGCGCGCACTGCCTTTAGATTTGGGGTGCAATATAAGGTTGAACCGGTTGTTGTCGATTTGGTCGCGGTATTTTTCGGGCAGGGTATTGGGTGGAATGACCCCGTAATTCTTCACGATTTCCTGCGGGGCAAAAGATCTTTTTACGCCGAGCGCCCTGAGCAGTTTAAGATTAAGCTGTGCTTCATGCAGCTTTGACCTGCGGCGGGTAAAAAAAATAATTTTGTTGCAATACTGCCAGTGATAAATTCGGCCGCTGGCACCGATACGTTTGCGTATGCCGGCTTTTTTGGCCAGGTGGGCAATTTGACGCACTGGCAGGGCGTGAATGATATAATCGGCATGTAATTTTTTAAAACGCTGCACCTGTAGTTCCGGCTCCTGCTCTTTTATAGATTCCCAGTCGATAAACTCATCAACGTATTCGCTCATTTCAATAATATCGCGGGTGTATGATTTGCCAAGAAACATAATATATGCGCCGGGAATACTTTTTTTTATTATTCCGGCCATGGGCAGGGCCAGGATCACATCGCCGATATTGTCGGTACGGCTGATAATGATGCGCGGGTTGCGTTTATTTGTTTTTTTCTTCCTGATAAAGTGTTCTGAGCTTTTCATATTTTATTTTAACAGCTTTTGCAGAAATGAGTGCAATAGTATATCCTGCCGCACCATCAAGAAATCCAAAATTAATAAAAAACATTTTGATAAACTTTATCGACGGGGCAATTTTTTGTTTGAGGAGGCAAACATTCTTTTTTTTGTTAAAGAGGTCCAGGGCGACGATTTCCGAAAAGTGCCGGGCCTGGGCAAGGTGTCCTTCGCGGGAATAATAGCTGTAATGATAACAATCACCTTTTAGGGTCGGGATTGCTTTTTCGTTTTGAAAATTGAGCCGTTCGTGAATCAGGCCTTCCCATTGGTGTGTCCGGCGGTCGAAAAGGCGGACTTTGATGTCGGGGTACCACCCACTGTGGCGTATCCATTTTCCGCAGTAGTTGGTAATCCTGCAAATGCGAAAATCGGGGGTTTTGAAGTCTTTTTTTATTTGAAGAATGCTTTTTTGGAGTTCGTCAGAAAGGGCTTCGTCGGCATCGAGAGAAAGAATCCAGTCGAACAAAGCCAACGAATTACCATAGTTTTTTTGGTTGCTGTACCCGGCCCATTGTCGTTGAAAAAAACGCACTCCGGCCTTTTTGCAAATGGCTTCGGTATTATCAGATGAATAGGAATCAACCACCACGATATCGTCGGCAATATCTTTTACTGAAGTGAGGCAGCGTTCAATATTTTTTTCTTCGTTAAAAGTAATTATTACTACAGATAATTTGTGTTCCATAATCAGTAACGAAATACTACCTTAATCATCAAAAAATGCACTTCAACAATGTGTTTACAAAAGTCTTAAGAAGGGGACTGGGAAAAAGTTTTAGTTCCAGTAAATAATTTTTGTTTTTATTGGATTGATGCACATGACCGGTATTTCGTAAGGGTTGAACATCATTTTTTCGTCGTAAGGTCCGTATTTGAAATTGAGCGGATCCACGGTAATCATTATGGTTATCAGTTCGGCTTTTACCTCGTGGGCATACTCTTGCAACTGGGTGGCAAATGAAGTTTTTTTATCTGCCAGGATGTGCAGGTATTTAATGCCTTCTTTATCAAATTCATTGGCAATCTGCCGGATATATTGCTGCATGGTTTTCTTATCTTCTGGCGAACTTTGGTTCAGTTGGACGAGGTGGATTTTTGATTTAAAGGTTTTTGCGATTAAAATCGTCCATTTAATTTTTTGACGGACATCAGCGGTAGTGCTGATAGGGAAAATGATATTCTTAAAGCCTTTGTCAATATTGGTTGAGTTGTGTACCACAATGACGGGTGCCGGCACCGTAGCGATAACTTTTTTGGCGAAACTCATGCCGAATTTTTGTCTGAGCCCTACTTTTCCGTGTGTGCCCAAAATTACCATGGTGGCTTTAATTTTGGTGGCCGTTTTGCCAATGTCGGTAAAAATGTCGCCGGGCATGGATAAGGCATTTACTTCGACGCCGAATTTTTTTGCTGTGGCTGAGGCAATTTTTTCAAGCCGCGCATCCATCTCGATAATACTTTGATTGTTTTTTTTCAGTTCGGCTATGGATTTTTTATCAATAATATGCAGCACAGTGAGCCCGAATCCTAGTATTTTAGCTAAGTTGGCCCCATAAGTTACCGCATTATTGCATACCTCAGAAAAATCTGTTGGCACCAGAATCATTTTTTTATTTTCCATATTATTGGTTTTTTTTATGATTTGAAAGCAAATTTATGTTTTTTTTAATAATTCTTCCATTTTTATTATATTTAATGATTTTCCTGTATTGCGAAGGGTCTGTGCCGCCTGAGAGTAGTACTTGTGTGTAACAAGGTAGCTCAGTTGATAATCCAGCCACTGTTCTTCAGCGAGTTTTATTTTTCTGATAATTTCCCATTCATGTCTCAGGCGATCAGAAATTTCCAGGTAATCTTCGCGTCCCAGGTAATCGAGGTCGGCATCGCATATCAGTTTTTCAAGTTCGTTTTTCGGGTTAGTAGGCATTTTGGTTGCCATTATCAGTTGGCTGATTTTTTCAATTTGAACATCGTTGAACCCAAAACCAGGTAACACTTTTTTTATGACATTTACTGAAGCTTCTTCATGGTTTTCATAAGATGTTATGATGCCAATATCATGAAAAATAGCCGCAGTTTTTAGCAACACCAGATCGTCATTGTCGATATTTACTGAAATTCCATAGGCGGCAACAGATTTAAATACATCAAGTGCATGATAGACATTATGATAATAATACCTGGTTTTTTCAATAGGTTCGAGCTCTTTGATGGCGTAGGATGTGGCGGCATCAAGATTCATCGGTTACAAAAATTTATACAATATTAGGTTTTTTATGTATGTGGAAAAGAAACAATGGTGTTTTTTTTATAATATTTTCAGGCAGTTACAGCAGGCAATCAGTATCTATAACGGAAATTATTTTATTATACTTATCGTCAAAATATATCAGGTGTTTTGACTTTAATTCATCCATAATATTTTTTAACCTAGCCTCAGTAATCTCAGCGTAATTATTTTTCAAGAGCTGCAACATCGATTCAAACGAACACAGGTGCGCATTTGCATTGGTCAGAACCTGCCATTCTTCCGGCTGGTCAAACACTATTGAATCATTTTTGGTGCCTTGATAATATTCTTCATACAGAATTACTCCCTCATGGTAAAATATTTTATAGGTAAAGCGAGCTTTGTGGTATTGGCTGAGCGTATTAAAAAATTTTCTCCAGAGTTTTTCTTGTGTTGTTGATTTGTTTTTACAAAAATGAAATAATTCAAAACGGTTCATCCCTTCTGTCATCTCTGTTGGCAAATAGTTGAAGAGAAAATGTTCCGTATAATTTTCAAGTTCCTTTTTATCCAGTTCTTTGTAATATCGTGATTGTTTGTCGAGTGCAAACTTGCTTTCTGCAAATGTTATCGCCTGCGGGCCGACAAAGAATCTTAAAAAAGGTATGTTATTAATGCTGGTACGAATATCCTGCAGGGTTTCGTCGGGGATGCCGGTAATGATGTTGGCTCCAATAGGAATAATGCCGTATTTGAGACAAAACTTATAAGCAAGCAGGTTGTCTGAAAAAGAATTTTTCTTATTCATTTTTCTGAGGAGCGAGTCGGCAAAGGCTTCCCCGCCCACCTGCATCATTCGAAACCCCGCCAGGGCAAGTTTTTTGAAGAAAGCGGCATCCAGCCCGTGTGGAATTATTTCAGCCGAAAGACTGAAATCCTGCAGGGAGGTAAGAGATAAATTGGTAAGGCGGCTCAACATGTTGTTCAGACGCTGCTTGTCTTTTCCGATAAGGCTATTATCCATAAACTGAAAAAAAACTGTCCGGTATTTTTCCAGTACATCGGAAACTTCCCGTTCCACACTGTCTGCCGCGCGTTCTCTGTAACGATAACCTGTGTTCAATACACAAAATTTGCAGCGGTTCCATGGACAACCACGTATGGATTCTATCGGGTAACTGAAAAACAGCCTGTTTTTTTTGTCTTCTTTGGCTACGGAAAAAAAATCCTCGTAATCGGGTTCTGGGTAGTGGTCAAGATCAAGATATTGCCTGTTCTTTTTGTTCGTGACCTTTATTTTGTTTTCTTTCCTGAAAACCACCCCCGGAATTTCATGGAAACGATCAGAGCCTGCCAGCACCTCCCGGCTGATTTCGAGCAGCGGGTATTCACCTTCGCCCCACACAGCCAAATCAAAACAACTGAAATTTCGAAGCATTTCATGAGCGGCGCCCTGCGTGTCGAAACCCCCAATGACGGTTATGATTTCCGGATGATATTTTTTTATGTTTTCGGCTACCAGCAAACCGGGCAGCCACTGATAAAATTTTGCTGTAAATCCGCAAAGCAGTACTCCGCTAAAATCGGTGTTTCTTATGGTATCTTCGACGAAAGAAGTAATGCGTGAGGTGGTGTTTTTAAGTATCGGCGACAAGCCGGCTGCTGTAAATTTTTTTTCTTTGTTGCGAAAAGCTATTCCGGCCTGTCTTGAAATGACATGCTGAATTTTTTCCTGTGCCCGTACATCCCCGTAATAACTGGCCTTGCTGTAAATAAAAGGCAGCAGCCGTGCAAATTCATAATCGGCCTCATCAAAAATGGTGGACAAAGACCTGTAAAATGGCTCCAGTTTAACGTTCCAATAAAATATTGCTGAGTTTATCCTGTTTTGTTTTAAGGTGCTTTTCAGCACATTCAGGGTAATGGAGGGCATAAGGGTTTGTGCAGGTGGCAGGCAATGCAATAATATTTTTGGCTTGTTTATGTCGAAATTATTCATGCCCCAAAAAAGTAATTACACCAAACCCTGTGCTTAGATTCAGCCGATAAATACCCTTACTAATCCGAATCATTTTTTTGCCTGGTCAGTTCAGAAAGCCGAAATCCCCAATAGTATGCTATTTTTTAACTGTTTTTTTTGCGCAAACTTTTTTTGCGGCAGTCGGTTTTATTTCCTTTGCCACTTTTATTTCTTTTTTTACAGGAGGTATTTCGTGTATGGGCGGGGTTCTGGGGTTGATGGTGGGTTTTATACCGCGGCTGATTGCAAATTCTTCAAGACCTTTGGCTACGTCAAGTGCAACGTTTTTAAATGTTACAGTGTATTTTGTGGCAACGATTTTTTTTATCATAATGATTATATTTTATGGGTTATGTTTATATCAGGCAGTATATTGTACTTATTAAAACCAATTCAAAAATAAAAAAAATCTAACACAAATAACATATTTGCAATTTTTTTTAAATTTCCCACAAATTGTCTTTCGTAAATCAGTGATCACGTTGACCTACAGGTGCAAAAAATATTTTGTGAAATGCCCTTTTTATATGGTTCTAGGGTTTGTAGTGGGTTTAACACCTTTTGGTGTTGAATAATTATCAACTTCGTTTTTTGTGTCTTTTTTCCCTTTTGTACAAGCCAGGCTAACTTTCTTTTTTACATTTTTTGAAATCATAATAATAATTTGGATGATACTATTCAGAGATTAATAAAAAATTGAAATAAGTTTTTCTTTTTTGTTATATTACAAAGATATAAAAAATTAACAAAATAAAAAAAAAGACTATTTTTACTGCATTAGGTTTAAAGCTAATCAATACGGCTTGTAAATGAAAATCTTTCGACAAACATTTCGATTTTTTCAGTGCAAAAACGGCTTGTTATTATTTGTTTTGTTGATGGGGTGTGTTGTTAGTAATCTTTTTGCACAGCAAGAACCCTTAGCTGAAATACAAAAAACAACAAAGCAATTGCGAAGTTTATCAGGACTGGCTCTGGCAAAACAGGAGCTTGCCCTGAGCAATTTGTATCTTACAATTTCGGCAGATTCTGCTACCTATTATGCAGGGGAGGCTCTAAAGTTGGCTGTGTTGCACAAAGACGATACCTTGACAGGCCGGGCCAATATGAGTTTGGGATTTCTACATATGCTTGACGGAAGGGATTCTTTGTCGATATGCTCATTTAATAAGGCGGCTGCTTTATTCAAAAAAATCAACGACAGCATCAATCTGGCATGGAATTATATGCTCACCGGCCAATATTACTATTACAAAAATAATTACAAACAAGCGCTGGCTCATTACCACAAGTCGCTCGACATATACGTGGATTTGAAAGACCCTCAGCTGTACTCGAGGTTAATTGCCGTGCTGGTCGAAATTAGTTATGTGTATTCGGATATGAATGATTTAAAGACAGCCCTGTTTTATTTAGATCAAGCCCTGAAAATTGCAGAGGTTTTTGATGATAAAGGCGATGGTACCTCCAATTTATTTACGAGTATCGGAAGCATATATTTTGACATGAAACAGTATGACAAATCGCGGGAGTATTATACAAAAGCGTATGAACTCACCAAAAAGACAGGCGACAATAAGGGCTTGGCTTATTCCTTATATAATCTGGGACGGGTGTACTTTGAAACCGGAAAACATGAAACTGCCTTCAAATATCACCAGCGTGCAGCAGATATTTTTAATAAAATAAATGATAAAATAGGCATTGCAGCCACAGAGACATATATCGGCAAGTATTACATGGTAAAAGAAAAATACGCTACAGCCCTGAATTTTTTTAATATGGCCCTGTCGCGCTGTATGGCAAGTAATCAGCAATCGTCTGTAGCCGCGCTGTTATACGAGATGGGCAAAGCAAACTACCATATGCGCTTGTTTGCTCATGCGCTCAGTTACAGCCAAAGAAGCCTGTCCATAGCTCAGGAGGTTCACTTCAAGGAGTATGTTTACAAAAATTATCAGCTTATGTCGGATATTTATGCCGCCAGTCGGAGTTATAAAGAAGCGCTGGAACATTATAAAAATTATGTGTCGTTGAAGGATTCCATCTACAACGCAGATTTTTACAGGCAGATGTCTGATTCGGAAGATAAGTACAAAGCCTATAAAAAGCAAAAAGAAATTGAGTTGCTGAAGCAACGGGAAGTCATTCAAAATATTGAGATGCGTAGGCATAAAATTCTTCAAAATTCTGCGCTGATAGTTTCTGCCTTATTTGCCATGCTCATTTTTGTGGTGTTGAGGAGCAACCGCCGAAAACGCCGGGACAACCTTATTATTGCTGCCGAAAAGGACAGGTCTGACAAGCTGTTGATGAATATTCTTCCGGAAGAAACAGCCGAAGAGCTCAAAAAAGAAGGGGTTGCAAAAACCAGGTGTTACGATTTGGTGAGCGTTCTGTTTACTGATTTCAAGGGGTTTACGGCGGTTGCCGAAAAAATGCCCCCCGAACAGCTCGTTGCCGAACTTGATTATTGTTTTAAGGCCTATGATACAATCATTGAAAAATATAATGTCGAAAAAATCAAAACCATTGGCGATTCATATATGTGTGCAGGCGGCTTGCCATTAGCCAACACCACCAATCCTTATGATGTGGTCAGGTGCGGCATCGAGATGTGCGAATTTATGAAAGAATACAAGGCGCAACGATTGGCAGCCGAAAAGCCCTATTTCGAAGTAAGGATAGGAGTGCATACCGGCCCGGTTATTTCAGGAATTGTTGGCACCAAAAAGTTTGCCTATGATATTTGGGGCGATACGGTTAATACGGCTTCCCGAATGGAGTCATCGGGGGTTACCGGGGCGGTAAATATTTCGGGCAGCACGTACGAGTACATTAAAAACGATTTTAAATGCACTTACCGCGGAAAAATAGAAGCCAAAAATAAGGGACTTGTTGATATGTATCTTGTAGAACCTGTAAAATAAAAGGGATTACTGTTTTCGCTACCAGTAAATCAAAAAAGAAAATTGTCGTAAGGGTAAATTTGGGCATGCAGGGTTTTGACACGCTCATAAATCAACGATTTAAATTCTTCCACGTGGTTTTTTTTCAATGCCGAGATAAAGACCGAAGGGGTGGAGATTTTCCCCATCCAGGTTTGTTGTAATTCTTCCAGTGAAAATGGGCGTCCGCCGGATGATAAAAGATCGTCTTCGTCTTTTTTTTCAAAGAAGTAATTGTCAATTTTATTGAAAACAGTAATCACGGGTTTTTCAGTTGCGCCGATTTCGGCCAGTGTTTGATTTACCACCTCCATCTGTTCTTCAAATTCGGGATGCGAAATATCCACCACATGAATAAGGACATCGGCCTCGAATACTTCATCAAGAGTGGATTTGAAAGATTCGATGAGCGCATGAGGCAACTTACGGATAAAACCAACCGTATCGGACAACAGAAAAGGAAGGTTCCCAATAACCACCTTGCGTACGGTAGTGTCGAGCGTAGCAAACAGCTTGTCTTCGGCAAAAACATCTGATTTACTCAAGAGGTTCATAATGGTTGATTTGCCTGCGTTGGTATAGCCTACAAGCGCAACGCGTATCATGCCTTTACGATTTTTGCGCTGGGTGATTTTTTGTTTATCAATTTTTTTTAGTTTTTCCTTTAACAGCGTGATGCGGTCTTTGATCACGCGGCGGTCGGTTTCAATTTCTTTTTCTCCGGGGCCTTTTAGCCCGATACCGCCCTGTTGTTTTTCAAGGTGGGTCCACATACCCGTGAGTCGTGGCAGCATATACTGGTACTGCGCCAGCTCAACCTGTGTGCGGGCATACGAACTACGGGCACGGTAAGCGAAGATATCAAGGATCAGGTTGTTGCGGTCGATCACCCGGCATTTTAAAGCGGCTTCGATGTTGCGTATTTGCGAAGGGCTAAGCTCATCGTCGAAAATGGCAAGGTTGATATTGTTTTCTGAAATAAACGTGCTGATTTCTGCTATTTTTCCCGAGCCAACATAAGTCCTTGAGTCGGGCATATCCAGTTTTTGTAAAAAATGTCTGACAGGTATGCCACCGGCAGTTTTCACTAAGAAAGAAAGTTCTTCGAGATAAAGGGCCGCTTTTTCTTTGTTTTGTTTAAGGGTAATTAGCCCTATTAGGATCGCGCGTTCTTTGTGGTTGTCGGGAGTGTTCAAGGTTGGGCTGTTAGGCTGTTAGGAGGTTAGACTGTTAGGCTGTTAGGAGGTTAGACTGTTAGGCTGTTAGGAGGTTAGACTGTTAGGCTGTTAGACTGTTAGGCTGTCCCGATAGTTATCGGTATCGGGAGGTTGTTAGGTCAGCCGCGGCGGCCTGATACTTGAAGATTGATTATTGAAAATTGATTATTGATTATTGAAAATTGATAACTGCTTACTGATAACTGCTTACTGATAACTGTTTACTGATAACTGTTTACTGATAACTGCTTACTGATAATTGATAACTGTTTACTGATAACTATTTCTTCTTGTTTCCGTTGGCAAAAAAGAACA
>DAONFU010000023.1:0-22510 GCA_035403765.1 Bacteroidales bacterium
GTGATCATGCTGGGACTCGAACCCAGGACCCCTGCCTTAAAAGGGCAATGCTCTACCGGCTGAGCTACATAATCATTTTTTTTCGAGGGTGCAAAATTACGTACTTTATTTTAATTTGCAAATAAATTATTCATAAAAAGTTGAAAAATCATGCAAAAAATTGTTTTTCAACGGATTAATTTGTCTTTTTATTGCCGCTGGCTGTTTATAAAAACCTCTCGCATAAAATTATCGTAATAGTTATTTATTGTATCTTTGCCCTCTCAAAAACATGTCATGCTCACGCTTTTCGTCAAAGAATTTAATAGTTTTCTCAGCTCGCTGATAGGATATATTGTCATTATTGTTTTTTTGCTGATAAACAGCCTCTTTTTATGGGTTTTCAATAGCGACCTGAATATTTTGAACTTCGGCTATGCGGCTCTCGATGGCTTGTTTATGGTGGCTCCTTTTGTTTTTTTGTTCCTGATTCCCGCCATTACCATGCGCTCCTTTGCTGATGAAAAAAAATCAGGCACCATCGAACTGCTACTCACCAAACCCCTGAGCGACCTGCAGATAATACTTGCCAAATATTTCGCGGGCCTTTTGCTGGTGCTGTTTTCACTGCTTCCCACCTTGTTGTATTTTATTTCGGTGTATTGGCTTGGCTTTCCTCTGGGCAATATGGATGTGGGAGCCACCTGGGGCTCATACATAGGCTTGCTGCTCCTGGGTGCGGCATTTGTCGCCATAGGAACTTTCTGCTCCTCACTCACCGACAAACAGGTGCTTGCCTTTGTGTTGTCAGTGTTTTTATGCGGTTTCTTCTATGTGGGTTTTGATTTTATCTATTCATTCGACCTTTTTGGAAAGATTGATCTCTTTATAAAATCTCTGGGTATGAATGCGCATTACATCTCGCTCAGCAGGGGAGTGGTCGATACCCGGGATATCATTTATTTTTTGAGTATCATCGTGTTGTTTCTGTTGCTCACTAAAATCTCTGTTGAAAAAAGAAAGTGGTAAGATGGCCGGAAAGAAACTGAAATCACCCAAAAACAAAGTCAGGAGCAACAATATGATACAGCTCCTCATCAGCCTGCTCATCTTGCTGTTTGTTAATATCATTTCCTATTTTCTCTTTACCCGCATCGACCTTACCGCCGAAAAACGTTATACCTTGTCGGAATCAACTAAAAAATACCTGAAAGATATTGACGACGTGGTGTATTTTCAGGTGTACCTCGATGGAGAGTTTCCCGCTGGGTTCAAAAGACTCCGTGCCGAAACCAGGGAAATGCTCGACGAATTCAGGGCTTACAACGACAATATACAGTACACCTTCATCAATCCTTCGGAAGGCGATGATATGAAAAAGAAGCAGAATACTTACGAACAGCTTGTTAACAAAGGAATACAGCCCACTAACATAAAAGTGAAAACCGCTGATGGCAGTTCGCAGCAATGGATATTTCCCGGCGCCCTGGTGTCGTACAAACAAAAAGAAGTAGCCGTTCAGTTGTTTACCAATCAGCTCGGCACACCTTCCGACCAGGTGCTGAACAATTCGGTACAGAATCTGGAATACAACCTTATCAATGCCGTACGCAAATTATTAGTCAAACAAAAGCCCCGCATAGCCTTTACCCGCGACCATGGCGAACTCGACAACCTGCGGCTCGCGGATGTTCTTTTTTCATTGTCGGATTATTACGATGTGGACACCGTAAATATCAACGGCAAAATCAACAGCCTGATGGTGCGAGGCACCAAAGAAAAACCTTTGTTAAACAAATACAGGGCCTTAATCATTGCCCAGCCCGACAGCGCTTTCAATGAAAAAGACAAATATTTTATCGACCAGTTTATCATGCACGGCGGCAGGGTCTTATGGCTGTTAGATCCTGTTTTTGCCAGTATGGACTCGCTGCAGCGTTCCAACCAAACTATCGGCATCGCCATCGACCGCAACCTCGACGATATGCTTTTTAACTACGGGCTGCGTATCAACACCAACCTGCTGCTCGATATGAATGCCCTGCCCATCCCTGCCGTTACAGGACAATACGGAGGACAACCCAAAGTGGAACTCATGCCATGGTACTATTTCCCAGTGATTATTCCATCATCAAAACATCCTATTGTAAGCAATCTCAATGCCATCAAAATGGAGTTTGCCAGCACTATCGACACGGTGGGAGGCAAAGGAATTAAAAAAACAGTGTTGCTTTCCAGTTCCAAATATTCCAACGTGGTCAACACGCCGGCACGCATCTCTCTTGACCTGCTCCAGGCCGTTCCCGACGAAAGACGGTACAACAAATCAAATCTTGCTGTGGCCGTGTTGCTCGAGGGCAGCTTTAAATCGGTGTATCTCAACCGCCTCTCGCCCGAAATGGTTGCTGATGTGGCGAGTTTCGACTACAAAGAAAAAAGCCCTGAAACAAAAATGATCGTCATCTCTGATGGCGACGTCATAAAAAATCAGGTGGACAAAAAAACCAAAAATCCTTATCCCCTTGGATACGACCAATATACCGGCGAAACTTTCGGGAATAAAGAATTTATAATGAATTGCATTGACTACCTCTGCGATGACTCCGGAATTATTACCGTCAGGTCGCGCGAAGTAAAAATGAGGTTGCTCGACCCCAAAAAAATAAACAACTCAGGAACCAAGCTGACTATGCAGCTCATAAACACGGCAGGGCCGGTATTACTGGTGCTGGTCTTTGGATTAATTCAACTTTTTGTCCGAAAGTTCCGATATACAAAACACTAAAAATTCCGCTATGAAAAAAAACCGGACAGCTATTATTCTGTTACTTGTATTAATTGCTATCACAGTAATTCTGCTGTTATTTAAAAATCGTGTCAATACCCTCGAGGAAAAATTCAGCAATTTTGCCGTTGACGACACTGGCAGCATTACCAAGGTGTTTCTGGCCGATAAGGATAATCTGACAGTAACCCTTACCAAAAAAAATCCCGGACAATGGATGGTAAACGAAGAATTCAATGCTTCCAAAGATGCCATCAACATGTTGCTGAAAACCATAATGAGCATCGAAGTGAAAGAACCCGTTTCCAAAACCGGCACACCGGAAGTAATCAGGTTGCTGGCAACCAATTCGGTGAAGGTGGAAATTTTTCAGAAAGTATATCGTATCGACCTGTTCGGCAAAATCAGGCTTTTTCCCCACGAAAAGATCACGAAAACCTATTATGTAGGATGCCCCACGCAAAATAACCTCGGCACCTATATGCTTATCGAAGGGGCTGAAACACCCTACATTACGCATATCTTCGGATTTAATGGTTTTCTCACTTCCCGCTACAGCACACAGCTTAAAGACTGGCGCGACCATATTATTTTCAGTTTGAAATATAACCAGATAAAATCGGTAAGCATTCGCATCAGCGACGACAGGGCCAACTCTTTTACGGCCACCAAAAAGTCGCCGCGCGAGTTTGAGGTGATATCCCTGAACGATAACAAAATTGTGACCGCTTTTGATACCATCAAAATGATGGAGCTGTTTTCTTCATTTGAAGACGTGAGATTCGAAGCATTGGTCAATGATATGGAACAACTGAAAAAAGATTCTATCCTGGCTTCGCAACCTTATATCGTGGTGATGCTTGAAGAATCAGACGGCCAAAAACACCAACTGACAACCTATCTGCGCCTGGCTCCCCCCGATGCCATTGACCAGGAAGGCAAGGCAGTGATTTATGACCGCGACCGCCTGTATGCGCTAATCAACACCAATAAAGACCTGGCTATCATACAGTTTTATGTTTTTGACATGATTTTTAAACCCTTAAACTACTATACTGATGGCAAAATAACTTTGCAGTGAGTTTAAATCAATTAAAATTTATAAAACAATCATATTTTTTTATAATTTTGTGAATTACTAATCTTAAAAATAAAGAAAAATTATATTCATATGAAATTTATCGTATCAACATCTGTACTTTTAAAGAATCTTCAGTCGATCAGCGGCGTTCTCACCACCAGCAACACCCTTCCAATATTGGATAATTTTCTGTTTGACCTCACCGACGACAAGCTGCGTATCACTGCCTCCGATCTGGAAACTACCATGACGGTGGTTATTCCCGTTACCAAATCGCAGGACAATGGCATTGTGGCAGTTCCTGCCCGATACCTGATTGATATTCTCAAAACTTTCCCTGATGTGCCGATGACTTTTAATATCAACACCGAGACTTTTCAGGTGGAATTTTCGGCCGGCGAAGGTAAGTACAAACTTTCAGGCTTTAATGCCGATGTGTATCCACAGTCGCCCGTGGTCGACAATAGCACCAGCATTATTATGGGTTCGCAAACACTGGCTACCGCCTTTAACAAAACCCTGTTTGCTACCGGCAATGATGATATGCGTATCGTGATGACTGGCGTTTTCTGTCAGCTTTCAGAAAATGACATCACCTTTGTGGCTACCGACGCCCACAAACTGGTAAGGTATCGCCGCGTGGATGCCAAAGCAAGCAATTCCTCCGCTTTTATCTTCCCGAAAAAACCCCTGAACCTGATAAAAAATATCCTCAGCACCGTGGATGTACCTGTCAAAATTGAATATAACTCCACCAATGTCCTTTTTGAATTTGAAAATATTTCTATGATTTGCCGGCTTATCGATGGAAAATACCCGAACTATGACGCGGTGATTCCGGCCAACAACAGCAAAAAACTGGTTATTAATCGCCAGCAGGTTCTCACATCCATCAAGCGTGTTTCTATTTTTTCAAATCAACTTACCCGTCAGATTAGGTTCGCGGTCAGTGGACAGGAACTTATCCTGTCAGCAGAAGATGCTGACTTGGCCAACGAAGCCAAAGAACGCTTAAGTTGCAATTACAGCGGAGAAGACATCGAAATTGGATTCAATTCCAAATTTATCCTCGAAATGATCAACAACCTTGATTCAGAAGAAATATGTATCGAAATGTCGGCTCCTAACCGCGCAGCTCTGATATTCCCCGTGGCCAAAAACGAAGGAGAAGAAATCTTGATGTTGGTGATGCCCGTGATGCTAAATCAGTAGAAAAAAATAAATTCACGAAAAGCAAGATTTGACAGTCTTGCTTTTTTATTGAAAAATAACCTCTCCTGGCAAGCAACTATCATAAATGACCGAACCCGGAAAGAATAAAGAACTGGAAGCGCTGATAAATCTTATCGACGAACCCGATGAGACTATTTATCATAAAATCCGTGAACGTATCTTGTCTTATGGAAAAGATGCGGTTCCTTATCTTGAACAGGCCTGGGAGGAAAACCTGCAAGCTCTGGCCCAGAAACGTATCGAAATTTTATTGCACAAGATGCAGTTTACTGCTTTGTACGATGACCTCAACAACTGGTACAGCCTGGGTGGAAGCAATTTGTTGATGGGATACCTGTTGGTTAGTAAATTTCAGTATCCCTCGCTTGAAGAGGAAAAGATCAGGAAAGAACTTGACCGGATCAAAAAAGATATCTGGCTTGAGCTGAATACAGAGCTAACGGCTTTTGAAAAAGTAAATCTGGTGAATAATATTTTTTTCACCGAGAACAAATTTGAAGCGGTAAAAAACGATGATAGAAACCCGCTTTATTATTATCTGAACAATCTGCTGGAAACACGTAAAGGCAACCATTTGTCACTGGCTATGCTCTATCTTATTGTCGCCATTCAGGCTGAATTGCCGGTATATGGTGTTGATTTGCCCGATCATTTTATTCTGGCGTATATGAAAGAAATGGCAGGCATGCCTGATAAGGACCTGTCCGGAGGATGGGTGTTCTTTTATATCGATCCCTACCATAAGGGTGATATATTAGGACATGGACTTATCGATGCCTTTCTGAAATCACATAAATACGATCAGAATAATAAATATTACTACAGGCCATGTACCAATATTGCCATTATTAAGCGCCTGCTTAATGAATTATTTGATGCCTATAAAGAAGTAGGAAATGCAGTAAAATGCGATGAATTGTCGATTTTGCTTAGCATCTTTAAATAAAAAAAAGCTCCGAAAGGAGCTTTTTTTTGTTAGTTGAACGACAGTATCGACTTTTTGATAATCGCCACAGCTTCGTGGATCTGTTCTTCCGTAATAACCAATGGTGGCGCAAAGCGAATAATGTGACCATGCGTGGGTTTGGCCAGCAAGCCATTGTCGCGCATTGTTATACAAACATCCCAGGCTTCTTTGCCGTTCTTTGGTCTGATGATAACGGCATTGAGTAAGCCCTTTCCACGCACCAGTTCTATCATGTCCGAATCAATCTTTCTGATTTCTTCGCGGAAAATTTTTCCCATTTTTTCGGCGTGTTCGCAAAGATTTTCATCTTTTATTACCTGTAAGGCTGCCGTGGCAATTTTTGCTGCCATGGGGTTGCCGCCGAAAGTTGAACCATGCTCGCCGGGTTTTATCGTCAACATGATGTCATCGTTGGCCAATACTGCCGAAATTGGGAAAACACCACCCGACAAGGCTTTTCCTAGAATCAGGATGTCGGCTTTCACATTTTCGTGATCGCAGCACAGCATTTTTCCGGTACGTGCAATACCTGTCTGTACTTCATCAGCGATGAATAAAACATTTTTTGCTTTGCATAAAGCATAGGCCTTGGAGAGATAGCCTTCGTCGGGGACAAAAACACCGGCTTCGCCCTGAATGGGTTCCACAAGGAATCCGGCTATAGTAGGATCTTCCAGCGCTTTTTCCAGTGCCGGCAGGTCGTTGTAGGGTATCTTTACAAAACCTGGCGTAAAAGGCCCAAAGTCATTGGTGGCATCAGGGTCGGTGGACATGGATACTATGGTGATGGTTCTTCCATGAAAATTGTTTTCGCAACAGATGATTTTTGCCTGGTTTTCGGGAATACCTTTCACTTTATAAGCCCATTTCCGGCATAATTTCAGGGCTGTTTCGTCGCCTTCGGCACCTGAATTCATTGGCAACACCTTGTCGTAGCCAAAATACTCGGTAATGAATTTTTCATAAGGCCCCAGGCAATCGTTGTAAAATGCCCTGGAAGTCAGTGTCAGGGTACGTGCCTGGTCTATCAGGGCATTGATAATTTTCGGATGGCAATGTCCCTGGTTAACTGCAGAGTAAGCCGACAGGAAATCAAAATATTTTTTTCCTTCTACATCCCAAACAAAGACACCTTCGCCTTTGTTTAAAACTACTGGCAATGGATGATAGTTGTGTGCACCGTACTTGTCTTCAAGTGCAATAGCTGTCTGGGTAGCTGTGTTTGTTTTTAATGTTTCTTCCATATATTTGGGTTTTAAATGTGCATTTCCTGTGGCAAATATAGTAATTTTGTTGTTCCAAAATCCGTATT
Organism: Bacteroidales bacterium; assembly: GCA_035403765.1. GTDB lineage: Bacteria > Bacteroidota > Bacteroidia > Bacteroidales > CAIWKO01 > CAIWKO01. The sequence goes on from DAONFU010000023.1 coordinate 7,358, forward strand.
GCACTAAAATTCTTTTATTTAAGTAACAATTATGTTCCACTTCACCACGCAGCTTATCAAAGGTTCTGACCGTCAGGGGTGGACCTTTCTGGATATCCCTGCTAAGGTGAGCCTGAAATTTCATACAAAAGGCAGAATTAAGGTGGCCGGAAAAATTGATTCGGAAAATTTTCGATCTTCCCTCTTGCCCAAGGGTGATGGCACGCACTTTTTATTTGTCAGTCAGCCCTTGCTTAAAAAAATCAGAAAAATTGCCGGCGACTATGTTCAGGTTCATCTCGAGGAAGACCTTCAGCCGCGTATAGTGGCCCTTGCCGAAGATATGCGTAAGGCATTATTGCAGAATCCTCTGGCTATGACTGTCTATCAAAACTTTTCCTATTCACACAAAAAAGAACTCAACGACTGGATAAACGAAGCCAAAAAGATCGAGACACGGGAAAGAAGAATAGTGAAAATGATTTTTATGCTCGAAAATTACAGAAAGCCCGGCAAATAATACCATAAATTTTTCCGGAAGTACTTGATTTTAATTGCCATTGGCTCTTTCAACAGAAAAATTTTCGGCTCATAGTCAGGTGTCGCCCGCTGCCATCGCAAAATAAAACAGCCGGATGCTTACATACAGTAGGCACCCGGCTGTTTGGATAAATTTTAATGTATCTACGATAGCCTGACAGTCAGAAAAAATTCCCCTGACTTATTGTTGAACGCTATCGCTTACCGGCAGAATTCCTTTTTCTTTATTCGCCCTATTTTGGCAAAAACTGCACAGCTCTGTGATGTTTTTTTCGTGCCTTGCTGTTTCCACAGTGCCTTCAAAAATTTCTTCTGTTACATCTTTATTTATGGCATGACAATCTTTATAAAGGTGGTAACGTGTGCCGGATTTTGTCCAGTAAACAAAGTCTTGTCCTGTCAAATCCTTAACCTGTTCGGTTTGCTGTTGATATTGTTCCTGTGATGGCGGGTTGAAATCGATACCAAAATATCCTGCTACCACCAGCGCCACAATACCTACTGCGCCGGCAATACCTTTTTGCTTACCTGTCATATTCTTGTTGGTAAAAATCAGTATAATGAGAGGCAAGAAGGCTATAATGCTGATGATGGCGCCAAGCTGGTTCTGAATAAAGAATCTTATCTTGTCTTTTTCCGATGCAGGGTCAAACCTGTTTGCCTTTTTCCATTGCAGTGAGCCTATGATGGCCAAAATCATGTCCACCACTATAAGCACTATCAGCCATACCATGGGGACAGGAACTTTTTTTAGCAAAAATATAGCGCCTATTTCGGCTCCGATAGCCAATACCCAGGCTGCTATGGCGATGAAGCGGAATTGTTTGGCTTTTGCCTTGTTTTCGTCGCTTACAACGAAAGGTTTACTATCCACCGGTGGTGTTGGCGATTTGGTTTCGTTGCTATCCACGCGGGTAACTTTTTTGCTTGTGCCTTTGTCTGACATGTTTTGTTCTCCTTATTTTTTTAATTAATGATATAATATCTTTTAAAATCGTATCGAAAGTAAAATTTTTTTTTTATTTTTTTGAAAATATAATGATATTATTTGTCCATTTTGGGTTTTGCACACGAAAAAACTATATTTATTGTATGCTTATTATGTTTCTTTGGCAGGCCTGGCACCACAATGCAACATTATTTTTTTTGAGGTATATACTTGTAGTCCGGTTCCCACAATTCAATTTTGTTGCCTTCAATATCCAAAATATGAATGAATTTGCCGTATTCGTAGGTTCCCATCGTGTCTAATATGGTGACTCCATCAGATTGGAGCTGCCTTACCAGACCTTCCAGGTTGTTTACCCGGTAATTAATCATGAAATCTTTTGGTGAAGGGTCAAAATAATTAGTTGTTGTGTCAAAGACACTCCATTGGGTGGTACCTTTTTTTGAGGTGTCGGCACTTTCGAGCCATTCGAAACGCATTCCATAGTCATCGGTTTGGAAACCCAGGTGTATTTTGTACCATTCTTTTACTTTTTCAGGATTTTGACACTTGAAAAATATACCTCCGATGCCGTTCACCTTGCCTGTTTGGCTGTTGTCGCAAATGTTGGCTATTTCAGGGTCAGATGTTTTGTGAGGCCGGTTACCTATCAAAGTTTTTAGTAAGAACCCCAACATAAATGCCACAATCAGTGCTAAAATAATCAGTAAGTTTTTTCTCATGGTTTTTTATGAATGACACAAGTCCTTATGTTGTGGTAAAATTCTATAAAAAATGGTGGAATACTTGAAAATAATCTTCAAAATACAAATAGTTTTGTGTTTCAATTTTGAAACCGGGTTACCTCAGGTCAATAACTTCCACACCCGGATGGTCAGAAGCTTTAAAAGTGAATTTGCTCTCGGGTATGGTTTTGTTGGTAACAAACTTCGTGATGCTATAAGTATAGGTGTTTACGCCGTTTTTGTCGTAAATAATGGCATTGACAATTTGTTTAGCAGCCTTATCTATTTCGAGTCTGACTTTGTAGAAGGATTTTGCTTTTACGGGGGTGAGGTCCAGAAGCTGAAATATGCGTGAACCGCGGGTTTCTTCTTTGATGAACTTTGGCGAATAACTTTTTGAGTAATCGTTAAGCAGGCTTATTGGGTTCAAAGCCTGATCGTTGTCTGGGTCGTTGGTATTTATTTGTACTTCGTTGCTTTCTTTCAGATAGGTCCATACCGTTATTCCATCACACGAGACTTCCTGCCCTGCAAAGTCGCTCCAGTATTTTTCGCCTTTCATGCTGGCAAATCCCGTCTTGGTGTCTTTGATTTTTTTTGCCGTGTTCTGAACGGTGAAACTAAACGAGATATCGATGCTTGCATACGATTTGGTTTGTTGCGAAACACCATCGAGTATCGCTTTTGCTTTAGTGTTGTCCTGTGCATTTATTATTACCGCGACACTAATCAGAAGGGCGGTAACGAGTATTTTTTTCATGGTGTGTCAGTTGTTGTTTCTTAAGGTATTCAAAAACTGTTCCAAACCTTCCATGTCTTTGTACCTAACTTCTCTGGCTTTGCTACCTTCAAAAGGCCCGACGATGCCGGCGGCCTCCAGTTGATCGATGATGCGGCCTGCGCGGTTGTATCCCAGTTTCAACTTACGTTGCAGCAGCGAGGTAGAACCGTGCTGATGAGTTACGATGACACGTGCGGCTTCGTCAAACATCTCGTCGCGTTCCGAAGAGTCGAGGTTTTTATCGTTGTTGCTTTCTTCGTCAGGGCATTCCGGCAAGTCGAAGGTGTCGGGGAAGGCGCGTTGCTGCCCTATATAATCGGTAAGCACTTCCACCTCAGGAGAGTCAATGAATGCACATTGCAACCTGACCATTTCGTTACCGGTTGATAAAAGCATATCCCCACGTCCCACCAGTTGATCGGCGCCGCCGGTATCCAGGATGGTACGGGAGTCAATTTTTGAAATTACACGGTATGCAAGACGGGCAGGGAAATTGGCTTTGATGGTACCGGTAATCACATTAACAGAAGGGCGTTGGGTGGCAACTATCAAATGGATGCCGATAGCTCTGGCAAGCTGTGCAAGGCGTGTGATAGGGGCTTCCACTTCCTTGCCGGCTGTCATAATAAGGTCGGCAAATTCATCAACAATGACAACAATATAAGGCATAAAATCATGGCCATCGGTAGGCAGCAACTTTCGGGCTATGAATTTAGTATTGTATTCTTTGATGTTTCTTACACCCGCCAGTTTTAGCAGGTCGTAACGCATTTCCATCAGAATGCACAGGGAGTTAAGTGTGCGAACTACCTTACGGACATCGGTAATGATAGCCTCTTCAGAATCTGGCAGTTTGGCTAAATAATGCCGTTCTATCTTCCCGAAAAGCGTCAACTCCACTTTTTTGGGGTCAACCAAAACAAATTTAAGTTCTGCAGGGTGTTTTTTGTATAACAAGGAGGCGATGATGGCGTTGAGGCCAACTGATTTTCCCTGACCGGTGGCGCCGGCCATCAGCAGGTGGGGCATCTTGGCCAGGTCGGCCACATAACTGGTGTTCGAAATAGTTTTTCCGAGGCCAATAGGCAGATCATAGCTGTTGTTCTGAAACTTTTCTGAGGCCAGAATGGAACGCATAGAGACGATTCGCGGATTTTGATTTGGGACTTCGATACCGATGGTTCCTTTGCCGGGCATGGGGGCAATGATGCGTATTCCTAGTGCCGACAGACTCAGGGCGATATCGTCTTCGAGGTTTTTAATTTTGGAGATGCGTATGCCTGGCGACGGTACAATTTCATAGAGTGTTACCGTAGGTCCGATAGTAGCGTTGATTTTGTCAATCTGGATGGAATAATTGTTCAGTGTTGTGAGGATGCGGTTTTTGTTGGCTTCGAGTTCTTCGTTTTGCACCGAGATATTGCCTGAATCATATTCTTTCAGCAGGTCGAGGCCAGGGAAGCGGTAAGAAGAGAGTTCCAGTCTGGGATCATAAGGGGTGTCGATGGTAAAATGTTCTTCGGATTCCTCTTCTGTTTCCGGTGTAAGAACTTTTTCAGTATCCGTTATTTCTTCGGGAGTTGTAATAGTAAAAGGAATTTCCTCCTTGCCGGGTTCTTTTTGACTTTTAGTATTGGTATTGTTGACGAGTTCAATAGGTTGCTGTTCGACAGGTGACGGCTTCTTGGAAACTTCAAATTCCACATCCTCTTCTGGAACCTGATTTTCCGAATCACTGAATTGATTTTTCGAAAAAGTATTTTCCGGTTCGGGAATTGACTCTTCCTCAATATTTTCTTCGGTTTCTTCTTTGGGTTTTTTTCTGAAAAGTTTGTGCAGGTTGTATTCTATGATCAGGAAGCTTACCATCAGAAAAAACAGTAGTATCCCTGTGCCAATTTTTCCGATGACACTGTTTAGCCATACATTGATCTGATAGCCAAAAGCGCCGCTCAGGATGAGATGTTTTTCGTTGGGCAGCACAAAGGCAAAGCTCACCGAAATCCAGAATAATCCGAAAAGGGTGTAAAGGGTACTTTTTGCGAGGGGGAAAATCTGAAGATTGAACAACATTTTGCTGCCAAGGACAATCAGCCAGAAAACAAAAAGTACGGAACCTATGCCAAACCAGTTTTTAATAAACAAAAAAGAAAAAACGGCGCCAATCTTTCCCATCCAGTTTTCAGATTGCAGGCTATTGTCGCTAAGCACCTTCCAGATTGAATTAGCAAAGATATTGTCGTCGGTTTTCCAGGTAAACAGGTAGGAAACAAAAGCTATCAGGAGAAAAATAGCAAAAAGCAGCAAAAAGAGTCCTGTCACCTTTTGGAATTTTTCGCTTTTGACGGTTTCAATCAACCCGACTGCTCCCTGAAAGTTGTTTTTTTCTTTGGTGACTTTTTTGGACTTCTCTTTTTTCACTGGAGCCTTTTTGGGTGGAGAGCTCACCGGTTCTTCAGCAAGTGGTTCTTCCTTGAAAGTATTTTTTGAAAAAGTTTGTTCTTTTCGGGGCATTGTTCTCAATAGCTTAAAAAAATAAAATCCCCTGTTTGGCTTCAGAGGATTTTATTTAGCGGTTCATTATTTTTATTCTTCTCCTTCTCCGGAAAACATTTTCATCATTTGTTCTTTTTCTTCTGCAGAGAGTTCTACATAATCATCGGGGATAAGAAAATCTGTTTCTTTTACTTTGCCTTTTTTCACTTCGCTGGCCGTCCATGTGGTGATAATGCCATCAGGAGTAGTAATGACATATTCCAGTGGAACCCCTTTCAACGAATGGAATTGTCCGCCGTAGTTCAGGTTTTCGTTACCAAGTTCCTCTGTGTAGTAAACCACGGTGGTGTTGGTTTCGCCGTCTTTGGTAACAGCGTATTCGGCTTTTTTACAAGTATATCCGGCTATGGTTTTTGTTTCGTCTTTGTAGGTAATGGCGGGAACAGGTTCTTCGGCAATTTTTTTGTCCAGCTCTTCTTTAGTAATTTTATAGAACTTTTTATCGCCCATCATATCAATTAATGTAGTGCTGGTTTTGTTGTCGCCGTCGGTAATCATGTCAATATTAATAGGGCCAAGAGGGAGGTTCATTTTTTGTTTGTTTTCAAATATGGACAGTATCATCGTTTTGGGCTGCTGGGCTGCCGTGGCCGGGTCGATATTGCCGGAATAAGCAATGGTGTATGTGACGATTCCTTTAAATGCTTTTTGTGCAAAACTGTTGATGCCGAAGATAAATGCAACGGACATGATGATAACAAATGCACTGATGGTTTTTTTCATGGTTAAGATTTTTTAAGATTTACAACGTGTTTGCAAATATAATACCAATTATTTTTATGCAAAAGTATCTGTTTAGAATTATGTATGTTTCGATATCTGATAAAAGTTATTAATAAAGTAATTAACAGGTCAGTGACCACTTAGAACGCAAACACTTCATAGCGTTTGTCCTTAATATCCGAATCATCAAAAGCCTCGAATTCGAACATTCTGGTTCAAACGCAGACATTACGGACAGATACTATTTTATGATACAATCCTGTTAGTAGGTGAGTTGAAAGCCGGGTTGTTTTTTTATAGCATATCGAAGTGCGACTTTAAGTCTCACTTCGACTACGCATTGCAATATGTGTCAACTTTTTTAAATTATCTGCGAATAAATGCGAATAAAAAGAAATTGTTTTGTAATTTTATGCCATATTTAAAGGCTTATAAAAAGTAAATAATATGCAAACAATAACATTAAAAGTTAAAAACGACAATGATATTTCCTTGCTCATCCGCCTTGCTGAGCGGCTTGGAATAACTATAATTACCAAGCATGATAATTCCGGTAAAAGTTTAGATAATGCAGATTTGTTTTTTTTGTTGCACGAATTCCGAAAAAAACACGGTTTATTCGAAGACATTAAAGACCCTGTTGCATGGCAGAAAGACATAAGAAAAGACCGGGATTTACTAAACAGAGAGTAAAAAGCATGAAAGTACTTTTGGACAGTAATATTATCATATATCTTGGCTCTGAAAAAGCTGAAACAATTGAAAAATTTCTTCTTGATAAAGACCTACATGTTTCAGTGATTACAAAAGTTGAAACATTGGGGTATCATAAAATTTCCGAAAAGGAAAAGAAATTCTTGAATCTTATTTTTGATAAAATTAAAGTAATTCCAATAGAAGAAGAAATAATATCAATAGCTATTAAATTAAAACAGCAGCGAAAAACCTCATTGGGCGATTCATTTATTGCTGCCACAGCCTTAGCGTATAAGCTTACATTAGTTACAAATAATACTGGTGATTTTGAAAATATCAAAGGTTTAAAAATTATCAATCCTTTAACTTGAACCGGCAAAATTAACGCTAAATTTTACGGTGCACCAGCAATATTTAATATAATTCTGCATTATGAGCCATTTTTACCGTACCAACAGGTAAAAACGTAGTTGTGGGGATAGACGAAGCATGACTTTGAGTCGTCCACCGGCAAAAAAATAATCAAGCAGGTGCGCTCATACGCATCAACCTAAGGTGCAGGAAAGTCACAAGAAAAGTTTATTTCAGTAATATTTATTTTTGACTATTTGCACAAAGACTACATATAACCTAAGATTTTCATCATAGATTTGTGGCTTTGTTCTTTTGCAAAAAGCCTGGGATAAACTTCACCGTCTTCGTCGCGTTCGAGCAGGATGTGTTTTGGGGCAGGGGTGAGGCAATGTTGTATGCCGCCATAACCGCTGATAGATTCCTGGTAGGCGCCGGTATGAAATAGTCCTATGTACAGCGTGTCGGCCTCTTCGAATTTTGGCAGGAATACTGCGTTGGCATGGGCCTCTGCATTGTAAAAATCATGGCTGTCGCAAGTAAGCCCTCCCAGGTGTACCCGCTGATATTCCCGGTCCCAGTGATTAACGGCCAGCAGCACAAAACGCTGGTTGATAGCCCAGGTGTCGGGCAGGGTAGTCATAAAAGAGCTGTCGATCATATCCCATAACTCCCGGTCATTTTGTTGCTTTTGCCCGAGTATGGAGTAAATGATGGCTCCACTTTCACCAACAGTGTATGAGCCAAACTCAGTAAAAATATTGGGTTCGGCGACATTGTTTTGCTGGCAGATGCTTTTAATCTGCAAAACAATTTCTTCGGCCATGTATTCATAATCGTAATCAAATGCCATTGAGTTTTTTACAGGAAATCCTCCGCCGATATTCAACGAGTCGAGATCCTTACATATTTTTTTCAGCTCACAATAAACATTTACACATTTGGCTAACTCACTCCAGTAATAGGCATTATCCCTAATCCCCGTATTAATAAAGAAATGCAACATCTTTAATTCGAATTTCGGATTGTTTTTGATATTGGCTTTATAAAAATCCACAATGTCGTTGTACCGTATTCCAAGCCGGGAAGTGTAAAAATCAAAACGTGGTTCTTCTTCCGAGGCAATACGAATTCCGAGTTTGCATCTCTTTTTTACCAGTTCTCCGATGTGTTCTAATTCTTTTTTGTTGTCAAGTACCGGAATAGTGTTGGCAAATCCGCTATTTATCAGCCTGCATATCTCTTCAATGTATCCCTGCTTTTTGTACCCATTACAAATAATGTAGATTTCTTTATCAATTTTTTTCTCTTCATAAAGGCTGTCGATAATGCTGATGTCGAACTCGGACGAAGTTTCAAGGTGCACATCGTTTTTGAGTACTTCATGCAAAATAAACTGAAAGTGTGAGCTTTTAGTGCAATAGGCATAATGGTATTCGCCCTGATAGTCTGCCTTGGCAAAAGCCACATTAAAGAGTTTCTTTGCCTTTTGTATTTGCGAGGTAATCTTGGGTAAATAGCTGATTCGAAGTGGCGTGCCATACTGTTTAATCAAATCAGTAAGGCAAATCCCATTAAAGTAAAGTTCATTTTCTTCTACTTTGAATTCTTCCTGGGGAAAGTCAAATGTCTGCTGAATAAGGTCGATATATTTTGTTTTCATTTTTAAAGTAAGTTAGTTGGTTTATCAAAAATAATTAAAAGTAACTGATTCGGATTTTAAAAAACGGGCAAAAGTAAATAATTCTGATTAAAAAAATATATTTCTACTAAAAAAACATAAAATTTATTTTTATTGGCAAAAATTATTCTTGTTTTACGGGATTTTTTCAAATTTCTACGCAGTTTATTCAAACAACGCCATTACTTTATTATCATTGATTGTTTTGCCATGTGTACAAATGACCTGCAAAAGTCATTTTTTTGATACCTATTCAAACATTGCCTGAAATTTTATTTGGGACGCGATGCGTTTTAATGATTTTTTGGCTAATTTTCTGTCAAGTTTACTTGTATTTGAGAACAAACCAGGCAGGCTTTTGAATTTCGATTACCGGGTAACCTTTGGTTTATAAAAGGCACGTAATAAGTGTTATAGGTGCTTGAAAAAAAATAAGAAAAATTGCAGATTTTGTTAAAAATTAATTAAATTTGTTAAAAACAAATGCTATGAGAATCGCTCGCGTCTTTCAGGATAAAATTGCTGAATTTCATTCAGATACTGATCTTACTTTGTTGGAACCTGTTCTTGAAAAATATCAAAATGTTAAAGGAAATTTGATACCCATCCTTCAGCATACACAGGATATTTTTGGATATATTCCCAGGGAAGCTTTTATAAAAATTTCTGAAACAACCGGGCTGAAGCTAAGTGATTTGTATGGGGTGGCTACCTTCTATGCCCAATTTCGGTTGCAACCTGTTGGAAAACATATTATCAAGGTGTGTCATGGCACCGCCTGTCATGTACAAAATTCCAACAAAATTACTGATTCGTTGGAGGATGCCTTGAATGTAAAAGACGGTGAAACCTCTGGCGACGGACTTTTTACGCTGGAATCAGTTGCTTGTCTTGGCTGTTGTTCGCTGGCTCCTGTGATGATGATAGGTGTCGAAACTTTTGGAAAACTTACAGGTAACGAAGCAGTCAGGATAATAAAAGAAATTAAAATTAAAGAATCGATTTAATCGCCTAATCTGAAGAAATCATGGCAAATAAAAAAGTTATAGTAGGCCTGGGAAGTTGTGGCGTGGCTGCCGGTGCCGCAAAAATTTTCGACAAATTGGAGTCCTTGAAGAATGCCGACAAGCTGTCATTTGAACTAAAGAAAACAAGTTGCATTGGAATGTGTTTCAGGGAACCGTTGGTAGAGGTTATTGATGAAACCGGAAATTTTCTTTATGGAAATGTGGACGAATCTAAAGTTATCGACATCGTTGAAAGGCACATAAAAAACAATGAACCTGTAAAAGAATTCGTGGTTCATTCCAATATGTTTGCTTGCGCTGATGATTATTTTTTTCAGACTCAGGTGAAGATTGCCTTGCGTAACTGCGGCTTAATCGATCCGGAAAGTATCGAAGAGTACGAAAGCCGGGAGGGATACAATGCTATTAAAAAGATTCTAAATGAGAAGTGGAGTAATGAAGATGTTATCAAGACAATGATAGATTCTGGTCTTAGAGGGAGAGGCGGCGGCGGATTCCCTACCGGCATGAAATGGAAATTTGCGTTTAACAACAAAGCTGACCAGAAATATATTATCTGCAATGCCGACGAAGGCGATCCAGGGGCTTTTATGGACCGTTCGTTGCTGGAAGGCGATCCGCATGCTGTTCTGGAAGGGATGATTATTGGCGCTTATGCTATACAGGCAACTTCTGGTATAATTTATTGCCGTGCGGAATATCCTCTGGCAATAAAAAGGCTGAATATTGCGCTGGAGCTGGCACGCAAAAAAGGATATCTGGGAAAAAGCATTTTTGGGGTGGACGGTTTTGATTTTGATATTTATATCAAGGAGGGCGCCGGCGCATTTGTCTGCGGCGAAGAAACAGCCCTGATAGCTTCTGTGGAAGGCAAACGGGGCATGCCCCGCATACGTCCTCCTTTTCCGGCAGCATCTGGCCTTTGGAAAAAACCCACCAACATCAATAATGTGGAAACCTTTGCGAATGTGCCATGGATAATACTAAATGGTGCCGCGGCTTACACAAAATATGGCACCGGGAAAAGTAAAGGTACCAAGGTTTTTGCCCTGGCGGGGAAAATCAGGAATTCGGGATTGGTAGAGGTTCCTATGGGTATTACCATACGTGATGTTATAATAAAACTTGGCGGTGGAATTCCCAATGACAAAAAATTCAAAGCCGTACAACTTGGCGGCCCATCAGGAGGGTGTATTCCTGAGTATCTGGCTGATACTATCGTGGACTATGATTCGGTTACCGCCACCGGCGCCATCATGGGTTCCGGCGGTATGGTGGTGATGGATGAAACCACCTGCATGGTGGACATAGCAAGGTTTTTTCTCAATTTTACCCAGGCCGAGTCCTGTGGCAAATGTACATTTTGCCGCATTGGAACCAAGAGGATGTTGGAAATACTTACGCGAATCACCGAAGGCAAAGGCCAGGAAGGCGATATTGAAAAACTCGAAGAGCTCGCCTATCAGATAAAGGACAACTCGCTCTGCGGACTGGGACAGACAGCGCCCAATCCGGTTTTGACCACCTTGAAATATTTCCGTAACGAATACGAAGCCCACATCCGCGATAAAAAATGCCCGGCCAAAGCCTGTAAACAACTATTGACTTATACCATCGATCCCGAAAAATGTACCGGATGTACCGTGTGTGCACGAAAATGCCCTGCGGGGGCCATCGATGGGGAAAAGAAACTGCCTCACCTAATACGGCAGGAGGCTTGTATCAAATGTGGAGATTGTTATAGCAGATGTAAATTTGAGGCTATCGGAGTCTTTTGATTAATGAATAACAAGTGAAAACAGAAATAATATCATGAGCGAAAACCTGAATGTAATCTTAAATGGAGAGAATGTTAAGGGCTATAAAGGCGAAACCATTCTTCAACTGTCGGAACGATTGGGAGTGGAAATCCCTACTTTATGTTACGATCACCGCCTTGAGCCATATACTTCCTGTTACTTATGTGTGGTCGAGGTGCAGGGGATGCTGGGATTAAAACCCGCCTGTTCTACCATGATAGACGAAGGCATGCGTATTGATACCCATAACTCCAGAGTCCTTAAAGCCCGCAAAACAGCCCTGGATTTGTTGTTGAGCAACCATTATGCCGACTGTATGGGGCCCTGCCAACAGGCATGCCCTGCTGGTGTAGATGTACAGGGATACATCGCCCTGATTGAAAAGGGAAAATACAGCGATGCCGTTGCTTTAATAAAAGAAACCAACCCTTTGCCGGCTATATGCGGCAGGGTTTGTGTAAGGCCTTGCGAAGTTGCATGCCGTCGTAATTTGCTCGATGAAGGTGCTGCTGTTGGTATTGATTATCTGAAACGTTTTGCTTCAGATATTGATTTGAATTCGCATAACAAATATATTCCTGATTTAAAACCAAAGACTGGAAAAAAAGTTGCTGTGATTGGTGCCGGTCCGGGAGGTTTATCGGCTGCATTCTTTTTACAAAAAGAAGGCCATCAGGTCGATATTTTTGAAGCAAGCCCCAAACCAGGCGGGTGGCTTCGTTATGGCATACCCGAATATAGGCTGCCAAACGATTTATTGCAAAAAGAAGTAGATAATATCACCGAATTGGGTGTCAATATTTTTTACAACCAGAAATTAGGCAAAAACCTTAGTTTTAAGGATCTGCAACAGAAATACGACGCTCATATTCTTGCTATAGGATGCCAAAAAGGCACTTCTATCGGTTGCGAAGGCGATGATGCCAAAAATGTAATTTCTGGTATTGATTTCCTGAAATCGATGGAAATGTCGGGAAAGAAATATGATTATTCCGGGAAAACCGTGGCTGTGATTGGTGGCGGTAATACCGCTATGGATTGCTGCCGTTCATCATTGCGCTGCGGAGCCGAAAAAGTTTATGTAATTTATCGCCGTACCGAAAAAGAAATGCCGGCCAATCCAATTGAAATTCATGAATCTAAACTGGAAGGCGTGGAATATATGTTTCTTACAGCTCCTGTTAAAGTGAACAAAAATGAAAACGGTAAACTTAAGTCACTTACATGTATTAAAATGGGCTTGGGTGAACCAGACGCCTCAGGCAGAAGAAGGCCGGTTCCTATAGAAGGTTCTGAGATGGAAGTTGTCATGGATATCGCCTTGGCAGCAATTGGTCAGAAAACAAATGCTGATTTTTTGGAAGATATTAACAAGAACGTTGAAGGCGGAGAAGTTAAAACAAACAAATGGGGCGATATAGAGGCCAGCCCTGATACTTTACAAACCGGTGTTAAAAATATTTTTGCTTGTGGCGATGGTGTTACCGGTGCTGCCACATTGATCCAGGCCGTGGCTCAGGCACGCATAGCTGCTCACAGTTGTAATCAGTATCTGCACGATTTGCCTGTTGAACCTCTGAAAAAAGAATTTATCAGCAAAAGAGAAAATTTTAAAGAACAGAAAAAAGAAGATTATCTGTATAAATATGCCCGTCAGATACGTCATGAAATGCCAACCTTGCCTCCTGACAGGCGTAATAATTTTTTTGAGGTGGAATTAGGTTACGAAAATGAAAACGTAGCACTAAAAGAAACTGAGCGATGTCTCGAATGCGGTTGCTCCGAATTTTTCAGCTGCGACCTTAAGCGGTATGCATCAGAATATAATGCCGACCAAAAACATTTTGAAGGCGGTTTTAATGAGTTTCAGGTGGACTTCAGGCATCCTTATGTTGAAATTGATAACAACAAATGTATTTTGTGTTCGCGCTGTGTTCGTATTTGCAAAGATGTAGTTGGTGCAAATGCCCTGGGACTTGTTAACAGAGGCTTTAAAACTTATGTTGCGCCAAGCATGGGCGATTCACTAAAGGAATCAAGCTGCGAATCATGCGGAATGTGTATTTCTACATGTCCTACAGGTGCCATCACCGAAAATGTTGCTTTTAAACCCGGTCCTGTTAAATTAAGTTCTTTCACCACTATCTGCAATTATTGTTCTGTGGGATGCGAAATAAATATTCATCACAAAAACGGTTTCGTGATGAAAGTTACAGGAAATAATGGTAGCATAAATAAAGACACAAACATTTGCCGTTTTCCTAAATTTGGCTACACATACCTTAACGACAAATCTCGAATTACCAAGCCACTGCTAAAAGAAAACGGCCACTTTAAAGAAATTTCTTTTGAGCAAGCCACCTCATTGATTGTTCGGAAAATTAAGTCTGTTGATGATGTTAAAAATGCTTTTTTTGCCGGTGCACGCCTTACCAACGAAGAAATGTACCTTGTTAAAAAGCTGGCGCAAAAAGGTGTTAAAACTAATAACATCGGAAGCTTCCATTATCTTGGCAGGGGAGATGGTTATATCAACAGTTCACTGAATAATGTTCCGTTTGAAGATATTGATAAAGCAGGCAAATTTTATTTGTTAGGATCAGAAATAAATATGGATAATGCTGTTGTAGGCTTTATGCTTAATAAATCAAAATCACCTATCGAACTTATTACGACTAAGAAAAACAGCAAAATGGCTGCTAAAGCCGGAAAAGTAACAGAAATTAAAAATTATTATTTCTTTATAAAAGCTGTTAATCACTATCTGCTTTCATCAGGAAAACAAAACCAGCTGTTTATCAACGACAACTGCGACGCTTTTGAAGATTATAAAAAGAAGCTGTTGTCAGAAGATTTCAAAACCCTTGTGGATAAAGGCTCTTGCTGTGAAGAATGTGTAGTGAATTTTGCTGAAGAATTTAATAAAGAAAACAATGCGGTATTGATTTTCTCGGAAAAAGAAGTGAGTGGCAATGCTATTCACGAACTAAGAAACCTTGCTTTGATTACCGGAAAACTGGGCAAAACTGCTATGGGATTGATTTCGCTGAAAGAAAAAAATAATTCGCAGGGATTGATAGATATGGATATCAACAATAATGACATGCTTTTTGAGGATTTGGAAAAAGGTAGTTTCTCTAATTTCTTTATTTTTGGTGAAGACCCTATTGGTTGTGCCATTGAAAAACAAAAAGCAACAAACTGGTTTAAAAAAGCTGATTTTGTGATGGTTCAAGATTATTTTATGACAGAAACAGCACAGGCTGCCGACCTGATAATGCCTGCATCATTGCCTTATGAAATAGGAGGAACTTTTTCAAATACACAAAAACATATTCAGAAATT
>DAONFU010000024.1:0-22236 GCA_035403765.1 Bacteroidales bacterium
CCATCAGGCCCACATTCAAAGCGGTACAATTGGTAAATGCCGGATTTGAAAACATACTGAGTTCTACCGGAGCATAGGCAATATTATAAAATTGTGAGTTTTTAATTTCCGGGTTGGAGGAGCCTCTGATAGACAAGCCAAACTGTGATTGCTGAACAGTGCAATTATCCAAAGTAATATGAGAATTTTGCACCCTCACACCGACGACGGAATAAGATATTTCGCAATATTTCAGCGAATTAAAGGTGTCTGCCACCTGGCTGTTATTATAAAACCTCAATCCTCCGGGCTGGTCATCACAATTGGAGGTATAACCCCAATCTCCGGAAGCGGGAACCGTGGTGTTTCCATCATTGTTTGAATCGCCACCTTTCGAATCATCGGCAAAAGAGGTAAAATAAATTTTATGGGAAGCGTTTCCGTTGGCGATCAGGTTCCCGTAAATGTTCATTTTGGCCGGAATCTGGTACCATCCACACCAGTCATCTGTTCTGAATTTTATGACCACATCCGGCTGAATGGTAAGTTTGGCATTGCTCGAAACAGTAAGGGCGCTGACCACATAAGCGATATTTGTAATCCCTGCCACATTACGCGGGAAAAGTGTCGCATTTGATGAAAGAGTGCCCTCAATGATTTTAATGGCCTTGCTAAAATTTGAAACAAAAGTAATGTTGGAAAAGCTTGGATTTGCCGTCAGAGACATCGCGATAGGATCCAGTGTGCAATTCTGAATAATCACATTATCAATAACGGGTGTTGAATTACCATCACACCATACGCCGTACTTAAATGAGTTTGAGATCACGCAATGATTCATTTGCCCGCCGGCATTTTCAAATGAAGCACCTCCGTTGGAAACATCGCAGGGTATTTTTCCGGAGTAGCGAAGATCCGTATAATTTAGTTTACAATAAGCATCATCACTTGTTGACCTGTATTTAATGCTTCCCCAGTCACCTGGGGCCGGCATCGTTGCATTGCCGTCGCCGTTGCAGTCAAGAGGATTGCCATAGTTATCATCTTTTAGTGACGTGAAAACCACCCGTTGCCCGGAAATACCATCGGTTTTGAATCCACCATCGACAAAAATATTATAGCCATAATCACTATAACATTCCCCGCGCTGTGCGCTTTTAATGACAATTCCAGGCTCCACATTGACATAAGTGCCGGAATTAATTATCATATCCCATAGTAATACATAGGTGATATTGGTGTAGCCAGCAAGATTCCTTTTCCGTATCGTACCGTTCTGGCAAACATTACCACCCAGCAACCCAATGGCACGAACGCCCACATTAGTAAAGGTAATACCACTCATTGTAGGGTTTGCGGCACCTGAAATATTAATAGGTGTGTAGCTAACATTGGTCATATTAAGGTTGGACAAAACGGGGCTGGATGCCCTGTAGCATGAAATGGCCTGATTAAGGTTTTCAAAAATACTGTTGGAAATAGTAGGACTGGCATCGACCATGCCAATGGCAGCGTTATTCACATATTCCGTTACGCTGCATGATGAAAAGCCATAATCAGGAAGTTTTGCATATTTGATACGGCAGTAATTCATGGTGCCGGTGGCGCCCGGAAGAAATATGATACCCCCCCAGTCGCCGACAACAGGAGATGTCATGGTGCCATCTTTGTTGCAGTCTGCGGGATTGCCGTAATTATCATCCCGCGCGGATGTGAAAACAATCATGCTATCAGCCGTGGCATTGGCTGTCAGTGTCCCCTGTACGGTAATCCTGACCGCATCCCAATCCCTGTATGATTTCAGAACAATCCCTTTATTAATGGTCAGTGATAATCCGACGGGGACATTGATATGCCCCAGCATAAAATAGGTGATATTGGGGATGCTGGTAACTGACCGTATCTTGAGTACTGCATTTGCTGTGAGTTCCCCGCCAAGTAATCCTATAGCGTCATAAGCATTATCCGAAAATGACAATGTGTTGTTTGACATCACAGGATTGGCCTCAAAAGACATGGCGATGGGTGTTACCTGGCTGGAACCTATATTATTGTTGGTAAAAACAGGATTTGAAGTATATCTCATGCAGATACCATAATAGTTGTTGGAGAGGTCGCACTGGTCTATCGTAGGACTGGCACTTTCCGTGGTTATTCCTCCATTGGCATCATATCCGGCATAACGCACCTGGCAACGGCGCATCAGGCAGTTAGCATCATGGCTGAGATCGCCAAAACGGATTCCGTACCAGTTCCCTGTGCCTGGTGCCGACGCCATACCGTCGTTGTTGGAATCACCACCCCAGTTGTCGTCACGAAAAGATGTAAAAAAAATGTTTTCTCCCGTATTGGCTTCAGCAATAAGGGTTCCATTGATATTCAGGATTGTATTATCCTGAAATTTCAAAATATTATTTGATTGCACAATCAAGCATCCACTATTACTAACCTGCAATCCACTCGGGAAATAATAAGGAATATTAATCTCTGGCAGGTTCAACGTGTCAGAAAGTTCCCATCCGCCATTAATAAGAACCACATTATTATTGTTCCCTGTAAATGAGTTAGTTCCACTCACAGTTAGCCGTGAACCACCATCGCTGAAAGAAATTGGCCAACCGCAGTTGGTAATGTTCATATCCGAGATACTGATGGTGGCGCCGGGATTTAAATGTACGCCAGTGTTGTAATGCTGAATAGTAACCCCCGATAATCTGGTATGCGACCATACTATACCAAAAATGGCACAGCCCCAGGCTGCTGCTCCTGTATTATTGGTATTTATATTTCCCCCGGTCATATTAAAACGCCCCCAATTATCTATCCAAACAGTATGGTTGATAAAATTACTGATATCCGTATTGTTTAGTGTGGCAGTGCCGCTGCCGACATTAAACTGCGATCCATACAACAACTGGCAGGAGTTCAGTACAACACTCCCTGAATCAGCCGGATTGCCGTTGCCAACCTGAAAATTACCCCAGATACCCGATGTGGGACTGCCGTTATTTGAAGTAAAAATTACATTGGTAGCGTTCAATCCGCCGTTGATATAAAAGTTTTGTCCGTCATTGAACCGCACATCAACGCCCGGGTCAATAGTAAGAGTTGCTCCATGATTAATGGTGATGGAGGAGGTAACTACATAAGGACTTCCGGCAAGATTCCATGTGGTATTGGACGAAATCGTACCTGAAACATCTGTTGCCAGAACGGTTGCTGAACTGAATAATAGTCCTATTACAAAAAAAATAAATGTTTTCTTCATAAAGTTACGACAGAGATTATAGTGCTGACTCCGCACTTTAATAAGGTTTACAATGATTTGTTAAGCACTGTAAAAATACATCCAATTTTACCTTTTTTATAAAATTTTTTAATTTTTTTTTGAAAATTAACATTTCTTGTGCTTTGCTTTTTGATTATTAGCACATTAGATTATTTCTTTTTATATAAAATAAAATTGGTGTTTTCTGAAAAGAAAATCGCTCTTAGTCTTTGAAAAAATTAACAACAGATACCCCGTTTTGAACATGGGCTTTTAGCAGATATTTTCCCGCGGACAGAGAGCCGATATTTATTAGCGTTTCGGCCTGCACTACTTCTTTTGTCATCAACAGACGCCCGGCGATATCGAAAATTTCCAGCACCGCAGGTTCTTTAAAATTCTCATAGACGACAACAAGGGTCTGGCATGCCGGAACGGGATAACATGTGATAGCGGCAGGTGTTTTTTCAATTTCGGACCTGCCGGTGGCCGGTGAGACTATAAAATGAATGGTGTCGGCGGTCCATTGTGCAAAGGGTGGACAAGGTCTTGCCCCGGAACCGGCATTCAGATTAACGATTACGGTATAATTACCGGCGGGAAGCTGTCCCATGACGAGAGTGTCATTATTACCGCAAATATAAGAAAGGACTCCCACACAGTTCACAATGTCATAAGAGCATTCAAAATTTGTTTGATGTTGGTTGAGAATATACCACTCCGAACAAGCTCCCGAGGGAAACTGCGTCTCCACCACCAACTGCACAACATCGGCAGTGGAAGGTGCCGGCGGAAAAATATGCATGCTTGTTATCAACTGAGCCCGGGCCGCAGTAAATGCAAAAAATACCAGCACTATTGATAACAACTTTTTCATCGTATATGGCTGTTTTACAAAGACCATATTTTGGGATTTTTGTTGCCTGGTGTACTCGCTGTGGCGCAAAAAAGAGCCTTATCCCTGGAAAAAAAATTTATCAGGCGCCAAGGTATTTCAAAGTTTCATACACCAAAAAAACAGGCCATACCATGGCTTTTAAAAATCCCAGCACCCCCATCCAAAATCCCGTGGCGCAGGAAATGTAATAAATGGCTGCGCCGATAAGACCCATCACGTATATGGCGCCGCCGGGGCCGCTGTTGTGATATTTAGCATTCATAATTTCAGGAGTTTTTTATTAAAGTACTAAGATACGAAAATAATCGGCAGCTTGCAAGTTTTATTACTTTTCGGCTATAACCAGCATTTCAAAATCTTCGGTGCTTAACCTATCGCTCCTGGAGAAAGCGCCGAGTTTTGCCCCGAAGATTTCTATTTTAGCGTACCCTAACGAGGCAAGCAGCCAGGTAATTTCGCTGGGAACATAATAACGTTCACTGCAATCCAGCATAAGTTTATTACCCATATCATCTTCCACTTCGGTGATATTCCGGTCGCGGAAAGTCATCAGGTCGAATGTATTGCTGCGATAGGTGGCATTTCCGTCTTTAGTGGCATCGGCACAAAATTTCTCCACCGAGTGATAAAGGGGAAACAATCCGTTGAGGGTAGTAAAAATTAACTTGCCTTTGCTTTTTAGGGAAGCCGTCACACTTTTGAGGATTTCAAAATTCATCTGATCCGTTTCCATCAGGGGGAACCCTCCTTCACAAAGCATGATGGCCACATCAAATGCGTCATGAAAAGTCAGCTTGCGGGCATCCTGCTGCACAAAATTGATATGCAAGCCTTCCTTTTCCGCTTTCTGCCTGGCTTTGGCCAACATGGATACGGAGAGATCTATCCCGGTAACACGGTATCCTCTTTTGCTTAATTCTATAGCATGACGTCCTGTGCCACAGCCCACATCCAGAATACTGACCAGCTTATTATGATTGAGTTCATTTTCAATAAAATCACATTCTCCATAAGTTCCCTGAACAAAACATTCTTTTTCGTATTTTTCAGCATAATGCTCAAAAAGCTCCTCGTACCATTGTTTCTTTTTCATATTCCATTTAGATTTTCAAATAATCTTATTTCGTATTTCTAATTTTTTTTGCAGGTTTTCTTCCTGTTATCATGGCATTATTATATGTCTCCGTTTTTTTTATATCGACAAACCCTGCATTTCTGAGCCAGGTTTTTATCTCTTTCGCGGTATAGGTATCGCCACAATCGGTAGCTACAAGCATATTCATGGCAAACATAGCGCCGCTAAAAGGCGCTGTGCGGTCCTCGTCCATCACATGATCCTGTATCGCAATTATACCACCCGGATTCAGCGCACCAAAACATTTATTTACCAAAACTTGGTTTTGTTCCAGGGAGTTTATGTGGACAATGGCTGATAAAAAAGCCAGGTCGTAACCGGCGCCCAGGGAATCTTTATTATAATCGCCGCCAATAAAGCTGAAACGCTTCAGCAAGGACTCCTTTTTTACATATTTTTTTGTAATTGTAATGATCCCGGGTAGGTCAAAAACCGTTGCCATGTTATCAGTACTTCTTTTAACAAAATCCATAGCGTAAACCCCCGAGCCACCGCCGATATCCAGAAAGTGCCGGATACCCTGAAGATTGATTTTGTCGAGTACGTTTTTTGCCTGTTGGGCCGCCCGTTCGTGCATGGCGCTGATAAAGGCTTCGGACCATTCCGCCTCACTGCGCGCGGGTATCCGGTTCCTTTGCGACTTTCCTGTACGCACCATTTCAGTCATTGTGGACCAGGTATCCCACATATTGGCTGTATGCATCAAGCCATACAGGTAATCGGGGCTTTTTTTCGACAAGTACTTTGCCGAAAAGGCTGTATGAAAAAACATTCCTTTATATTTTTTTACCAGCCCTATGGCACATAGTGCATTCAGCACCCGGTCGGTGGCACGGGCGTCGGCATGAATTTTTCGGGCTACTGTAGCGGAACAAGAGCCTTCGGATCCAAGCAGGGTAAACAAATCCAATTCGAAAGCTGTGAGAATGACACGGCTGACACGAAAGCCAAAAAGCACATCGCGTAGTTGCTCTGGAGTGGTAATTTTAAAAGCGGGTTTCATAATTTTCTTTAATAAGGTTTTTCCCGGCTGTCGGGAAACATAAAATCGGGAACGGCAAGATAACACTTACTGCCTGAATACAGGAGGCCATGGGCCTGTGTTAGAAACGGAACCGCCAGAAAGTTCATAAACACGGTTTTGCCCTGAACTTCATATCCGGCAATCTTTTTCAAGCATAGGCGGCATTCGGCAATAATTTGTTCGCGGCTTCCCAAAACCGAAAAAGTGGCTGCTCTAATAAGCACTTGTTGCGGTGTCGCAAGGTTTATCAATGCCGGAATGGCATTATAGGCCTCCATGATGTGCCACCGGTTTTTTTTCTTCTTGTCCCTGAACGATATTTTTTCTTCTTGCAAAAAAACAATCAGGGGGGTTTTTTCTTCTGTGTATTTTTTCAGGCTGTCTTCAGCGATAGTAGCTATAACAATTTCCAACGGGCTTTCGGTGGTTCCTTTAAATATTTCTTTCGTTTCAAAAACTATGATATAATGGTTTTTTTCCGTGTTTGTTTTTGAAAAACTGATTATGTGGCCGCGCGCTATCAGACCTGCATCCGCGCAGAGCCATTCGAGACTATTGCCGGTATTTATTTCGGAAAATACCGTGAAATGCGCAAAAACACAAAGCCATAATACAACAGTATTTTTCATCACCGCGTTTATGGCTATAAAGATAAATAATAATGCCGCAAACAATTAAAAATTAGTTTCCGCATTGTTTTATTAATTAATTTATTTTTGCACAATACTCAAACAAACTCTCCAATGACGAATATAAAATGGCTTATTGTTTTTCTGACCGGCATTCTGTTATTGGCTTCCTGCAAAAACAGTAATGAAAACAAAAAGAAAGAGGCTGCCCCCGTCCCTGTTGATATTCTCATTGCCAGTGAAGACAGTTTTCCGAGAATAGTGGAAGTTAATGGTACGGTGCTGTCAGAAGACATGATAGAACTTCGTCCCGAGGTCAGCGGAAGACTCACGTATCTAAACATTCCCGACGGAGGTCCGGTTGCCAAGGGTGCTATACTGGCCAAAATCAATGATGCAGAATTGCAGGCACAACTAAAGCAACTTGAAATCCAGCTTGATCTGGCTAGCAAAACCGAACAACGCCTGAAAAAGCTGCTCGCCATCAATGGTGTTAATCAGGCCGATTATGATGAAGCCCTGAGCAAGAAAGATTTGTACCAGGCCAATATCGAGGTGCTGAAAACCCAGATAGACAAGACGGTAATTAAAGCTCCTTTTACCGGCAGGCTGGGCCTGAGGCAGGTTAGTGCGGGTGCTTATGTTACACCGCAAACACTTATCGGCACCTTGCAACAAACCGACAAAATAAAAATTGATTTTTCCATCCCTGAAGCTTATGAAACTCTTGTCAGCACAGGTAAAACAGTAAGGGTAAAATCCAACAATTCCGCAGCAGAACACCAGGCCGTGATTAGCGCTATTGAGCCCCAGATAAGCACGGCAACACGAAATATCAAAGTCAGAGCATATCTGCTGGAAGGCACCATGGTGCCGGGAGCTTTTGTAAAAGTTTACCTCCACGAAACTACAAAAGGAATTGTGGTTCCAACCAGCATCATCATTCCTGAAGCCTATGCCAATCAAGTGGTAACGGTAAAAAACGGGAAAGCAAAATTTGTGAATGTCGAAGTCGGCTCCCGAACAGCTGAATATGCCGAAATTACCAGTGGCCTGTTGCCAGGCGACACCGTGGTGGTGAGCGGAGTGTTGTTTGTAAGACCTAACGCAAAAGTTAAAATCAAACAGGTAAAAAAAGACCTTCCTACAAACAAATAGTCTCTGAAAAATAGGTTTTTTTATAATGAGGAAAACGATAATACTAACATCGCGAACAATAACACACCATAACAGGAAACGAGAACGATGAACATTTCTGAACTATCCATAAACAAGCCCATCCTGGCAACAGTAATGAACATTTTTATTGTTTTACTGGGTGTTATCGGGTTTACCTTTCTCGGAGTGCGCGAATTTCCAGCCATTGACCCGCCCATAGTTAGTGTTTCCACCTCTTATGCCGGCGCTAATGCCGATATCATTGAAAGTCAGATTACCGAACCGCTCGAAAAAGCCATCAACGGGATACCAGACATCCGCGCCATTACCTCTTCGAGTTCTGTGGGCAACAGCCGTATTTCGGTAGAGTTTAACATCAACGCCGACCTGGAAGCCGCCGCCAATGATGTCCGCGACAAGGTGAGCCGCGCCATGCGCAACCTGCCGCAAGACATTGACGCGGCACCGGTTGTATCCAAAGCCGATGCCAGCAGCGAATGGATTATTATGATGGCCATACAGAGCCCGAGCAAAAGCCTGATGGAACTGAGCGACTATGCCGAAAATGTTTTACAGAATAAGTTTCAGACCATCCCCGAAGTCAGCGCCGTAAATATCTTCGGACAAAAACGCCCGGCTATGCGACTCTGGATAGATCCCGACAAATTAAATGCCTACAACATCACTTTTAATGATATCGCCACCATTCTGAACAAAGAAAATGTTGAAATACCTTCGGGGAAAATATACGGCAACCAAACGGAATATACCATCCGGGCCATGGGGAAACTAAGCACCGAAGAAGAATTCCGCAGCCTGATTATCCGCGGCGACCAAAACGGCATTGTCCGTCTGGGCGATGTGGCAAAAGTGGAATTAGGCCCTGAAGACTACGAAAGAAGCTGGAAACTAAATGGGGTAAGCGGCGTGGGGCTGGCTATAGTGCCGCAGCCGGGCGCAAATTATATCAACATATCCGACGAGTTCAACAAGCGCCTGGAAGAAATCAAACAATCGCAAAAAAGCGATATCGTTTTTACCACCCTGCTGGACAAAACAACTTCGGTAAGAAGATCACTCACCGAAGTCAGCGAAACCATTGCCATCTCGTTTGGCCTGGTTATTCTGGTAATCCTGTTCTTTTTCAGAAACTGGCTAATCGCATTGAGGCCACTGATAGACATACCCATCTCGCTCAGTTCCACTTTTTTCATCATGTATATTGCCGGATTTTCCATCAATATCCTGACCTTACTTGCTATTATCCTGGCAACCGGGCTGGTGGTGGACGACGGGATTGTGGTAACCGAAAACATCTTCCGGCGCATCGAAAGAGGTATCCCAATAAGAAAAGCCGCTATTGACGGCAGCAAGGAAATATTTTTTGTGGTTATCGCCACCTCCCTGACACTGGCCATAGTATTCCTGCCGGTATTATTTCTTGAGGGTTTCGTCGGCAGCCTGTTCCGCGAATTTGGTATCGTATTGGCCAGCGCCGTGCTGGTTTCGGCTTTCGTTTCCCTGACCATAACGCCCGTATTGAACATCTACCTTACCAAAAAAAATTCGCAGGAAAGCCGGTTTTATACAAAAACAGAGCCTTTTTTCAAGGGCATGGAAAACGGCTACCGCAAGGCCGTGGAACGTTTTATCAAACACAGGGCCTACGGTTGGGTGATCGTGGTGTTATGTCTGGTGTTGATTGGCCTGATAGGGAAAACCATTCAGAGCGAAGTGGCCCCGCTGGAAGATAAAAGCAATATCAACCTATCGGTAACCGGACCCGAAGGAGCCAGTTATGCCTATATGTCGGAAGTAGCGGAAAAAATTGGTGCCTTTCTGCTCGATTCGGTGCCCGAAAACAGCTTTGTTTCCATGAACGTGCCATCGTTTGGCAGTTCCGGAATCAACAGCGCCAGAGGACAGATAGGCCTGGTGCCGGTAGCGCAAAGGCAAAAAACCCAATCGGAAATTGCCAAAGAACTATCAAAAAAACTTTCCCGTTTCAACGATGTCAGGATTTTCCCTATCGAAGAACAAACCATCTCGGTAGGTATGGGTTCTCGCGGTTCTCTGCCGGTGCAGTTTGTTATACAGAACCTTGATTTTGAAAAGCTAAAAAGCATCATCCCGCCTTTCCTTGAAGAAGCCCGAGGCAACAAGACATTTCAGAATGTGGATGTGAACCTGAAATTCAACAAGCCGGAAGTGGACATCACCATCGACAGAATTAAAGCCCGTGAGCTGGGACTTACCGTTACCGACATTGCCGAGGTGCTTCAAAGTGCCTTCAGCGGCCGACGCCTGGCCTATTTTACCATGAACGGAAGACAATACCAAATTATCAGCCAGGTGGCCATGAAAGACCGGCAGGCCGCCGCCGACATCTCCAAACTCTACGTTCGCAGCAAAAACGGCGATTTGATACCGTTGAGCTCCGTGATAACCCTTGTAAACAACGCCAACCCGCCTACCATTTATCATTACAACCGCTACAAATCGGCAACCATTTCGGCCTCACTTGCCGATGGCAAAACCATTGGCGACGGTGTAGACGTAATGCAGTCCATCGCTGACAAACTGCTGGATGAAAGCTTTCAGACTTCGCTCAGCGGACCCTCGCGCGATTATGCCGAAAGTTCGTCGAACACAGCATTTGCCTTTCTGCTGGCCATCGTGCTGATTTATCTGTTGCTGGCCGCACAATTTGAAAGCTTCAAAGACCCCTTTACCATTATGCTCACCGTACCCCTGGCAATGGCCGGTGCTTTTTTGTGTATGTGGATTTTCGGACAGACGCTGAATATTTTCTCCGAAATCGGTATGATTATGCTTATTGGGCTGGTAACCAAAAACGGCATCCTGATTGTGGAATTTGCCAACAAAAAAAGAATTGCCGGAATACCCAAAAACCAGGCCATTGTGGATGCGGCCGTGCAACGGCTCCGGCCTATACTGATGACCAGCCTGGCCACTTCGCTGGGGGCGCTGCCCATTGCCATTGGTTTTGGCGCGGCATCAACCAGCCGTATCCCTCTGGGAATAGTTATAGTAGGTGGAATTCTGTTCTCGCTGGTGCTCACCCTGTTTGTTATTCCGGCCGTTTATACGTATGTTTCGGGTAAACATGAAAAAGAAAAAGAAAATGTCGAAAACATCGTTACCTAAACAAGATTACCCATGAAAAAGATTTTTTTATTTTTTTCTCTGTTCATACCACTTTTGGGGCTCGCGCAGCAGCGCCTTACACTCGAAATGGCCATAGATTCGGCCCTGAAAAACAATTTTGATATCAGAATTGCCAGAAATGAAGCTGAAATTGGAAAGATTAATAACCACTACGGAATGGCGGGAGGATTGCCGGCGATAACTGCAGGAGTAAGCGATAATTCTTCCCTGTACAACATCCATCAGGAATTCGGCGACGGCACGTCGGCCAATGTTAACAACTCATTCAGCAACAACCTCAACGCCGATATTTCGGCCAGCATCGTACTGTTTAACGGCCTGAAAGTGATTTCCGCAAAAAAGCGGTTGAGTTACCTGCAAGACAAAGGATTTCTGGAGCTAAACATGGAAATTCAAAATACGCTGGCTGCCATCATGCTCAAATATTTCGACATCATCAGACAGGAAGGCTACCTGAAAATCATACACAGCACCATTGATATTTCCCGAAAAAAATCAGAAATCATTACTGCTCAGAAAAATGTCGGTATGGCTAATGACGCCGATATGATGCAGGCGCAAATCGACCTGAACCTTGCCGAACAAAACTATCGCTCACAGCAACTCCTTGTTGAAAACTCAAAAACTGAACTGATACAACTAATGGGCGGCAGCCAGGAACAAATATTTATCACCGGGGACACTATAATAACTTTAAGCCCGCTAATAACGCTCGACTCGGTGCTGCTGTTTCTAAAAGACAACTACCAATACCTTACAGCCGAACAACAAATAAAGATCAGCGAACAACTGGCCAAAGAAGCCCGCGCAGAACGCATGCCATCTCTCAGGTTAAATACCGCCTATGATGTGGGGCTTACTAATAACCCCAAAGGGAACACCCTGACAAACCTTAATTATGGCCCCTATGCCGGCCTCAACCTGCAAATACCATTATTTAACGGCGGCACCTCCCGCATACGACAAAAAACAGCCCTGCTCAATACCAGCAACGCAAGGCTGGAAAAAGAAAATTTATTTAACGAACTGACCGCCCTGGCAAGAAAAACCCATCAGACATACAAAAACGCTTATGGCCAACTCGAGATACAACAGGCATCGGTTCGACTTTCCGAAAAACTCGTTGCGCTGGTACTTCAGAAATTTCAGTTGAACCAGGCCACCATTCTGGATTTGAAATCCGCCCAGCAGAGTTATGAAAACTCGGCTTACCTCTTGGTAAACCTGCAATATCAGGCCAAAGTAGCTGAAATAGAGCTAAAACGTCTTTCCTGCCTCCTGAAATAGACTGAGTTTTTTTTGTTAACCGTCTGATTATATTTTTTTTTGTACCTTTATGACACATTTTTTATAATTTTATAATTATTTAACTGTTTTCCCGTTACTATTGCACCATTAAAAAACAGCAAGAAAGAATGATTCGTAAGTTTTTAGCCATCACTTTAGTATCTTTCATTGGCGTGGGCATAGTCCATGCGCAGGCACCCAAGTATAGCAATGAGTTTTTGTCTATTGGCGTAGGTGCGCGTGCGCTGGGAATGTCAAATTCCAACGTCTCGTTTGTAAATGATGTAAGCTCGGGATACTGGAATCCTGCAGGCCTTGCCATGGTGCCTTCCAAATTCCAGGTCGGACTGATGCATTCAGAATATTTCGCCGGCATAGCTAAATATGACTATGGCGCCCTGGCCGTACAAATTGATGACAAAAGCACGGCTGCACTTACCTTTATACGCTTTGGCGTTGACGATATTCCCAACACCACCGAACTTATCGATGCCCAGGGAAATATTGATTACGACCGCATCACCACATTCTCAGCTGCCGATTATGCCATACTGCTCTCCTACGCACGAAAATCAAAAATTGAAGGCCTGCGCTACGGCGGCAGCGCCAAAATCATTTACCGGAAGGTGGGCTCCTTTGCCCATTCCTGGGGTTTCGGATTGGATCTCGGAGTACAGTACGACCTGAAAAAATGGCACTTTGGGGCTACCGCACGAGACATCACCTCTACTTTCAATGCATGGAAATACAATCTTGACGACAACATGAAAGATGTGTTTACCCGCACTGGCAACGAAATTCCCGAAAACTCCCTTGAACTTACCCTGCCCCGCCTCAACCTGGGCGCCGCCCGACGTTTTGATTTTCCCAAAAAGTTTTCCGCCCTGGTGGCTATCGACCTTGACATGACCTTCGACGGAAAACGTAACGTACTCATCAGAAGCAACCCTATTTCTATAGATCCTCACGCCGGACTGGAATTCGGCTATAACGAAATTGTCTTTCTGCGCGGGGGCTTCGGAAACATCCAAAAAGAAACCAATATCGACGGCAAGAAAAAAATATCCTTTCAGCCCAACATCGGCGTAGGTATTGTTATTAAAAAAATTGTAGCTATTGACTATGCCTTTACCGATGTCGGCAATGCTTCCATAGCGCTGTATTCACATGTCTTTTCAGTCAAACTCAACATCAACCGCAAAAAAGCCGCCGTCGAAGAAAAAAATCAGGATAAACAAAAAAACAGCTTTTTCTAAAGCCTATGAAAAGACTTTTATCTGTTTTGTTTCTTTTTACTCTATGCCTGCCTGCCTTTACGCAACCATATGGCAATGAATGGATTAACTATTCACAATCCTATTATAAAGTTTATATTCACGAAAACGGTGTTTACCGCATTGATTACAACACCCTGCTGAATAACGGCTTCCCATTGGGCAGCGTAAACCCACGCAATATACAGATTTTCAATAAAGGCGTAGAGCAATATATTTTTATCAAAGGCGAAACCGACAACATTTTTAATCCCGGCGACTATATTGAGTTTTACGCCGAAAAAAACGACGGCACCCTGGACACGCCGCTCTATAAAAACCCGGAAGGCCAGGCCAACAAGGCCTACAGCCTGTTCAGCGACTCTTCGGTATATTTTATTACCTGGAACAACTCGTTCAGCAACCGCAGACTACAGGCCGAAAATGATGTAAATTTCAGCACTTACTCTCCCGTGCCTTATATCTTCACAACCTCACGCGAAAACTACACGGCACGTTATTTTGCAGGAGAAACCAATTCCGGAGGAATCACCGATCCTGAATACACCGCCAATGAAGGATGGTTCGACAACGGCTTTAATGTGGGACAATCGATTACAAAAAACATTACCACCACGAACAAATATGCCAGCGGCCCCGTTGCACAAGCAGAATTTGTAGTACTTGGGCAATCAAACTATGCAGGAGTCAACATAGATCACCATGTGAACATCAGCTTTGCAGGAATGACCATCGACACGCTGTTTGACGGATACCAAGTGCTCCGGTATAATTACACCATCCCTGTTGCACAAATAGGCAACACCTCCACTCCTTTTGTATTCAGCTCGGTAAACGACCTGGGCGTAGGCTCCGACAGAAACACTATTGCATATATACAAATAAAATATCCTCACACCCTCAACCTGGGCGGTGCTTCCACATTTCATTTCTCGGCTATGGACGCCCTTCAGGCAAAATCATTGCTGCATTTTACCAATTTCAATATCACAACGGGAGATACCGCCAGGCTTTTCGACATCACCAACCACCGACGCATAAAAGTCGTATATGACGGAACTACATACAAGAGCCTTTTGGCAAACTCGGGAGGAGAAAAATTTTGCTTCCTCACATCCGACAACAACATAAAACCAATAAAAAAAATATACCCTGTAAGCAACGATGCCAAATTCATTAATTACCAGACTATCGCCAACACGGAATTTACCGATTATCTTATCCTTACCCATCCTTCATTATGGGCAGAGGCCGAAAACTATGAAAGTTACCGGAACACCACAGGTTATCATGCCCTGACGGTTAATGTCGAACATTTATATGATCAGTTTGGCTATGGAATATTGAAGTCGGCTTTAGCGATAAGGAATTTTGCCCGCTTTGCTTTTTATCATTTTGCCGAAAAGCCCAGAGGGCTATTCCTCATTGGCAAAGGATACCGCGCCGCATCCGATGGCTCGTTGCCGCAATACCGCACCGATGCCTACCACCACCAAATGACGCTGGTGCCATCTTTTGGCTACCCCCCTTCTGACCTGCTTTTTTCTCAGGGCATTCTGGACAGTCTCTTTTTGCCGGCCATTCCTACCGGACGCCTCAGCGCACGTACACCCGAAGATGTAGCCATCTATCTTGACAAAATACAACAATTTGAACTTGCCCAGCAGACACCCCAGGAATGGATGAAAACAATACTGCATTTTGGCGGAGGAGGCAACACCAGTGAACAACAAATGCTTGCCGCCTACCTGGCTCACTACAAACAAACTATCGAAGACTCCTTATTTGGAGGACACGTTCATACTTTCCTGAAAACCTCCTCCGAGCCCATGCAAATCAACCAATCAGACTCGCTCCGAAACCTTATAAACAACGGGGTTACTATGATGACATTTTTCGGACATGCCGCCTCCGTAGGATTTGACGTGTCTGTGGATGTTCCTTCAGAATACCAGAATTACGGAAAATATCCTTTTATTCTTGCCAATTCGTGCTGGGCCGGCGATATCTATCTGGACCAAAACAGCACCAGTGAAGAATTTGTGTTGATAGAAGATAAAGGGGCCATAGGTTTTTTGGCGTCCATTTCTCTGGGATTACCTGCCGCACTGAATTTCTTCTCTGACGAACTATATCACCAGATTAGTTATAAAAGCTATGGAAAACCTATTGGCGAAATCATCAAAAACACTATTGATTCCATACAAGGCCCCGACCTGGTATTAAAAGAAAATGCCCTTACCATGGTGTTGCACGGCGACCCGGCGATTATTTTAAATTCTTTTGCCAAACCTGATTATGTTATCACTCCTCCCCAGGTGTTTTTTAGTCCGCCGGAAGTAACTTCCGACCTTGATTCGTTCAATATTAATATCGTTTCGACCAACATTGGAAGAGCTATCAACGACTCCATCATCGTGCAAACTACACGCACCTTCCCCAGCGGCATCGCGCCCACCAACTACTTCAACAAAATCAAAGCCCCGCTGTTTAAAGACACCCTCACGCTAAGGGTGCCGGTTGACATCATTAACGGCCTTGGCCTGAACAAATTCAGGATCTATCTTGACTGCTATCAAACTATAGATGAAGTATCTGAAATCAATAACATTATCGAGGTTCCTTTAATGATCAAATCATCGGATATCGTCCCCGTTTATCCATATAAATATGCCGTGATGCCGGCTCTTCCGCTCACCCTAAAAGCCTCTACCAGTGATGCTTTTATCGGATTTCAGGATTATGAATTTCAGCTCGACACCTGCGATGCTTTCAACAGCCCGATAAAACAGGTTTTCCATATCAATCATTCGGGCGGTGTAGTTACCTGGACACCCAATTTTCCCATTACTTCTGATAGCATCGTGTATTTCTGGCGGGTAAGTATCGACTCTGGCAACCAGCATTCCTACAATTGGCGCGAAAGTTCCTTTCAATATATTAATGGCAAAAGAGGCTGGGGACAAGCGCACTTTCATCAGTTTAAAAACGACAGGTATCGCTATGTGAAATACAATAAGCCGCAGCGCCGTTTTGATTTTGTTAACGATGTAAAATCCCTGACCTGCCAGACAGGCTTCTACCCTTATATCGCCTGGCAAGACGAATGGTATAAAGTGAACAATGTGATGAAATTTCAATGGGCGTATATGGGGCCGGGAGGTAACGGCATGATACTCGCCGTTATCGACAGTGTGTCGGGCGAGCCCTGGATGAACTACGCCATGCCCCAACCCGAAACCGAAGCCGGATGGGAATTTTCATGCAACAACTTTGCTGAACGCGAGGCTATGAGGACTTTTATCAACAATGTCCCCAACGGTAACTATATACTTTCATACAACCACCGCAACCACAATGCTGAAAACTACAGCGAAGACCTGTACCAAAGCTTCGAGTCGTTTGGCAGTTCGCAAATTCGCACGCTGCCCAATAATATCCCATATATTATTTTTGGGAAAAAAGGCAGTGCTATCGGTAGCGCCCACGAACTGCAGGGTTCGGCAATAACCTCCATCGTAAAACTCTATGATAGTGTTACCACCAAATGGTATGAAGGGTATATCGAATCCGAACTTATTGGACCAGCCTCCAGCTGGGGATCACTGCACTGGCGCAAAAGGCCTTTTGAACCAGCCAACACCGACAGTGCAAAACTCTTTGTTTTAGGCATTAAATTCAATGGGCAAACCGATACGCTGATACAAAACCTTCCTCCCGACTCGGCGGATATTTATAACCTGAGCACCCGCATCAACGCGTCGGTATATCCCTATCTGAGACTTCTGGTATCCATGCGCGACGACTCGCTGCACACCCCCGCCCAGATGACACGCTGGCAAGTGTTGTACGAAGGCGTTCCGGAAACGGCTCTTAACCCGTCGCTGCATTTTGCTTTTTTTAATGATACCATTGGCGAAGGAGAAAACATTTTGTTTTCTACCGCCACCCAAAACATCAGCGACTATGATATGGACAGCCTGTTGATAAAATACTGGGTGGTGGACCACAACATGATTACCCATCCCTTGGGCTCTTTCAGACACCGTCCGCACCCCTCAGGAGATATTCTGACCGACACCATTACGTTTTCCACCAACGGCCTCGGCGGGCTCAACAGCTTATGGATAGAAGTTAACCCCGATTTCGACCAAATAGAGCAGACACATTTCAACAATATCGGAGAAATAAAGTTTCTGGTTGACCGCGACCGCATTAATCCCATGCTTGACGTAACTTTTGACGGTATCCATATTTTTGACGGCGACATTGTTTCGGCCAAACCCGAAATACAAATTTCGTTGAAAGATGAAAACAAATTTCTGGCACTCAACGACACCGCCTGCTTTAGGGTATATTTGCAAATTCCGGGGAACAACACCCGTGAAAGAGTCTATTTCATGAAACAAGGCCAGGAATTCCTGCAATTTATTCCTGCATCCCTGCCCAACAACAGTTGCCGCATTATTTATAATCCCGAATTTTTACAGGATGGTATTTATCAGTTTTTTGTGGAAGCGCGCGATATTTCGCACAACGAAAGCGGCAGCAACGAATACGCCATCTCCTTTGAAGTGGTGAACAAACCTTCGATAACGCATGTTATGAACTGGCCCAACCCCTTCAACAATGCCACCCACTTTGTTTTTACCCTTACCGGGTCAGAAGTACCTACCTATTTCAAAATTCAAATCATGAATATCTCGGGCAAAGTGGTTCGCGAAATTGACCTTGCTGAGCTTGGCCCTATCCACATTGGCCGCAACATCACCGAGTATGCCTGGAATGGAACCGACGAATTTGGCGACCGGCTGGCCAATGGCGTGTACTTATACCGCGTGGTAACCCGCCTGAACAGCGAAAATCTCGAACTCAGAAAAACCGATGCCGACCAGTATTTCAAAAAAGAATTCGGCAAGATGTACCTGATTGGAAACTAACGCCCTTATCATGCCTCCGGGAATTATTTACCGTAACATTCTGCTGTACCGCCTGGCCATGAACTTGCTATATGGATTTTCTTACAGAAAAAGGTTTCGAAAGGTAACTGGGTATATCAAGGGAAAATCGGTAAATGAATTATGTTTCGGCGATCTGTTTATAGCCACTTTTTGCAAAAAAAACAATATCGCGTGGACAGGTTTTGAAGTTAACAAAACCTTCGTTAAAAGAGCTGTCAGAATTGGGTTTCGCGCACAGCAAACCAACCTGAAAAATCTGGAAATAACGCTCCCCCAGGCCGATACAAACATAATTGCCGGGTCCTTATATCATTTTCACGAACAACCTGAAAAATTTTTTTCCTCTCTGTTCAGCGCAACAAGCAGGATAATCATTTCCGAGCCAGTAAATAACATTTCAGCAAAAAAAACTTTCTTTGGCCGGTTGGCAGCAAAGGTTTCTGATGCAGGAAGCGGCCCGGAAGGATTTCGGTATAAAGAAAAAGACCTGCTGAAAATAATCGAAGTGTCATGTAAAAAGTTTAATTTTACAACCTATAAAACCGAACATTTTAAAAAAGATATCATAATAGTTCTTGACAAATGCCAAGTCCCGAGATAAGCATAGTAATTCCTGTTTATAACAGCAGCAGTATTTTGCCGGACTTATCCGCACGCATCAGTGCTGCCCTCAGCAACATTCCGCACGAGGTGATATTTGTTAACGACTGCAGCCTGGATAACAGTTGGGAAACATTGCAATCCCTACTAACTTCCTGCCCCAACTGTACCGCCATCAACCTGGTAAAAAACTCGGGACAGGATAACGCCATCCTTGCAGGATTGCGCCATACCAAAGGCAATTATGCCGTAATAATGGACGACGATTTGCAGCATGCCCCCGAAGATATTCCGGCGCTGTACGAAAAATGTAAGCAAGGATACGATGTTTGTTATGCCCTGTATGAAAAGAAAAAACACAACTTCCTGAAAAAAATTGGCAGCCAAATCAATGGGCGGATAGCCCGCTTGTTGCTAAACAAACCCAAAGGCATCTATCTGTCGCCCTTTAAGATTATCAGGCGCAGTATTGTGGACGAAATTGTGAGGTTTTCGGGGCCATATCCTTATATCGACGGCATCCTGCTCACCATAACACACAATATCTGTCAGATAAAAGTAAGGCATTATAAACGCTTATCGGGCAAAGGAAACTACAATTTTTTCAGGTCGTTTTCGGTCCTGTTCCGTTTATTCTCCGGATTTTCGGTAGTGCCATTACGTATCATGACTTTAGTGGGATTAGCAATAGTTTTGTTAGGCCTTGGCCTGATCATTTACTATTTGTACGAATTTTATGTTTTAAAAGATTTTGTTGAGGGCTGGACTACTATCGTGGTGCTGGTTATTTTCTTCGGGGGCATGACCACCATGTTGCTCGGACTGATAGGAGAATATATCGGCAGAATCTATCTCACGCTTAACAACAAGCCGCAATACCTGATTAAAGAGATCATTAAAAACACTAATGATTAACCGCCCGAAAACCCATTTTTTTCAGAACCCGGAAAATACTTTTTTTTTATTTTCTTCCGTTGCGGTAATCATTATCCTGCTCTCAGGCAACATCCCTTTTTTCTGGGACAACATTACCATCAGCGAATACATAAATTTTTATCTGAGTGATTCGTTCCGGCATATTATTCCTCCCTTGAAAACCGATTTCGGGCCTTTGACAATAAACGCGCTTTACCTGGCTACTTGCTGTGCCATCTTCGGAAAAACACTGTTGGTGTGCCATCTGGCTATCATCCCCGTTGTGGTTGGCATTTTACTGGAAACAAAAAAAATCTCCCTGCGTTTTATCAAACCGGAT
Source organism: Bacteroidales bacterium (assembly GCA_035403765.1). GTDB lineage: Bacteria > Bacteroidota > Bacteroidia > Bacteroidales > CAIWKO01 > CAIWKO01. Next base: position 20,658 of record DAONFU010000024.1, read on the forward strand.
TTCTTGCCTATGGTTTATTTGTTGCTGCTGTTTGATCCGGCATTCATCACACAAGTGTTATTAATGGGTTATGATTTATTTCTGCTGTATTTTGTTTTGCTGGCCACAAGAACTCTTCTTGAGAAAAAACACCTGCTCTATTCTATAAGTCTGCTATTGTTAGTGGCAACCTCTTTCCGTGCATTGTTTTTTATCCCCCCCTTGGCTCTTATTCACCTTATGATTTTGTTGCGTTACGACAAAGCCCTGCCTCAGATAAAAGACGCACTGGTTTATTTGCCGGCCTTATTATTTTTGATTTCGTGGAGTATTTACCATTACCTCTTAACCGGATGGATACTCATCAATCCCGCCAACGTGGTTCATATCAGTATAAATGGCCCCGCAATGGTCGTCCGGCAGCTTATATATATACTTTGGAAAATTACCGACTCCGGAAAAATACTTCCATGGTTGTTTTGCCTACTCTGCATTTTGATGTATTACCGAAAATTACGCACACACAAGCTCAGGCTGCTTTTATGGCTTCTGTTCGCACCCCTGGCAATCAACAGCCTGATTATGATTTTTCTCTCCAACCCTGTTGGACATAAGTATTTTTTGCAAACCTTTGTGTTTCTAATTATTCTAACAATTTATTTCCTTCAACAAATTCATCTGAAAAAAATCAGGATTGGCATTTTCATACTTATTCTCGCTGGATTTTTCGCAGGAAATTTTATCTTTTATCCCCAAAAATATGGCAATGCCTGGGAAACATCATTAAAAGTGCTACCCTATTTTTCGCTTGAGAAAGACCTGGCAGCCTATGTAAAACAGCAGGGTATTTGTCCCGGGGATGTGTATTCGTATTACCCCATAACCAATAACCACAAACTCTCCTATTTGCAGGAAGATTTTGCTTATGCCGATGCCAGCCATACCCATATTGACAGCTGTCGTTATTTTATCATATCCAATGTCTATAACATCATAAACCCCGAAGCGATTCATGCCAAAGCTAAAAAATGGATACCGCTGAAACACTTCTCCAGGGGGCAGGTTTATCTGACGTTATATAAAAATCCGGCGCGTTGATGTTGCCGAATAATTTGTATTTTTGCTACTTGTTCTGCTAAAACGATGAAAAAAGGACACCTGGTTTTACTGTCGATACTTAGTGGGTTATTACTTTCGCTGGCCTGGCCGGCCAGGGGTTTTCCCTTTTTGCTTTTTTTCGCCTTTGTGCCACTGCTGTACATTGAAGATCATATTGCCAAAAACAGGCATAATTTCATCAAATCCAGCGTATTTTTTTATGCGTATATCGCATTTTTAATCTGGAACGGCCTGACTACCTGGTGGATTTATTATTCCACCGCTTTTGGGGTGGCGATGGCCGTAGTGCTCAATTCGCTGTTTATGGCAATCACTTTTTTGGCTTATCACCTTATCCGGCGCACGGTTTTCAAATCGCGGGGCGGGTACTATGTGCTGATTTTATTGTGGATAAGCTTTGAATTTTTGCATCTGGATTGGGATCTTACCTGGTCGTGGCTCAACCTGGGCAACGGCTTTGCCAACTATCCCGAATTTGTCC
>DAONFU010000025.1:0-22145 GCA_035403765.1 Bacteroidales bacterium
AACTTGAAGGCATTCCTGGTCACTGTCCGCCCACCGGCGGATGGGAAGACGCCTGCAAGGGGATAAGTCAGAAAACCTGCTATTTCACAAGTAAATTGTTTAAAGCTTTCGGGGAAAAAAGCTTAATCAGATAGGTTGATTCTTGTTATCTGTTTTTTTCCTGCAGCTTTATTCGATACGAGTAGTTAAGTTATTTGTATTGTGAAAAAAAGTATAACAGGCATATTCATTTTTTTTGCAGCTGCCGCTGTAGGCCAGAAAACCATTACGGATTCTGTGTACACCCTTGGTAGCGTGGAGGTGGCCACCGACCGTTTTTCCAATACCGTGTGCGGCGTAAAAGTAGAAAAGATTGACTCGCTTAAAATGAAGGCTTTTTCTTCAGGAGATATCAACCAATTGCTCCGGCAAAATTCGTCTGTTTATGTAAAGTCTAATGGCGTGTCGGGATTGAGTTCGGTATCTCTCAGGGGCACAGGCACCTCACATACCGCAGTCCTTTGGAACGGGTTTAACCTGCAAAACCCCATGAATGGTGGTGCCGACTTTTCTTTGATACCCGTGAGTTTTATGAATAAAATAGCTGTGCAGTACAACGGCATGGCTGCCTTATACGGCGGAGGTGCACTGGGCGGGGCTATTCATTTGACTAACGAACCAGAATATAACAAAGGTCTGGATGTGGCTTTGGGAGCCACTTACGGAAGCTTTGGCAATTACTCGTTTAATGTTAAGCTGGGAATCAGCCGCAAAAATGGTGCGCTTATGGTGAGGGCATTCTACAGAAAGGGTAAAAACAATTTCCCTTTTAAAAATAGCGCAAAACTTGGTTCTCCCGATGTCAGACAGACCAATTCCGAAGTGGAGAGTTATGGTGTTATTCACGAAAAGGCATTTAAGATTAATGAAAAAAATCAGTTGACTTTCCGCTTCTGGATACAAGAAAGCAAAAGACAGATACCACCCCTGATGACACAGGATTATAGTACGGCAAGTCAACGGGATGAATTTTTCCGCCCAGCCCTGGAATGGGAGAGTAAAGGCGGCAATTATAAGTTGTTTGTCCGCACGGCATTGCTTATCGACGAATATGACTATAAAGATCCCGAAAAGCTTGTTAATTCTTCAAGCGGAACAACGGCCTCGGTAACACAAAGTGAAGTGTATTTTAAAATATTCCCTTATCATACTATGAATGTTGGCGCACACTATAAATATACTATAGGACACTGCGATTATTATACACAAAAACATTTCCAACACGAGATAGCTGCTTTTATTTCTTATAATGCGGTGAGTAAACACGATAAATGGAATCTGAATGTCGCGCTGCGCGAAGAATACAGCAATAGTAAATTTGTCCCTGTACTACCCTCATTTGCTATGGATATACGTTTGTACAAGCAGTTGTTGCTGTATGTTAATATTAGCAGAAACTACCGTATCCCCACCCTGAACGACCTCTACTGGTACCCAGGCGGCAATACGGAACTGAAACCCGAAGATGGCTGGGCCGCGGAGTTAGGAATAAAACACCACTTTGTCAAGGGAAAGACATCTTTTGATTATACCGTTTCAGGGTTCAATAATTTTTCGCGGAATTGGATTATCTGGCTTCCCAAAGCAAGTTATTGGTCGCCGCAAAATATTCAGGCCGTATGGAGCCGGGGGATAGAACTCAATTTTAAAACTGATACAGAAATAAAAAAGGTACGCATTGGTTTTACCGGAAAAACCGCTTATGTCCGATCTACCGTTCAAAAGAGCAATAACCAGAGCGCTATTGGCCACCAACTTATTTATACCCCCGAATGGGTCGCCCTTGCTGGTATTGATTTGCTTTACAAAACTTTTAGTTTTAATGTTAATGCCGAGTACACTTCAGCCTGTTATACCGCCCATGATAATTCTGCCTGGCTCAAGCCTTATGTGCTGGGAAATATCTATGTGACGAAGGATTTTAATCATAAAAATTTTGCTTTTAATATTTTTCTCCAGATCAACAATTTTTGGAATCAGAAATACTTTTCGGTGGCTTGGCAGGCTATGCCGGGAATTAATTTCAAGACAGGAATAATCGTAAATTTCAAACACTCCATTACAAATAAAAAACTCAACAAATGAAAAAACTATTACTTATTTTCAGCGGAATGGTTCTTACAACCATGTTATTATCATGCAGCCGCTTACAGGCACAAACAATAGCCGATTTTGAAAACCTGCCGCTGCCGGCCGATACTTTCTGGAATGGATCGGATTTTTCGGGAGGCTTTGCCAGCGGCAATGTGTTTTTTCCTAATGTTTACCTCTATGATTCGGTGTACGGTGGATACTGGGCCACGGGTTTTGCTTATTCCAGCATGAGTGATACCGCCGACGGAAGTTTTCAGAATCTATACAGCGTATGGGCTGGCGAGGGCTATGGTGCATCGCTGGTATATGGGGTAGGCCAAAATTATGCCCTGCTGAAATTAACCGGTGTTGCCTCAGGCAAAGTGGTTGATGGGTTCTATGTCTGTAACGCTACCTATGCAGCCATGAGCATGAAAAATGGCGATGCCTTTGCAAAAAAATTTGGAGGCCCCGACGGCAATGACCCCGATTGGTTTCGTTTAAGCATAACCGCCTATGAGGGAGGTACCCCTAAAAACGATACGGTACATTTTTATCTGGCCGATTACCGTTTTTCAGAAAACTCACAGGATTATATTCTTAAAGACTGGACATGGGTAGATCTGACACCCCTCGGCAATGTGGATAGCCTTGTTTTTCTGTTGAGTTCCACTGACAACGGGCAGTTTGGAATGAACACCCCTCCGTTTTTTTGTATTGACAATTTTACCACTGCTGATTCTCCTCAAAACATTATTGCTTTGGAAAGTGCTCCTTTCTCCATTGTTCCGAATCCTGCCAGCCAGCGGGTTTGTGTTACGATGAACAATAAAAATATCATCAAAAAATTAAACCTGTATGATTTAGCTGGCAGAGAGCTGATAAGCCTTGAGAATTTTTCTTCAGGCGAATATCTGGATATTAGTCACCTCTCCGGGGGCATTTATTTTCTCTGTGTTGATGGCGTTTCCAGAAAATTAGTAATCAGGTAATATGAAAATACGGGATGTAAAACTGTTTATCGTACTGATTTGTCTGCTCCCTATCAGTGTAAGGGCGCAATTTCCTCCGGCCGCCGGCCAGCCCGGAAGTTTGGCAATTCATAAAGATAGTTCGGTATTTGTTGGATGGGCAACCCATTGTACCGTAGCACAAGGTTGGCAAAACATTGCCGATACCTCCCTGGGAAAGGCTGCGGTGGGCGATAGCTCCATGGCTACAGGTGTTGCAGGGGCCAATGGCGTTGTAAGCCTTGGCGATGGCGGAAGTGCTATGCTAAGCTTTGACTATCCCATTGTTAACGGCCCTTCGTGGGACTTTGCGGTATTTGAAAATTCTTTTTCGGATACTTTCCTCGAGCTGGCTTTCGTGGAGGTGAGCTCCGACGGAGAAAATTTTTTCCGTTTTCCAGCGACATCCCTCACCGACACCATGGTTCAGGTGGGTGCCTTTGATGAGACAATGGATGCAACAAAAATAAACAACCTGGCAGGAAAATACCGTGCCATGTATGGAACCCCCTTTGATTTGCAGGAACTGGAGGACACTCCAGGCCTTGATATCAACAACATTACCCACATTAAAGTGATTGATGTGGTCGGCTCTCTCAACACGGGTTACGCTACCTATGATGCTTTTAACCACAAAATCAACGATCCGTGGCCCACGCCTTTTCCGGCTTCGGGCTTTGACCTCGATGCTGTTGGGGTTATACATCAGCAACCGGCCACCATTAATGAAAGTGCTATCACATTCCATATCAGCGTGTATCCTGTTCCTGCAGATAACTATATACATATTGATGCAGGCAAACTTTTGGCAGGGTTGAAAATTTCTTTGATAAATGTGGATGGAAAAACTCTGAAAACTAGCTGTGCGGAGGATGGTCGCGCAATAATTGACCTGTCGGATGTTCCTGCCGGTTTATATCTTTTAAATGTATTGGATGGACACCGCAATATTATAAAAAAAGTAATGATAGTAAAATGAAAAAACTTCTTCTTGTGTTTGGCAGCGGCCTCCTTCTGTTGGCTTTGCTGAGTTCCTGTAAAAAGGATCCCCCCCCTGACGATACAGATATTGATATTAGCACGAGCCATGGAATTTTTATTGTAAATGAAGGAAATTTTCAATGGAGCAACGCATCCGTTACGTATTACAATTTTTCCAATCAGGATTATAGGGAGGATATTTTTCGCGGTGTCAATAACAGGCCGCTTGGCGATGTGGCGCAGTCCATATGTGTATATAACGGAAAAGCATATATTGTGGTAAATAATTCCAACAAGATAGAGGTGGTCAATGTGAGCGATTTTGTTTCCTGTGGTGTTATCGGAGGGTTAAGTTCTCCGCGTTATTTTGTTCCTGTCAGCCCTGAAAAAGCTTATGTAAGTGATTTGTACAGCAACAATATCAGCATTGTTGATTTAAACACCAATACGATTACTGGCAGTATTCCCTGCCACGGCAGTACTGAAGAAATGCTTTTTCATGAAGGCCAGCTGATCATTACCAACACAAGAACCGACAAGATATATTTTATCAATACCATCACTGATGCCCTTACCGACAGTCTTCAGCTTGGTTTTGCTTCAAACTCGCTGGTTTTGGATAAAAACAATAAGTTGTGGGTAATGTGCGCCGGGGATGGAACTCAAAATGTCAAGGCCTCACTGCATAGGGTTGATATTGGTCAGATGTCGGTGGAACAATCCTTTCAGTTAAGTTCAACTTTGGATGTATGGGACAAAATAGCTATCAATGCAACGCGGGACACTATTTATTACATGTGCCATGGAGTTTATCAACTGCCGATTTCAGCCGATGCCTTGCCTGGCGAAGTGCTTATCCCACAGGGTAACAGCATATTTTACGGACTGGCAATCAACCCATTCAGCAATACCATTATGGTGGCCGATGCCGTTGATTATGTTCAGAAAGGGAAGGTGTATTATTATTCGGCGGCGGGAGCCCTGCAGGGAACTATCAATGCAGGAGTGTTGCCGTCGGATTTTTATTTTTTTTAAAGCCTGTCTAAAAATACTACGCCGTTCAGATGGTCAATCTCGTGCTGAAAAATGATAGCGGTGAAATTACTGCCCGAATAACCTTCAATCAACTCTGTGTGGCTGCTGCCATCAGGCAGGTCGTATTCAACCACCACGGCGCTGTACCGATGCGATGGGCCTGATGTATCAGGTACGGACAAGCAGCCATCCCAGGGGAAAACCACGGGTTTGTTTGAATACAGAATGATTTTGGCATTGAGATAACACTCCAATGGTTGACCGGCTTTGTCGAGGCGTTGTAACCAGATGATGTTCCTGTTAATGCCAACCTGCGGAGCGGCAAGTCCAACACCATTAGGTTCATTAAGAAGGGTTTTTTTCAATCTTTTGATCAGGCGATTCAAGGTGGCAGTATCATTCAAATTTACATCAATAGATTGTTTGCGTAATATCAGAGAATCGTCATGTACAAAATAATTCATGATGCGCATTATGGAATCGTTATCACCACTGTTAATCAAGGCTTTTTCTGCTTCGGTGAACGCCAGTTCGTCAACAGGGATATCATCCGGTTCGTCTTTTTTGCATTGGGCAAATAAAAGGATGCTGCAGCACAACAGCGCTGAAAAAAGAAATTTTGTCCTGAACTCCATAGCTTCAATAGTTGTTTATTATGGCAAATTTATAAAAAAAAACAAAGATGATATATTTTATTCGCGCCATTCTTTAAGTTTTATATCCGGCTGAATGTAAAAGGCCTTTGTAATAATTTTCCGATAATGATTCCATGTCCATTGCGGCACTTCCCAACAAGGGTCTTTGTAATAGAATCCCGAAATGCGGATGTTGAAAAATGAAAAAACTACTATTGCCATCATTATCAATGTTTTTACCATGAGGTGCCGTGAAGCAACTATTTTCGAAAACAAAAATGCCACAGGTATGGCAAAGAGGGGATAAAACTCTATCAGGCTGCGGTACCCAAACGAACAGGCAAAGGTGTAGCTCCACCAGCTGGCATTGAGATAAAGGATAATTAGAAAAATAACAAGAATGCCAAAGGCATGATGTGTCTTTTTATAGAGCACCATGCCTAACCCAATGATAAAAAAAATAAAGTATGGCGAATACACCAGCCAGCCGCTTTCCACGCCAAAGAGCACTTGAAAGATTTTAGGATTCGTGAGGTAGGCAAATGTTTCAGGCTGCAAATCGGCGGCTACATAACCATAAAGCATAAATTTGCCCCAAACATACGACCAATACATTATTTGCGGAATATAAAACAATATTCCAAGAATCAGGATTAAAAAAAAGTATCTGAGATTTTTCAGGATGAATATTCCCCTTCCTTTTAGTTGTCGAAGCGAATATACATCGTAGAGTAAAAACATGATGCCATAAATCAGGTTGGTAGGCCTGATGAGTACTGCCCATGCCAACGGTATGCCGCACAGGAGTGTGTTTTTAAGGTTGGGGTTTTTCATGAAAAAATCAAGCCGGAATAAAAACATCGTCAGCATGAAAAACGAATAGCCATGCGACATCCCAGGTTCACAAAAGGTGTAATAAAATAAGTTGGTGGCAAAAAACAAGGTCGTTACCGTAATAAAAGCGGTTTTTTTCCCGAACCGTGGCCTGAGGATTTTAAACAGGATGAATAAGCCCAAAAACATATAAATACTGATTGAAATCAGCAAGGCCACCTGATATGGAAAGGAATATCCGTCCGGGGTCAGGTGCTGGATTGTGCTGTAAGCATGGGCGCACAAAAAAAATGGTAATTCCAGTATGGCCACACCCATGGTAACCTTGTTAAGCCTGTTGCCGTCCGGCAGCGGAATAGCATAGTGCATATGGGCAATGTCTTTTTTGATAAATGTGTAGGGGAGGTAATCGTAATAGGCTTCTGCATCCGACGAAATCATCAATGAATATTTTACTGGAATATTGTTCACAATGAACAGGCTCATGATGACAAAAGCAAAACCTAAGAATATCGCAGCATATTTATTGAAAAATCGTGTCCACCCACGCCATGACCAGCACCACTTAGTTGTTTCTTTTTTCATAGGTTAATGGGTTGAGCCATGCAGTCTGCCGGAATCAGCGTTTCCTGTTATTGAATCCTGCCTGCTGATGTCGTAAATTGAAACCGATTGGTATTGGCCGATTTTTTTTGAAAGTGTTTTTTTTATTAAATCGTCACGCAGCAAGGTGGAATCGCCAAGTAGGAAATATTTTATGTGCAGATTTTTGTAAAAGTCGAGGTATTTCAACAGTTCCACTCCATTATCCCGCTGCAGGGCAATACCTCTTTGTCTCATAAGATATAAACTGATATTTGGCGAGGGGTCGGGAAAAGAGAATACCTTGTCCTGTTCTTTTATTCCAATGGACCGCAGGTAGGGCGTGATGGTTTCAAAAGCTTGTTTTTCCTGTGGGTACATCCAATGTGCGTAGCGGTAATTATCTACTTCGTATCTTGATAGCAAGGGCGAATAATCTTGTTCAGGAGTATTTGCGTTTGCATAACGGGCCTCCATCACGGCCCGGCCCCAGCAGATACTGAATACGAATACCAACAAAAAGGGGATTTTTAGTTTCAGGGATTTATATAAGCGGGGGTACTCGGTTTGCAAAAACCAGAAAAATGTTAAACAGGTGGCAGGAATAAAAACCAAATAATTAGTCAGGTAATAGTCGTGTGCGTCAAACACACGGTACCACAAAATGACACCTCCGATGCAAGACAGAAAAATAATAATGTTGACAAACAGCAGTCGTGGATTTTGTTTTTTAAAATTGAGTATCGCTACGACGAAAAATCCTGTTATCATTAGTAATCCGGCAGTATTGAAATAATTTCCAATCTGGTAATCCAGCATTATTCGAACGATACCGATAATTTCCGCATAGGACAATCCCCATATGGGCAGGATACCGGTCAGAAACGTGTGGGATTCGTCGGGTCTGAGGTGTGTGTTATTATAATGGTTGGCATAAAAGTACCAGGCGAAAACAATGGCAGATGTTATTATTAGGAGGGTAAGTGTCAGCGCGGGTTTCTTAAACACAGGTTTCGCGCCGCTATTCATAGTTTTCAGGCGTTCGGTCAGAAATAATCCTGCAAGGGCCAGAAAACTCATGCCGGCAGTTATCTTGAGCAACATGGCTATACCAAAGAAAACAAATACCCAAATAAGGCTGCTCAATCGTTGTTTGCGCACATAACAGGTAAAAAAATACCAGCCGGCAAAAGCAAAACTCAAGGCAGGGACATCGGCTAAAAAGTTATTCCCATAATAAATTAGTATTGGTGAAGAAAAAAGCCACAAAGGCAGGATAATCTGCCAGAAAGGGTCGTTTAAGAGTTGCTGAAAAACTTTAAACAGAGCCAGCAATCCTGCATACATTATCAAAAGAACCACCAGCCGGTATATCCACTCGTGATATCCAAAGACTTTCCAGAGCTGGGCCACTCCATAGTGCAATATAGGAAGTTCCGAAACGTTTTTTCCGTCAAAATCTCTCCCTGTCAGCAGGTTGGTCTGCGGTTCAAAAAAATTTGTGTGGTACTGATAATAATTGTAGGTTATCGCCAGACAATCACATTGCCTGTGCTGATGTATAGAGCAGGGGCGAAGCGTGATGATTTTGTCGTAGCGGTACAAAAAACTCATCCCGATAAGTAATACTATAAATAGTAAGGTTGTCTTATGTGGCGAGATGTTTTTTTTCATGAATGAAGATTAGCAACGTGTTTCAAAAATACTCATTTTGAATTTGCATTAGAAGTTTATTTGGCCGCGGAGGAAGTTTTTGCCAGACAATATTCTTCGTATAGTTCGGCAAATTCACTTAATATCATGGCAGTGGCGCCCCAAATAGTCAATCCCATGATGTCGTAATAACAGGTATCAAAAACAGCCCCGTTTTGAATTTTTATTTTTTTTGATTTAACATTTTTTGTTCCTGCAAAATCCTCGACAGGCACTGTGATGATTTTTTTTACTTCGTGCTTGTCGGGATTTAATTCCCCAATATCACGGCAGTAGGCAATAAAAGGCATTACGCGGTAATTGCTTGGTGGAATATACAATTCAGTCAGGCTGCCGATAACCTCTATACTGCCTGCATCAAGGCCAATCTCTTCCTGTGTTTCGCGCAAAGCGGTGTGTTGGGCCGATTGGTCTTTTTTTTCATAACCACCTCCGGGGAATGAAATCTGTGCGCTGTGAACCCCATTATATTCTGGGCGCTGTATTAATATGGTATGTATTTTTGCATCTTTTTCAAATAGCAATATTAACACACTGCTAAGCCGGGCATTTTCGGGTATAGGATCAAATTCATCCAATCTTACCGTGGGCACCATCCTGAAATGCGCTTCCTTTCCGGGAAGTTTTTTTTGTAATCTAATAGTTAAAAAATATGTAAAATCAAGAATATCAGTCATTTGCGTTCATTATCTTTGGGCGTTTGACAAAATTTGGCAATCGGGAGTTACTAACAAAAAGGGTTGTTAGTAAAAAAAAATCATAAAAAATGTTAAAATCAAAAAAATAATATTACTTTTGCAAAGTTAAATCGAAATTAATAACCAAAACCAAAAAAAAAGAACCATGAAAAAATTATTTAGTTTAGTAATTGCAGCTATCGTTGTTATAGCATTTGCCTCATGCGGCGACAAAGGAAACACCCCCGAAGCAGTAGCAACAAAATATCTGAATCATTTAAGCAAAAAAGAATTTGACGAAGCTAAGAAAATTGCTACCGAAGAAACCGGCCAAATGCTTGATATGATGAAAAGCTTTGCAGGTGTTGGTGGAGCTCAGGAAGCTAAAGAAGTAAAGATTGAAAACATGAAATGCGAAACTACCGAAGAAGCTTCAGTATGTAAATATACTAATGATGGCAAAGAAGAATCACTCAACTTAGTGAAAAAAGAAGGCAAATGGCTTGTTGATCAGAAAAAAGAAGGTGCCGGTGATGAAACTATGCCCGCTGAAGATACCACAGCTGTTGACACAACTGCCGCAGTAGAATAATCAAGAGTTTTTGTGCGCCACTGAATAATGAAAAAAATTGTTATTGTTTTCATTATCCTTTTATCAGTGGCTGCGTCTTTAAGGTTGTTCCTGTATGCTTACGAACATCGAAGCATGCAGGAACAATCTTTTTATAGATACACCCTTACTGAAGGGGAATTAAACCAAATTCAGGACGGTGATATCATTTTGCGCCACGGATACGGCCTCGTCAGTGATATGATCGTGGAACAACTCGACGAAAAATACGACATCTCTCATTGTGCCATCGTTTGCAAAAACGATTCGCAATGTATGGTGATACATTCGGTATCCAGTACCTTATCCAACGTGGATGGGGTGCAATCGCAGGATATCCGGAGTTTTATCCGCGACAGCCAGTACAATTCCGTTATCGTTATCAGATACAAACCCAAAATCAATAAACCATTGTCGGCCATCAGCCGAAAAGCTCAGGACTACCTCAAAAGGCAGGTGCCTTTCGACAATGCCTTTAATATCGAGGACAGTACCGAATTTTATTGTACCGAACTGCTTTGGAAAGTTATTCTTAATGAATATGGTGACGATATTATGGAGGGTAAAAATAACGAACGAAAAGACCACCTCCGCTTCGACACCTTTCTCGATACCACAAAATTTGATATCATAATTAATCATCATTCCAGGAAAAAGCATGCTAATAGTTGATTTTAGCGGATTCGGAACAGGCTTTCCTATTTTAATTCCACATTCACATTTCCTTCCCGGTATGTCCAGCAAACAGAATCACAAACCTGGTTTCTGATTTTTTTTACATTATCGCCGTCGTAAGCATAAATAATGTCATTGCCCCATCGGTAACGGGCTTCCACAGTGTAGTAATTGTCGGGGGCTACCCAAAAAGTTTCAGACGAGGAGGTGACAGAATCGGATAGGATGATATTGTTGTTTTCCAGTTTGCCCTTGAATATTGTTATTGGAACTACTGGATTTTCACTGTTAATGCTGAGTTTGATGTGCAGGGGGACTACCGAGGGTTCTGTTGTGTTGCAGTCGGAATAATCGTAATTAAGGCAGTCTTCGGGACTGCTGATGTAGTTTGATTCGCATCCTGGCAACAGGAATAGCCACCAAAGATTCACCAGCAAGAACAAGGGTTTATGTGTCTTCATAACTACATCCAGTAAATTTTTTTCTCAAGTTTACTTTTCGATAGGTTGATGGCAACTCCTGCCGAAAGCGTAATCCAATGGTCCATATCTTTGTATATTCCAAGATCGCAGTATTCGTAGCCTGCTTTCAGGAAGAAGTTTTTGAACCAATAACTATAACCTATGCCTGGAGAAATAGTAAATCTCTTTGCGGGTTTGTGATAAAGTCCCTCATAAGAGCCATAAGTCAGCAGGCCTTTGGCCCGCAGGTAAATGCCTTGCCGGTGTTCAGATTTGTTTGTCGGAATATTGATAAGCTTTTCCACACCAAGAAATACACTATTTCTTTTTTCCCATAACTGGTAATACACGCCTTCAACTTGTTGTTCCAGCACCCGTTTTTTTCTCATTCTCCCATTCAACCCCAGTTCTATACTGATTCCATATTTTGAGTCAAAAATACCGATTCCTCCCCCCATGAAATAATCGCTGGTATTGAAAGTAGCCATATGATAATTTAGGGTGAGTTTATTGAAGAAAGGCCAGAACGACCCGTGTAATCCCTCTTTTTTCAGTCTTTTTACCAGCGTCTGCCGGTTCCATATCCTGGCATAATCAACCAGATTAACCGAAGGGAGTTTTTTCAGCGGGGCAATTTGCGAGGCCTGGCGGTTCAGCAACGTTTCGGTGAGGTACAAATCATCGTTGCGGATAGCCATGGCAAATGGGGTAAAACCCTGGTAGTCGGCGGTGTTGATATCGGCATTGTAATTACACAACAGGTTGACGATTTCGGTGTTGCCGTGGTAAGCGGCAGCCAACAAGGCATCGGTGCCGTCCTGGGCTTTGATAACATGCTGGGCTCCGTTTATCAGAAGGTACTCGGTCATGTCATAATAGTTGTAGCTGGCAGCGTAAATAAGTGCCGTTACTCCATATTCGTCGGCAGCATTGATGTAGGCACCATAGATTAATAGCAGATAGACGATATCCGTATGGTTGTTTATGGCGGCGCTAATCAGCGCAGTTCTGCCGTTTTCCGGACTTTTGTTGGGGTCTGCTCCTCTGAATAATAGTGTTTTTACTGTTTCCACATAGCCTTTTTCCGAAGCGTACATCAAGGGCGTAATACCCTCCTCAGTAGTGGTGTTGATATCAGCGCTGTCTTCAAGCAGGCGGAGCACCACGTCGGCTTTTCCTTCGAATGCGGCAGTGAGCAACTGTGTATTGAGGCTGTCTTTTTGCTGGGCATGGAGCGCAAAGCCTGAATAAAACAACAAAAAAAATAGCAATATCCGGATGTAAGACTTCATTTTAGCTTAACAACGTTAGTTCAGCAGGTTTTATGATTTAAAACTCAAATTTATTATTTTATTACTAATTTTGATAAAAAATTTTAATTATGAAACTACTGGAAGGAAAAACGGCTGTTATTACCGGCGCATCGCGTGGCATAGGATATTCTATAGCGCAGGTGTTTGCTGCTCACGGATGCAACATAGCTTTTACAGATTTACATTATGACGAAAATATGCAAAAGGCCGAAAAGGTGTTGCAAGATATGGGTGTAAGAGCCAAAGGCTATGCCTCTGATGCCAGTTCTTTTGCGCAGAGCGAAGAAATCATAAGCAGGATTCTCGTTGATTTTCCGCTTATTGATATTCTGGTTAACAATGCCGGTATAACCCGCGACAACCTGTTGCTGCGGATGAGTGAGCAGGAGTGGGACCTGGTAATCAATATCAACCTGAAATCGGTTTTTAACCTTACCAAGGCCTGTCAGAAAGTTATGCTCAAGCAGCGGTTTGGCTCCATAATTAATATGAGCTCGGTGGTAGGTGTCAACGGTAATGCCGGCCAGGCTAATTATTCAGCGTCCAAGGCGGGTATCATCGGTTTTACCAAATCGGTGGCCCAGGAATTAGGTTCCCGCAATATTCGTTGCAATGCCATAGCTCCGGGTTTTATTGAAACAGAAATGACACAAAAAATTCCGGAAGATGCCCGCCAGAAATGGATTGCAAATATCCCGCTGCGCCGTTCGGGCAAACCCGAAGATGTCGCTAACGTAGCGCTTTTCCTGGCATCCGACCTGTCAACCTATGTCAACGGCCAGGTGATTAATGTGTGTGGCGGAATGAGTACTTAAAAATGATATACAGCACAGATATGCTGTAATCCTTTGTTCTGAATTTTAGTACAGGCTTTTATTTTTCATGGTGGGCAGCGGTGTAACGTACCTGAGCGACACTTCCAAGCCTCCTGCACTTTTACTGGCTGCGGCCAGCTTTGAGGTGTTCACATCGTAACTCAACGACAACAGGAAATTCCTCCATTCAAATTGTCCGGAGACGATAAATGCATCGTCCCAGCGGTAAAACAATCCCATGGCCACAGCCGTTTCTGTAACAAAGTTGGTGTATTTCGAGGCATCGTTGAGCCTGAACCGCAGCAAAGTACCAAAGAGGATTTCGTTTGATGGACCCTGCATAAACCAGGCAGCACTAGGCAGTAAAGAAAAGTTGGTGTTGGTAAAACCAATTAATGAATTCACATGCACGGCAAGTTTCATGTCCATTTTTTTGGAAGGGATGTCGGAGAAGGTTTGCTTGGGACGGTTCATATGCCACAAAGCCACACCGGCACTTACTTTGCGGGCATCGTTTGACGACAGGGTGGTGGCGTTGGAGGTATAAGACCACAAAAGCCCCGCACCTATGTCGCCATACCAGAAATTGTTGAAATTGATAGTTTCGTTTGATGGCAGCGAAGCATTGTAGCCGTCGGGGAACCCGGGGTCGTACTGGCTGTCCCACTGCATGGCTCCCATATTAATCCTTTTTTGCGCAACGCCTCCCTGTATACCGGCCGTGAGCATGTTGTTCCTGTTTAGCGGAAGATGATAGGCCGCGGAAATATTAATCATGGTTTGTCCCAGTTTGTTGTCTCCCGCCTGGTCGTTAAATAACTGTATTCCCAAGCCAAGGATGCCGCCGTTGAGTTTACCTTTCAAAATACCCATATCGTATGAGATTCCATAAGTAGTATAGGACCGGGAAACGCTTTTCCATTGGCTTCGATAGTTTCCTATTACGCGGTGATCACCACTAAAAGCACCGGTATTGGCTGGATTTAACATCAATGGTGCATAATTGAACTGCGAAAAATGTATATCCTGCCCTGAAGCGATGCAAACACTGATGATAAGACCGGTCAGTATTAATATTTTTTTCATACAAAAAAGTAAATATCTGCTTAATAATTTTCTGATTCAAAGATATATAATTTTTATTATTGTTATGGTTTTTTTGTTTAAATATTTTTTTGAAGAAAAAAATATGTCCGTGCGGATATTAACGGTTTACGCCCTGCGTTCATTTTTTTTATACTTTTGCTATTAATTATTTTCCAATAGCTATTTTTTGTTCAATTCTTATATGTTTGATTTACTGAGGAATGTTGCTTTTTATTGCTGACTTTTTGAAATTCAGGGCAACTGATTTTATCGATATCCTGCTGGTTGCTTTGCTGCTTTATCAGATATACCGTTTGATGAAGGGTACAGCGGCTATTAATATCTTTCTGGGTATTGTGGCTATTTATTTTTTCTGGAAACTGGTAAATATTCTTCAGATGAACCTGCTGTCGGAAATTTTAGGTCAATTTGTCAGCGTGGGTGTGATAGCATTGATAGTAGTGTTTCAGCGTGAGATAAGACAATTTCTGCTTTTGCTGGGTTCGCCGCGTTTTTTGAACCGCAAACAAAAGTGGCTGGCCTTCTGGAAACTCAATGTCCAGCAGAGCGGCATTATAAATCTTGATCATATTGCCAGGGTGTGCGAAACGCTATCAACTTCCAAGACAGGTGCGTTGATTGTGATTTCCAAAAAAAGCAACCTGGAGGAATATATCAACAACGGGGAATTAGTTGATGCCAGAGTTTCGGAACAATTGATTGAAAATATTTTTTTCAAAAACAGCCCCTTGCATGATGGCGCAATCATCATTACCGGCAACCGTATTGTGGCTGCCCGCTGTGTTTTGCCCTTGACGCGTAACGAAAATTTTCCGCCAACCTTAGGCTTGCGTCACCGCGCCGCGGTGGGAGTTTCCGAAATAACTGATGCTATCACCATTGTTGTTTCAGAACAAACAGGTAATATATCCTATACAAAAAATGGTACCTTGTACGCCAAAATCAGCCCTGAAGCGCTGAAAGCCTTTCTTGAGCTGGAGTTTGCCTGATGATTTCACAGGGCTTCGGCGTGTATCAGCTGTACAATTTTTTCCAGAAAAAGGGCATCGGTTTCGTCAAAGGATTCATACTCTTTGCTGTCCACATCTAGCACAGCTAAGGGATTCCCTGCTTTGTTGCGCACAGGCACCACAATCTCTGATTTGGACAGTGAACTGCAGGCAATATGCCCGGGAAACGCTTGTACATCTGGAACAATTATCGTTTTGTTTTCATTAACTGCCGCCCAGCATACGCCTGTGTTCCGCGGCAGCAACTGGCAGGCGAGCGGCCCCTGGTAGCTGGCAACGGCCAGGTGCTTGTCTTTCACCAGGTAAAATCCGCACCAGAAAAAATAATCTATTTTGTGATACAGCAAGGCGTTTATTGTGGCCATTTGGGAGAGTGGAAAGTCGCTTTTCTTGGCCAAATCCGATAGCTGTTCGTACAGTCGCTGGTATCTGCTTTCTTTTTTGGTAACGGTCATATGACATTAAAAAATCGTTTCGAAATACTATTGAAACGGTTAATTATAAATAGTAAAATTATTTTTTTGAGGCGGCAGCCAGCGAGTCCTGCTGCTGTTTTTGTTTCAGTTGAATCTCATTGATAATCTGCTCAGGGGTCTTGCCAAGGTTGTTGATGGATATCTGGGCATCGTCGGCCAGCTCATGGCCAGGAAATTTCTGAATAAAATCCAGATAGGCTTCGCGGGCTTTTGTTAGATTTTTTATGTTGTTATCATAAATAAATGCCTTGAGAAAATATGCTTCCGGGAGTTTGGAGAAATCAGAATGGTCCTTAATAATCTTATCAAGCGAGGCAATAGCAGCTTCGTTTTTGCCTGAGTTCATCTGCAGGCTTGCTGCTCTGTAAAGATATACCGGTGCCAGCGAATCGTTCGAAAATTTTTCAGCAAACTTGCTATAAAGCGACACCATTTCATTGATCTTAACAGTGTCGGTTACGGGTGTGTTCGAGAAAAATGGTTTTTCTTTTTCTGTTATGTCGCTCAACATCTTTTCTTTTGATTGGCCGCACCCAATTAACAGCACAGCAGTAAGCAGGCTGAATAGCAAATTTACTTTTCTCATTTTATTATTTTTTTAAACGTGTTTTTTTTGCAATGGAAATATCATTTTGTACTTTGTTTTGACCAGGCCTTTTGAGATATCGGTAAGTTTGCGTTTCAGCACCATTTTTTTCAGGGAGCTCAGCCGGTCAACAAACAAAATTCCCTCCAGATGGTCGTATTCGTGTTGTATCACCCGTGAGATAATCCCGGAATATTCTTCGGAAAAGAAGTTGAAATTTTCGTCGTAATATTCAATTTTTATGGTTTCATGCCGTACCACATCTTCTCTTATCTCCGGAACGCTGAGGCACCCTTCATTAAAAGACCATTCTTTGCCGCTGAATTCGGTAATTTGCGGATTGATAAAAACTTTTTTAAAATCTTTTCCTTCGGGGTAATCATCGGCAAAGGGGTTGGTGTCAATCACCAACAGTCTGATGTTGAGCCCTACCTGTGGAGCAGCTAACCCAACACCGATAGAGGCATACATGGTTTCGTACATGTCGGCAATAAGTTTTTTCAGGTCGGGATAAGTGTTGTCGATATCAACAGATTTTTTCTTGAGCAGGGGAGTGCCGTATGCAATGATAGGAAGTTTCATATGCTTGTTTTTGTTAGTGATTCCAGGTATGATTGCAAAATAATGGTAGCGCTGATAGTGTCAACCAGAGCTTTGTTCTGACGTTTCTTTTTGCTGATTCCCGAATCTATCATCGTCTGAAAAGCCATCTTCGAGGTAAAACGTTCGTCGAATCTTTTTACGGGGATGCAGGGTAAGGACTTTTGCAGTGATTTCAGGAACGGTGTTATAAATCTTTCCGATTCCGATGCTGTGTTGTTCATCTGCAAGGGTTGGCCAACAATAATAAGTTCGACTTTTTCTTTTGAACAGTAGTTTTTCAAAAAAGGTATCAGCTCGCTGGAATTAACAGTTGTCAATCCGTTGGCAATCATCTGCAGTTCATCGGTAACCGCGATGCCCGTCCTTTTTTGTCCGTAGTCGATAGCTAATAAACGTCCCATATCTTTTTCCTGGCGCAAAGGTACGAAAAATGCCTTAACCAGAGGATAAATTTGTCTATTTCTCTTATAAAAATGAGAGGTAAAACGTTTTTTTTTTAACTTTGAACGCTTACTGCAAAAATATATTTTATGTATGATGATTTAAAATTATTGGTTGAAGCTGCCTGGGATGACCGCACATTGCTAAAAGAAGACAATACCTGTACTGCCATTCGTCAGGTTATAGAACTGCTTGATAAGGGTGGAATACGCGTGTGTGAACCTGCCGATGCCGGATGGAAATTGAACGAATGGGTAAAAAAGGCAGTTATTTTATATTTTCCTACACAACAGATGGAGACCATAGAAGTTGGCCCGTTTGAGTTTCGGGATAAAATAAAGCTAAAGAAAAATTACGAATCGCTGGGCGTTCGTGTGGTTCCGCCTGCTGTGGCACGCTATGGCGCTTTTATCGCTCCCGGCGTTGTGATGATGCCTTCTTATGTTAATATTGGCGCTTATGTCGATAGTGGGACGATGGTGGATACTTGGGCGACCGTTGGTTCGTGTGCGCAAATTGGAAAAAATTGCCATCTGAGCGGCGGCGTAGGCATTGGCGGCGTTCTGGAACCGGTTCAGGCTGCGCCTGTTATTATTGAAGACAATTGTTTTATCGGTTCCCGGTGCATTGTGGTCGAAGGGGTACATATAAAAACAGAAGCCGTCCTTGGTGCGAACGTGGTCATTACAAAATCTACCAAAATTATCGATGTCAGCGGAACAGAGCCTGTAGAGTTCCAGGGCGTAATACCCGAAAGGTCAGTTGTAATACCAGGAACCTATCTGAAAGAGTTTCCGGCAGGAAAATATCCTGTGGCTTGCGCACTGATCATTGGAAAGCGCAAGGAATCCACCAACCTGAAAACCTCGCTGAACGAATGCCTCAGGGGCTTTAACCTGGCGGTATAGTAGTGCTAGACTAATTTTTTTACTATATCTTCCGACCCATTGAAAACAAAAATGTTGATGAACCATTGCTGACCATACTTTCCAAACGGAAAAAAGAATATTCTACATTCACTCAAATTCTGATATGAGCAAAAGTATAATCAAACAGCAAACAGCACCTGAAGATAGAATTTTCACAATTCGTAATGTTCAGGTAATGTTAGATTTTCATTTGTCCGAGCTATTTGGTGTTGAAACAAAACGACTCAATGAGCAGGTAAAGCGAAACATAAAAAGGTTTCCGGAGAATTTCATGTTTCAGCTTTCGCCAGATGAATGGGGAAATTTGAAGTCGCAAAATGCGACCGCAAAACTCAATGAAATTTTGTGGTCGCAAAATGCGATATCAAGTTGGGGCGGAAGACGGACAAGACCATACGCTTTTACTGAACAGGGCGTATCTTAATTATCTGGTTTTTTGAAAAGTGAAATCGCAACACGGGTTTATATTTCTATCATGCGGGCTTTTGTCGAAATGTGAGAATTCAGCAAAAAAAATGATTATGAATAATCAAAGAAACTTGCATTGATGACTTGAATACAGCAAATAATAAAAAAGCCATGAATCAATACTTAGTTTTGTGTAAAATATTTATATTTGTTGCTGTTGCCTGAAAAATTTCGATGAATAAATATTTAAAAACATACCGTCTTGATATTGAAAACGAAATCATATATTTGTCCTATACATGTAGATATCAGGCCCCATATCTTGCGAGTTCATTAACACATTGTAAACTAAAAAAAACGTATAATTATGAAAGTATTTAATTTTTTCAGATCTTTTTTCGTCTTCATAACGATGTTATGTATGATGAATCTTGTTTCCGCACAATCGACGGTAACCATTAAGTTGGATACTGCTGGTGTTTATCCTTATCCTACCTCATACAACTTTTGTACGAGTGATGTGGATTCGGTGTATTTAATCCAACCAACCATTTCTGGCATGACAGGTGTGAGATGGTATATACCAGATTTCCCTACGCAACCTTATTATAATGATACTGTGCTTATTGTTCCTCAATATGAGGGCATGGTTCAGATGAATTCTAATCAGGGGTACATGCGAGAGCTTGTTATATTGTTTTATGAAGCACCGCCATCTCATGCTACTTTTGAAATATTTAGCGGAGGTGATATCAACACGACCAATGATACTGCATACATGTGCGGTATGGGTGGACTTTCTTTAGGTGCCTATGGTTTTGGAGGTGATGCTGTTTATATGAAATGGCTGACTAATGGTTCTTTTTTTTCTTCAGATAATCCTATAACAATCACTCAATCCACTACCTATGTTTTCGAACATGGAAATCCTTGTGGAATCACAACAGATACTATTGTAGTGATACAACTTCCTACTGTAGCTCCTGTCTGGACTGATACTTCATTCTGCAATACTCCGGTTTCACTTACTTTGGATCCTGGTCCTGGCTGGGACTATCTGTGGAATACTGGCGCTACTACACAAACCTTGTCTGTGGATACTGCTGGTGTTTATTCGGTTACTCTTAGTAATGTTTGTTCAACTGGTGGTGTTGTGAGTATTGCTGTAACACATCAATCTTATCCTTTGCCTGATTTGGATCTGTATTCGCAGATACCTGCACTGACGCTTTGTCAGAGTGAGGTAGCGATACTTGATCCTTATCCTGGATATACCTATGATACCTATAAGTGGTATCAGGGCGGTACTGTCCTCATCAGTAATCAACCTACATTGACGGTTGATTATGCTTTGGGTGGCGGTTATTATCTCCTTGAGGTTACTCAGGGCAACTGTGTAGCAACAAGCGATATCGGAGTATCTTTTTATCCAGATCCTCAAACTCCTACGCATTGCGTGTCGAGTTTTGATCCTCTTACGGGAAAAAACATGACCGTGTTTGATGTTATGAATGAACCAGATGTTACAGATTACGTTTTGTTTTACAAACAAGGTTCTGTTTGGATTCCACTGGATACTGTTGCTAAGTCCGGACTTCAATCACACACTTTATACGATGATTTCCACGATCCGAACCAGCAATCGTTCACTTATGCGGCATTTGCGATGCACAGCTGCGGCAACCTTTCGCCGCTCGGCGACTGGCACAAAACCATACGCATCGCCATTTTTCAGGATGTGATTTCCAATGATTACGTGTTGCAGATCATGGACGATTATGAAACCATGGGCGGCTACACCCCCGATTCGTACACCATTTGGATCGACTCGCTCAACGATGGCCATTTGTCCGAAATTGGTATTCTCAACGGTGGCAATTCGTCATTCACCATTTCGGCTCCGGTAAACGGCGCGGCCTATTATGCATCTGTAGATCTGCCCTGGACCTGCAATAACGCCAAATTGGCCAACATATCATATTCAAACAAACGGGTTTTCAGCACATCGTCTGTGTCAGAAAATCAACTCCAATCACTCACCATTTACCCAAACCCAGCCACCAATCAGATCACCATCAGTGGCATTGAACCCGGCGGCACACTGCGACTTTACGATCTCACTGGGAAGCTGCTTGTGGAGCGGAAAAATATAGACAATACAATGGATGTAAGGGGTATTGCGCCCGGGAGCTACGTTCTGGAAGTTCGCATGAAGAAAGGTGTTGTGAGAGGGAACGTGGTGGTGGAGTAATTGAAAAAAAATGAAAAATGAGATAATCATATATCAGCCTGCAGAACAATCGCTTTGCCTTGAAGTAAAGGTTGAGGACGAAACTGTTTGGCTTACTCAGGCTCAAATGGCTGAGCTTTTTCAGACTACAAGGAACAATGTTACGTTGCATATTGCAAATATTTTCAAAGAAAAGGAACTGGTTGAAATTTCAGTATGTAAGGATTCCTTACTAATTGCTTCGTCTGTGTGCCCACCACTCAACATGGCGCTATGAAAGGGAAAACGCAAACTTCAATAAAGATTCTTCATGATGGAAGGTAAACAAATATTGCCTGCAAAAAACATTCAGGAGCGGATTTTCAACATTCGCGGTGTGCAGGTAATTCTGGACAGCGATTTGGCTGAAATGTATCAGGTAGAAACCAGAATTCTCAATCAAGCTGTAAAAAGAAATCCAGAAAGATTTCCAAACGATTTCATGTTTCAACTTACTAAAAATGAATTTAATAACCTCTTGATATCACAATTTGTGATTTCAAGTTCAGAACATGGTGGACGAAGAAAGCTACCTTTTGTATTTACCGAGCAGGGAGTATCAATGCTTAGTTCGGTTTTGAAAAGTGATGCTGCTGTGAGTGTGAGTCTGAGGATAATGCGTGCTTTTGTCGAAATGCGTAAGTTCATTATTCATAATGCTGCCATTTTTCAACGAATTGAAAATGTAGAAAAAAAGCAACTCCAGTCAGATTTGAAAATTGACAAGATTCTCAATGCGCTTGAGGATAAAAGCTTAAAGCCCAAACAGGGCATTTTCTTCGACGGCCAGATCTTCGACGCCTATTCTTTTGTGGCTGACCTGATAAAATCTGCAAAACAAAGAATTGTTCTCATTGATAATT
>DAONFU010000026.1:0-5576 GCA_035403765.1 Bacteroidales bacterium
CAGTAATTTCAATAATTACAGGCACCGCATCGTTGTGTTTTTGCTGGTTTTTCTGGTATCCTGGTTGGGGAATATTAGTTTCTTTTTTTTCAATGGCCCTGGCTATTGTTGCAGTCATTTCAGGTAAAAAATCAAAAAAGGTTTATAAAAACGATTCAGGGTCGTTTGAAGAGAACCAATACCGGAATGCAAAACTGGGATTCAATTTAGGCGTTGCTGGATTGATCATTTCCTCTTTATCCATTATCCTAGCCATATTTTCGACGATATTTTTCAAAATTCAAGTTTAACTTATGGAAGAAATAACACAACCTACTCCTCTGCAAAAGGAACACATGCCCATAGCTGCCGAGGCCCTGAAGTACAGTATCTGGGGCAATGCCCTCAGCCTTGTTTTTTTTATTCCTGTTTTAGGAATTGCCTGTTGTATTCCGGCCTTGATTTTGTCCATTATGGGATTAAATAAAGGCAAGTATGGCATGCAACTTTACAAGGCTAGCAAGCCAAAATACGATGGCGGATCGTTTGCCAGGACCTTGGTGGCGTTTATTCTCGGCATTGTCGGCATAGTTCAGGCTGCCCTGATGTCGATTTATGCCGTGATGTTTACCACTATGATTTTTTCCGGCGATTTCCGTTTTTAACCCCAATAAGGCAACGTGTAATACGGGGTAAAAAACTACGGTTTAGAAAGGAAGATCGTTGCTTTTATCGTTATCCCAAGGCAGGTCTGTGGCTTCTGTGGCGGGTTTTTCTTCTCCTGGCTGCGCAGATTCCTGTCCGGCAAGTTCCAGTTTCCATGGCCTCACATCGGTGTACCAGCGGCCGTTGTATTCGCGGCTTTCCAGGTCAAAGGCAATTTTCACAATTTTATTTTTGTATTCTTCCTTTAGTGCAATCTTTTCGTTCCAGTTCGCCATAATTATTTTTTTGGGATACTGTGCCTGAGTTTCCAGCAGAAACTCTTGTTTTTTCCATTCGCCTTTGGCCGAAGTCCCTGTCATTGCAGGGAAAATTTCAACTATTTTTCCTGTTATTTCCATAGTGATATAGTGTCTTTTTTTATATGGTAAAATTACTATTTTTATTTTTTAAAAATGGTTTATTAAAATAATTTTTTTCGTGTTCTAAATGCGCAGTTCAGAATAATGTCAAACAGGAATGCCCCACGATTCTCATGGGGCATCCTTGCAATAAAAACCATTGTAACCAGCTCTGTTTAATTCGGGAGCAAAAAAATTCCCGCAATCTTTTAGGTTTCGCAAAAG
Organism: Bacteroidales bacterium; assembly: GCA_035403765.1. Lineage (GTDB taxonomy): Bacteria > Bacteroidota > Bacteroidia > Bacteroidales > CAIWKO01 > CAIWKO01. The sequence continues at coordinate 1,269 of DAONFU010000026.1, forward strand.
AGCTTTAGCTACTGCACAAACTGTTTTGCATAATATTTGGCTGTGAGTTTTTCGCCGGTGGCTTTTTCAATCATATCGTTCCATTCGTATTTCATGCCGGGTTTAAAAACTTTTTCGACCATATATTTTCCCACTTCAGGATTGTTGGTAAAGCTCACATTTTTGAGGTCATCGGTATTGTAATAATTTTTTGCTACATAATAACTCAGTTGTGAAGCAAGCAATTCGCCCATCAGGTAGTTGTGATAATAACAAGGATACAGCGCGATATGGATTTTTGAAGCCCAGTCGGGTTGGTTACGGCCTTCGGGGCGTTTGAGCAGTTGGTATTTTTCTGCCAGGTCCCACCACAGTTTGTTCAGATCGCGGTTGGGGTCTTCATACATAGCTTTTTCAAAGCGGTACATCACCTGTGCCCAGCGGCTGAAGGTTAGCTGTTCGAGGCGGAGGGTTTTGAAACAGTCTCCGGCAATTTTTGTGGCTTCTTCTTTAGAAATTCCCAGGTTTTCGACCATCCATTGGGGATTGGAGGCCAAGCGGCCGAAAAACATGGCAATGGCTTCGGTTGTGAAAGTGTGGGCTGCATCGCGCAGGAAATATGGCAGCTCGCGGTCGTTATATTTTGAGTACACGGCGTGTCCGAATTCGTGTAGCAGGGTGTTCATCCACGATGCATTGTTTTGGGTGTTGCACAATACACGCACATCGCCTTCCCTGTCAATGTCGGTGCAGAAGGCATGCTGGTTTTTGCCTTTACGTTCAAACATATCGCTTTTTGCCAACATATCGTCAATGTCGAGGCCTACACCTTTGAAATAAGTTTTGGTAATGGCAACCACGTCTTTGTCCTGATAATACACATCCAGATCCACAGGATAAATTTTCGGGGCTTCCTGGAAGAAACGGTTTTGGTAGTGCCAGGGCATCAGTTCTTCTTTTTTTACTTTGTATCGTTTGGCAAAGTACTCGTCCATTTCATTTTTTAGTTGTGCAAAGGCATCGCTGGTGAGGCTGTCGAGTTCGTCGAAAAGTTTTTCAATTTGCTCGGGGTCTTGTTCACTCAGGCTGAGGCTCATTTCGTGATAATTTTTAAAGCCCAGTTCTTTGGCGGCTTCGTTTCTCATTTTTACCAGTTCAATAACTTGTTCAGCCACGGCGGCGCCTGATTTTTTGGATGCATTCCAGCTTTCTTCCAGTAATTTGTTGTCGGTGCTGGTGCGCAGTGTGGCTTCAATCTGGTTGTCGGTGAGGGTGTCGGTTCCCACCACAGGACGGAATTTGTTGAAGGTTTGGGAAATTTGCGACTGCTTGTCAATCATGGCGCGGGTCTTGTTGGTGTCAATCTGTTCACCCAAAAAGGCATTGTAAATGATGTTCATCTGGCGCACCAGCAGCGCATCCTTGATTTGTCCCGATTCCTTGATTTTTTTAATTTTTTCAAAATCGTTTTTGTTGGCAAAGATTTGCGACATCTTGTATTCGAGGTCGGCAGCTTTTTTATATTCTTCTTCGTTGCCCGTTGTTTCTGCATTCCACGATGCCAGGGCGGTTTCTTTGTAGAGGGAAGCATATTGCGCTTCCAGGTTTTTGATAAAATCCTGTAATTCCATAGTGGTCTTTTTTTCAGCATTTCCACAGCCAGTGAAAAGCCAGGTTCCCAAAATCAGGCTGGTTGCAAGCAACAAAACTTTTACTGTTTGTTTTTTCATGGTGGTGTATTTTTAAATTGTTTATTTATTGTTTTGCTTTGATGGATAATAATTCAACTTTAAAAATCAGGGTGGCGCCGCCCGGGATAGGGCCTGCCCCTTTATCGCCATAGGCAAGTTGTGAGGGAATATATAATTCATATATGGCGCCGGTGTTCATCAGTTGCAGGCCTTCGGTCCACCCTTTGATAACACCTTTGAGCGGGAAACTGGTCGGCTCGTTTCTTTCGTAGGAGGAGTCAAAAATTTTTCCATCGAGGAGACGACCTTCATAGTTTACGGTAACCTCATCATCGGCAGATGGCTTAAGGCCTGTACCAAGGCTGATAACTTTGTACTGAAGCCCGCTTGGAAGTTCAACCACACCCTCCTTGTTTTTGTTCTCTTTCAAAAAAGCTTCTCCGGCAAGCTTGTTTTTTTTCGATTCTTCCAGGTTGATGGCCTGTTGCCTTACCAGCATTTCTTTCTGGTATTTTTTCATGATTTTCTGACCGGCCTCTTTTGAAATCAAGGTGTCATCCTCTTTCATGTTTTTATTAAAGGCATAAGTAAAGACTTCCGGATTGATGTCGAAATTATTTTTTCGCAGGTTGCTTGCCACATCAGCACCAATGATATAACTAATGGTGTCCTGAAGTGTTTTCAGCTGGCATTTGGTGTTTGTTGTCGTTTGCTGTGGTGTTTTGCACGAAAACAGCAGCATTCCCGGGAGGATGAGCAATAAGGCCGCCTTGATGATGTCTTTCATGATAATTAATATCTTAATTTATTGACTGCTAAATGAATATGCCGAATAAAAAAGCTGTTGCAAAAATACAACAGCTTTTTAATATTTCTGTAGAAATAAAGATTATTATTGAATAGGCTGCTGGGTGTTGGCAGGAGCTGCTTCCACTTTAATGAGGTCCACTTTAAAGATGAGTGTCGATCCGCCGGGGATTCCCTGCGTGCCCTGATCGCCGTAAGCAAGGTCGGAAGGAATATACAGTTCGTAGGATCCGCCTTCTTTCATAAGCTGCAGACCTTCTGTCCATCCCGGTATTACTCCGGTAACAGGGAACGTGGCAGGTTTCCCGCGTTCGAAAGAAGAATCAAAAACAGTACCGTCAAGGAGCTTACCTTCATAGTTTACAGTAACCTGATCCTTGGCGGTGGGAGTTTTTCCGTTGCCTTCTTTGATCACTTTATATTGGAGACCGCTCTGTGTCTGGGTAACGCCGGGTTGTTTTTTGTTTTCTTCAAGATATTGTAAACCAGCCTGTTTGTTGGGTTCGGAGGCTTTGGTCATTTTTTCCATTTGTTTTTGCTGCATATCCTTCTGAAACTGCATCATAATATTTTGTTTGGCTTCTTTTGAAAAGACCAGGCTATCCACGCCATTCAGTGCGTCTTTAAATCCCTGAATCAAAGCGTTGGTGTTGAATTCCAGTGAGTCGGCAGCGATGTTCTGCTGCAGGTTCTGGCCAATGTTGGCTCCAATAACATAGGCAACAGAGTCGTTTTTTGTTTTCAGGTCAGCCTTGTTATTGTTTCCGCAAGAAACAAACAAAAATGCCGCCAATGCAAGGAATGAAATTGAATAAGCGATGTTTTTCATGATACTTTTATTTTAATTTTTTAAAATGTTTGCAAATTTACAAATAATAATAATAGTGCAAGTTTTTTTATAAAATTTGGGGCACTTTCTTTTTTTGCCGTGCTATTAGAAAGAATGCAGAGGTATAAAATGGTTATCAATATCAATTTCAATAAAAATAAAGTAATTTTGTTTTTCATTAATATCCATACTAGTGTTATCGCGCGAAATACTTATCGGAAATTTGCCTCTGGGGGGGGGAAACCCGGTTCGCGTGCAGTCTATGACCAATACCAATACCCTGGATACGGCGGCTACGGTGAGCCAGACCTTGCAACTTGTCTCTGCGGGCTGCGATTTAGTCAGAATCACTGCCCGAAATGTTGCCGAAGCTGAAAATCTGAAAAAAATAAAACAGGTCTTAGCCGAAAAAAACTGTTTTGTGCCCCTGGTCGCCGACATACACTTTCAGCCAAGGGCTGCCGAGGTGGCTGCACGGATTGTGGAAAAGGTCAGGATTAATCCTGGTAATTATGTTGATAAAAAATCTCCCGATGCAAAAAAAATAATATACAGCGAAAGCCAGTACCTGAAAGAGCTCGACGATATCAGCCATCGCCTGAAGCCTCTGCTTGGGATTTGCAGGGAATATGGCACGGCCATACGCATAGGGGTTAATCACGGATCCTTATCGGAGCGGATAGTGTCGCGTTATGGCGATACCGTCGAAGGTATGGTGGTTTCGGCTATGGAATATATTGATATCTGCCGTTACCATGGTTTTCATAAGCTGGTGCTGTCGATGAAATCCAGCGATGTAAAAACCATGATTTATGCTTACCGGCAACTTGTTTTCCGCATGAGGCAGTCAGGTTACGACTATCCGCTGCACCTGGGTGTTACTGAGGCTGGCGCAGGAAAAGATGCCCGTATCAAATCTGGAGCAGGTATCGGCGCACTGCTGATGGAAGGCATAGGAGATACCATACGGGTGTCGCTCACCGAAAATCCCGTGCATGAGGT
>DAONFU010000026.1:5676-21608 GCA_035403765.1 Bacteroidales bacterium
AAGGCATAGGAGATACCATACGGGTGTCGCTCACCGAAAATCCCGTGCATGAGGTTCCGGTAGCACTTTCATTGGTAAAAACCTTTGCTGATGCAAATAAAACTTCATTTCCAAACCAAAAGTATGTTTACGAAAAACAGAAAACCGTTAACGTAGGCACTATCGGCGGAGAGGCACAGCCTGTTTGTATTTTTGCGGGCGACGAAACCAAATCCTGCAAAGAGCCATTTCCTGATTTTTATTGGGATAAGAGGCACGGCTGCCTGAAAAGTCCTGACGGCCAGCAAACGCTCGGGTTGGTTTATGTAAATTCAAAGGACCTCGATGATACAGGCTTTCTGAAAAAATATTGCGGTGAAAGCCCCCGGGTGCTTTTTTTTGACGTCGGCAGTGCTGAAGATTTGCCTGCCGCGCGAGAAAAATTGGCGGCCTGGCGGCAGAACGGCAACAACTGGCCATTGATTCTTTATAAGAAATATTTTATCAGCACCGAAGAAATGCTGACACAGGCTCCGGCCGAGATGGCGTGTTTTCTGGCAGAAGGAACGGGCGATGGTATATGCATTGAAAGTGCCGATGATACCTGTGATACAATTTCGCTGATGTTTGGCATCTTGCAGACGATGGGGCTGCGACGCACCAAGGCCGAATTTATTGCCTGTCCCACTTGTGGAAGAACTTCATACAATGTGGAAGGCACCCTGGGGTTAATAACCCGTGAGCTTTCACATCTGAAACACTTGAAAATTGGGGTTATGGGCTGTGTGGTGAACGGTCCTGGCGAAATGGCCGATGCGGATTATGGCTATGTGGGTGCATCGGCAGGGAAAATTAATCTCTACAGAAAAAAACAGGTAGTACTCAAAAATATTGACGAGTCGGATGCTTTAGATGCACTGATACGTCTGATAAAGGAAGATGGAAATTGGACCGACTCTTTGCCGCCGGAAAAATAGTCCTACATCTTTCATGGGATAAACACTGCTTGGCAGAAATATGTATTTTTGCATAAAAATTTCAATCATGAATTTTATTGAAGAATTACGCTGGAGGGGAATGATACAGGATATGACTCCCGGCGTGGAGGAGCAGCTGCAGAAAGAGCTTACCACCGCCTATGTAGGCATTGACCCCACTGCCGATTCGTTGCACATAGGCCATCTGGTTTCTATCATGATGCTGAAACATTTTCAGCTATGCGGACACAAGCCCTTAGCCCTGATAGGCGGTGCCACCGGAATGATTGGCGACCCGTCGGGCAAGTCGGAAGAACGTAATTTGCTGGATGAGGAAACCCTGCGCAGTAATCAGGCGGGCATTCAAAAACAGTTGGAAAAATTTCTTGATTTTTCACAAGGCCCCTTGCAGGCCGAAATAGTGAATAATTACGACTGGATGAAAGGATTCAACTTTTTGAGTTTTTTGCGCGATGTGGGCAAGCATATCACTATTAATTATATGATGACAAAGGACTCGGTACAAAAGCGGATGCAGGGCGGCAGCGGCATTTCGTTCACGGAGTTTACCTATCAGTTGGTGCAGGGCTACGATTTTTACTGGCTTAATATCAACAAGGGCTGCAAGCTGCAGATGGGTGGCGCCGATCAATGGGGCAATATTACTACCGGCACCGAATTGATACGGCGCAAAGGCGGTACGGAAGCTTTTGCCATTACCTGCCCGCTGATTACCAAGGCCGACGGCTCTAAATTCGGAAAAACCGAGGCCGGTAATGTGTGGCTCGACCCGCAGAAAACATCTCCTTATAAATTTTACCAGTTTTGGTTGAATTGCTCTGATGAAGATTCGATAAAATACATCAGGATTTTCACCTTGTTATCCCGGGAAGAAGTTGAAGAACTGGTGCGGAAGCATCAGGAGGCGCCGCATTTACGGGTTTTGCAGAAAGCCCTTGCCAGGGAGGTAACCATCAGGGTGCATTCCGAAAAGGATTACCTGGCTGCTGAGGAGGCTTCGTGCATTTTGTTTGGCAAAGGAACCGAAGAAACCCTCAGGGCGCTGGACGAAGATACTATTTTGTCGGTGTTTGAAGGCGTGCCACAAAGTTTTATTTCCGATGAAGATTTGGAGAAAAAGATGGATATTATAGAATTTCTTACCACCAAAACAGGTATCTTGTCATCAAAAAGCGAGGCCAGAAGGCTGTTTGGCGAAGGGTGTCTTTTTATCAACAAAGTCAAGATGTCAGAAGGTACAGAGATAGACAAAACTTTTCTCTTAAATAACAAATACATACTCGTACAAAAAGGCAAGAAGTCTTATTATCTGGTAATCAGCCGATGATTGGGTGGGCTTATTTTTTCGGTATTGTTTTTTCAAGCACATTGTAGAGCGATACCCTGTCCACAGGTTTGAGGATATATCCGATAAAGTCGTGTTTTAGTATCGCTGCAATTTCTTTTTCGGTGGAATAGCCGGTGAGCGCCACGATGGGCAGGTTTTTATATATTTTGTGTATTTCGCGGGCGACCTGCATTCCGTTCATGCCATCACCGAGGTTGATATCCATAAGGACAATATTGTATTCGGATCTTTTTACCAGCTCAATGGCCAGAAAACCTGTTTTGGCAATATCCACCTCATAATCCTGCTTGAGGTAGGCATAAATCAGTTCCCCGTTGATTTTGTTGTCCTCCACCACGAGAACTTTGGGTAAATTATGTGTTTTCGGTAAGCGGGCGATTTTTTGGTTTTCCTTTTCTTTTGCCGGGATTTCCTTTTTTTTCATTTTTTCCGAGGCGAGTGGCAATAGTATGGTAAAAACGGAGCCTTTGCCCAGTTGGCTTTCCACCAGGATTTGTCCGCCCATCATCTCTATCATTTTTTTGCTGATGGATAATCCCAGGCCGCTGCCGTCGTATCGGCGGTTGAGACCCTCGCTCACCTGCCTGAATTCCTGGAATATCCTGGAAAAATTATTGGCATCGATTCCTATGCCGGTATCTCTAATTTTTATGTATGCAAATTTTTTGCCCTGATGTTCGGTAAGGCCTGTTTTAATGGTGATGCTGCCCTTCTCGGTATAGGAAATAGCATTGTTCACGATATTGGTGATGGCTTGTATCAGATAGCTCTCGTTGAAAACGGCAACAATATCATGCTCAAACTGCCTGACGATGGAGAGGTTTTTTTGCCGGGCTTTTATTTCGAGTTGTGCAAGAGGCATTTCAACGTATTTGGTTACTTCGCCGCTGATAAGGGAAATTTGTTTTTGCCCGGCTTCGAGTTGCGATAATTGCAGTATGGAATTGATGATAGACATCAGTTTGTTGCCCGATTCGATAATGGTATCAACCATCGACAGGGTTTCGGCATCTTTTATTCTGTTTTTAAGTAAGGATGCGAAGCCAAGAATACCTGTCATCGGGGTTCGCAAATCGTGATTCATATTGGTGATAAGGGAGGTTTTCAGGCGGTCGGATTCTTCGGCTTTTGCCTTACCCCTGAGGATTTCTTCTTCGGCTTGTCTTTTATAAATCTGCTGAGCAATTTGTTCCGAAGCATACACCAGCAGGTCTTTTTCGTTCATTGTAAACTGAATTTCCGGCGAATAGCTTTGCACGGCCACCACGCCAATAACTTTGTTATGGGTAATTAGGGGCACCCCCATCCAGGTTTCCGAATATGCGCCTAAGATTTCAATTTCACCGGATAATTCCAGTTGTTTCAGGAGTTCGGCGGTAGTGAGCACGGGCTCCCCGTGCCTGAGCACGTACTCGGTGAGTCCTCGTTTCAGGCGGTGAGGGCTGGGGGAGGAGTCTTTCTCATCCACAAAATATGGGAAAGAAACAATGTCGGTAACATCGTCGTACAGGGCAATGTAAAAGTTTCTGGCCGGAAGGATTTCGTTGATGATTTTATGTATGGATTTATACATATCGTTCATGTTATCAACCGTATGGGCAAGCTGCGAAATTTTATAAACGGTTTCCCGCGCTTTTTCCAGACGTTTTATTTCGGTGATGTCGCGGTTGAAGTTCATGATGGCGGGAATTCCACCGTATTCTACTGTGGAGCCATCAACCAGCATGTGTATTTCTTCGCCTTTTCTGTTCAGGTGTATGGTGCTGAAATCTTTGGAGGCCTGGTGATTTTTTATTTTTTCGATTTGCTGACTTTCCAACCCGATATCTTTAGTGATTTGTTCCATCTGCATGCCTGTTAACTCTGCAATAGAATATCCATAAGTTTCGGAAGCTTTTTGGTTGGCGGCCAAAATTTTGTTGTTTTCCGGATTGATAATCAGGATGGCCACACTGGAGTTCTCAAACAAAGTCCTGTACTGTGCTTCGGACCGTTGCAGGGCCTGCATAAACTTTTTTTGCCCGGTAATGTCGCGGACAACGCGGCTGACATACGAAGCATTTTGGGTTTTAATAAGAAAAATAGAGTAATCCACGTACCTTTCTTCCCCATCGCGTCGTACGATTTTCCCTTCTAGTTTTTTAAATTTTTCAGGAAATGTTTCATTCTGAAAAGTGGCCAGGGTGTTTTGTTTGAGTTTCTCATAAAATTCTTTGGACTTTTTGTCAGCAGTCATCATTTCGAATTCGATATCCCAATGGTATTTTCCCAATGCCTCGGCTTTTGTAATACCGGTAATTTCCACCAAAGCATTGTTCCATTCGATAATTTTTCCATGGATATCGTTTATCGAGATTCCTTCGGTGGCTTGTTCTATCACATTGCGGAATTTATCTTCTTCCTGTATTAATGCCTGTTCCGTCTTTTTGCGCTGGTTAATTTCTTCCTGCATCTTTTCAATGGTAGCAGTCAGCAAGGTTGTTCTTCCCTTTACCATGGTTTCCAGTTCTGTATTTTCCTGTTTTATAGATGTTTCTATGTCTTTCAGTCCGGTAATTTCATGGAAAAGGCCAACGATATACGGTTGCTTGTTGATGTCGTGGAACAGTGTTTTTTTCGATAAAATAGTACGTGTGAAGCCATCGGTATCGTAAATCACGATTTCAATCTGTGAATCGTGGCCGGTTTTTAACAGGTCAAGATCTTGCTGATATAATTGTTCTGCCTTGTTTTCCGGGAAAAGAAAGAAACTGTTTTTTCCATAAATCTCTTTCGGATCCATATTAAAAAATTTGCAGAACTGCTCGTTGACATAAAACCAGTTTGCCTTGCTGTCTTTGATGAAAAAGGGGCTGGGCAGGCTATTCATCAGGTGGCACATTCTTATGCCGTTGTCTCTGAAAAAAAGTTTTACCGGCTCAGGAAAGTTTTTCAATTCTTCCGGAATAGGCTCTGTTGTGCTTGCCTCATCCACTATTAATGCGCCACGGCAGTAATAATTTTCGATAGCTTCAACGATTTTTGCAAGCGTTTTTTTGTCTGAAAATTCGATTTTCATTGACTGTTATTTTTTAGGGAGTGCAAAAGTTACCGTGGTGCCAACATTTTCTTCACTGTTAATATTCAAATATCCATTGTTTTTTCTGACGAGTTCATAACATAGAATAAGCCCCAGACCGCTTCCCATTTCTTCTTCGGTGCCGGGGGTCTTCACTTTGTGGTCCAGCTTGAACAGGTTGTTCAGATTTTCTTTTTTTATTCCTATTCCGTTGTCGATAACAGAAATTTCGAGAAAATCTGGGTTGCGTTTTTTATTTGTTACTGGGGAGGTATTTATTTTAACAAATCCGTTTCTGTGGGTGTATTTTATGGCGTTGGATACCAGGTTGCGCAATATGGTTCGCACCATGTTAGGATCGGCAAATACTTCTTGGGAGGCGTTTATGTCGGGAATGAGCCTGATTTGTTTTATTTTTGCCTGATATACCAGGATGTCCATGGTTTCCTGCACCACGGCCGCGATATTAATGTTTTCGGGTTTGTAAATCAACCGGCCGGTCTGCGAATTGGCCCATTCGAGCAGGTTTCTCAGCAGCCGTGCCAGGTTTTGTGACGAATGTAAAATGTTTCCGATATAGTTTTTTCTGTCCTGATCAGATAGTATATCATAACTTCCCGACAGGATTTCAGAAAAACCAAGAATGGCATTGTGCGGGTCTTTCAGGTCGTGGGCGATGATGGAGAAAAACCGGTCTTTGGTGGATACCAGTTCGTGGAGTTCTTCGTTCTGCTTCTTAAGTAGTTCTTCCATTTTTTTTCGTTCGGCAATATCTCTGGAAATGGTTAGCAGATGCGGGACTCCTTTGATAAGGATTACTTCCGCCGACATTTCAATGATTCTCGAAGTCCTGTTTTTGTTCTTGATTTCCAACTCAAAATTATGGCAGAATCCTTTTTCTTTTACCTCTTTTATCAGCCGGTTTCTGTCGTCGGGATTCCCCCAAATGTCAATATCGAGCGTAGATTTGCCTATGAGGTCATCGGGCGTATAGCCTGTGTACCGCGTAAAGGTTTTGTTCGAATCAACATAATGGCCGTTTTCTATCTGGGTCAGCAAAATGGCATCAGGGCCGTTATTAAAAATAACTTCGAGCTGGTTTTTTGTTTCAACAAGTTTTTGTTCAGTCAGTTTTTGTTCAGTAATATCCAATACCTGGACAATAAAATATTTGGGATTATTATTGACATCTCTGTATAAAGATACGGAGGTAATGACCCAGATTAAAGAGCCGTCTTTTTTTAAATATCTCTTCTCAATGGATTTAGGGTTGTTGCCCTCAAGTTGTTGAATGTCCTTGATAAATTGTTTTGAAAGTTCAAGATCATCGGGGTGTGTATTATCAAGAAAATTGTGTGACCGGAGTTCTTCTTTGCTATAACCAATCATTTGGCAGAAGGCATTATTGGCCTCGAAAAATTTACCATCGATGAAATTCAGGCTCATGCCGATGGGGGCGCCTTCAAAGGTTGACCGGAATCTGGTTTCGCTTTCCCTTAACAGGTTTTCTGTTTGTTTTTGTTTGCTGATGTCTATGCCCACTGCCGTAACTCCAAAAATGTCTCCCGACGGGTCATACAGGGGTACATAACTTCCGTAAACCGAAGTGGTTTTTCCTTTTTCAAATTCGAATTCGTCATTAAAGTGCACCGGTTTTCCTGTTTTCCGGCACATATCCACCCAGCCTTTGTGTTGTTCATATTTTTCGGAAAAAAAGAAGTCTTTGACTTTATGGCCTTCAATACGGTCGAGGGAAGTTTTAAAAGTTTCAGTGAAATAGTTATTGGCTATGGATACATTGCCGTTAATATCGAGGGCTACTATCCATAAGGGAAGCGAGTCTATCATGGTGCGCAGGAGCATCCGGCTTTTTTTAACTTCTTCTTCGGCTAGTTTACGGTCGGTAATGTCCAGCAAAGAAGCCAGGCTTTTATTTGTGCCGGGGATGATATCTGTATATACCAGCATGTTTCTTACCTCGCCCCTGATATTTTTGAATCCGAGTTCGTAACATTTTTCTGCTTTTTGGGGTTCCTTCAACCGGAGGAAATGGATTCTCTTTGAAATTTCAATGTCATTGGGATCCGTAAAATCTATAAAGCTTTTTTTATTTTCTATTTCTTCTTTTGGAAGGCCTGCCAGTTCGGCATATTTTTCGTTTACCAGCGACAGTGTCGTGTCTTCTTCGCTGATGGCGATGGCTGTGCCGGTATTTTCAAAAAAGGACCTGTATTTTGTCTCCGATTCCTTTAACAGGGTTTCAGCCTGTTTCCTGGCCGTGATATCGCTGAATACCGATAGTACAGACATTTCCCCTTTAAATAATATGGGAATACTCATCACATCGGTGATTATTCTTTTTCCGGCGTAAGTAATAAAAACCTCTTCAGCTTGTTCTGATTGTTGGTTCCCTTTTAGGGAAGCGTCAATTCTTTTTCTGGCCATTTGATGGTATTCCGGAGCAATAAAGTCAAGTACCTCATGGCCTTCAAAATCCATATCAGGTGGAACTTCCATGATTTTCATGGTGGCTTTATTGGCAAACACCACCCTGCCTTTGTGGTGTATTACCACGCCTACAGGGAGTGACTGTATGAGCAGGCTCAAGCGCTCTTCGCTTTCACGCAAATCCCTTTCTGTGTTTTTTCTTTCGGTGATATCACGGAAGATGCTTTGAATAGTCTTGTCGGGCATCATTTTCGAGTGCATTTCCACAATGCAGGTGCTTCTGTCTTTACGGACAAATGTCCTTTCAATCTTTATGGACTGGCCTTTTTGGAGCAGATCATAGCGGATAGGATGCTTTTCCAGTTCTTCTTTTGAAAAGAATTCCGAAATTGGCATTTGCAGCACTTCTGCTTTGTGGTAGCCGGCCAATTGCAATCCGCTGTGGTTGATATCAATTAATTTTCCTTCGGCAGAAATCCTTAATATGCCGTCGGCAGCCAGCTCAAACAAGGCCCTGTATCGTTCTTCGCTGTTGCGCAGTTTTTCTTCAGCTTCAAGGCGTTCCTTCCACATTTGTTTTTTTTCCAGGGCGTATTGTATGGCCTGTCGCAGCCGAATGTTATTTTCTTTCAGAACATAATCAACGGCTCCGGCTTTTACTGTTTCGGCAGCCGTTTCTTCATTCAGCGAGCCTGTAAAAATGATAACGGGGATCAGGGAGGCGTGTTTTTTTGCCAGCCTTATCACCGACATCCCGTCAAAATTTGGCATGCTGAAATCCGAAACAATAATATCGGGTTTGAAAATTTCAAGCGACTCAAGGAATTTATCCTCTGTACATAATTCAACGAATTCTACGGATTTTAATACCTGACGTATCTCTCTTCGGGCAAGTTCGGCGTCCAGAGGATTGTCTTCAACGATTAGAATTTTATAGTGGTCGTTCATGATAAAGTTATTTCGGTGGTTGATTAATTACGAGCCAGTACATACCCAGGTTATTGATGGTTTCGGTAAAACTGTTGATGTCAACGGGTTTGACTACATAGCTGTTGGCTCCCAGGTTGTAAGCGGTTTTGATATCAGGGTCTTCGGCTGAAGATGTTAACATGACAATAGGGATATGATTTATATTGTCGTTGGCTTTAATTTGTTTGAGTATTTCAAGGCCGTTGACTTTTGGTAGTTTGATGTCGAGAAAAATGACTCTCGGGTACCCATTGTCCCTTTCGGAAAAGTCGCCCCGGCAAAAAAGATAATCCAGGGCTTGTGCCCCGTCGGTTACCGTAAAAACATTGTTGGCAATGTGGTGCTTTTTCAGGGTACGGATGGTTAATTCGGCGTCCAGGGGGTTGTCTTCGACAAGAAGAATATCTATACTGTATTTGTTCATTGGGTTAAGGATTTAACGGTATTGAAAAATAAAATGTGGCACCTTTGTCAACTTCGCTTTCGGCCCAAACTTTTCCGCCATGCCTGTTTACAATGCGTTGCACAATGGCCAGGCCAACGCCGGTGCCATAAAACTCATTGATGTTATGCAGGCGTTGAAAAACTCCGAATAGTTTGTCGGCATATTTCATGTCAAAACCGGCGCCATTATCTTTTACAAAGTAAATGATTTCTTCTTTATTTTTATGACAGCCCACCTCGATTTGTATTGTTTCTTTTTTTGACGAAAACTTCATGGCATTGGAAAGATAGTTGACCCACACCTGCCGGATAAGGCTGCTGTCAACGGCTGCGGGCATGAGCTCCGAAAGGTGAAAGATAATTTTTTGGTTGGGGTATTGTTCTTTTACCTCATCAAAAATCTGGCGAACCATCTCAGTCATTTCGGTGTTGTTCTTTTGCATGGACGAACGGCTGAGCCGCGAAAAGGCGAGCAGGTCGTCTATCAGTTGCCCCATTCGGATGGCTTCATTTTGTATCACACCACACACTCTTTTGCCTTCATCGTCAATTTTTTCGGCATAATCTTCCGTCAGGATTTTGCTGAACCCGCTAATGGCGCGCAAAGGCGCACGCAGGTCATGCGACACCGAGTAGGCAAAAGCTTCCAGTTCTTTGTTGGCATTTGCCAGTTGGGCCGTACGTTTAGCTACCTTTTCTTCCAGCTCTTCGTTGAGTTTTTTAATTTTATTTTCGACAAGCACACGTTCAGTAATATCGTACGAAAGGATGAAAACCCCTTCGGGAACCGGCTGAATACTTAACTCAAACCACCCGAGCGTACCGTCAGCATGGATGAATTCATTGATCATATGTTGTGAGGCGTTTTCCTGGATGCACTTTTGTATTGCAGGAAAAACGGCCGTATTTTCAATCCCTGGAAAAACCTCCATCATCTTATGCCCCAGCAACTCGTCTTTATTTTTGCGCCCCTGCACGGCCACCGCATTGTTGACATACAGGTAGCGGTAGTCAGCACTTACAATCTGTCCTCCTTCCAACATATTATCCAGCGTGGAACGAAACCGTTCTTCGGATTTTGTCAAAGCTTCCTGCGCCAGTTTTCGTTCATACAGTTCTTTTTGCAACTGCTGGTTGGCGAGGTCATAATCGCGGGTGCGCGCTGTTACTTTCTTTTCGAGAATCTTATTCAGTTTGTGTTTGTTCCTGTATGCGTATATCATGGTGGCCACCAGGGCTGCAATCAACAACGAAATCACCACAAATAAAATGATGAGTTTTCGTTGCCTTGCTATTTCTGTTTCTTTGGTGCTGAGCGTCAGATTCTGCGAGACAATTTGTGTCTGTTGTAGTTTTATTTCGTCTTTTTGCTTTTCAATTTCTGCGGTTTGGTTTGCTAGTAGATTTTTGCCTTTTTCGAGTTCAGCACGCTGTGTTATTATTTCATGAGATTGCTGCTCAAAAATCCGTTGTTGTATAACAAGTTTGTTTTGTTGGTCTGTCAGGTCGGTTTTTTGCTGGTTGATAAGCTGGGCTTGTGCATACAATATATCCTGTTGTTTCTGCAAATTTTCGGTTTGGCGGAGCAAGCTGTCTTTTTTATTTCTAATCTCTTCAGATTTTTGCTCAAGATTGTTTTCCAGCATTTTGGCGGTGATTGACAGGGTGCTGATTTCCTGCTGAAGGTTGCGCAGGGTTTGCTGGTCTTTATAGTAAAGGTCTTTAATTTCACTAATATCTCCACCGCTCAGGATAATTTCGGGCATAACAGAAAAATAGTGCCGGGCCAAATTGTCTTTGTTGATCTCAAAATTCAGTGTCCCTTCCTGCGAATTATAGAAGTTTATCATGATAACATCTTTGTTGTCGCATTCGTCGCTGACTAACAGAATGTTTTTCCCTTCTATTTTTTTGTATATGCTGCCAACATTGTCTTTGTTTTTTTGCGTAACATAAATCAGATGTACCGTGGCGATATCTTTTTCTTTTAAAGCCTTTGAAGAAGTAATGGTTATGGGTTTTCCCCTGATGGTTTTTGTTTGCGATAGTCTGTTAAGCTCGGCAATGATATTCTTGTCTTCTCCTATCACATGAAAATGAAATTCATTGAGACTTTCTTCGTTTTCCCAAGCAACATTTTTTGCAAAGTTAAAGATGTAGGCGCTTATCGCCTGATACCGCTCTGTAATTTGTGCCGAACTGTTACTATTCAATCCTGAAACAAACAAAAAACAAAATATGATGGAACGTAAAGTTTTTTTCATGGGCGATTTTGTACGTATTCTCTACAAATTTTAGCGAAGTTAAGGTTAAAAATTTTTAATGCCAAAGTTTTTTACTTTTTTGTCCAACATCTATTCACACCATTCCCTTTGATAGGCTGGAAAAACAATATTTTTTGGCAGTTGTCATTTTTTCAAATACAACTTGTCCAGCGAATATCCAACCGAAAACAGGAAGGTAAATTGTGGCTGACGGTATCTTTCAGGAGGTCTGTTTGATGGGTGATAATACTTGGTATCCAAGAGGTTTTTTACAATTATCTGTAAATTTATTCCTTTATAGTTTAACATGGAAATGGCGGCATCAATCAGCACATAAGGTTTAAGATAATAGCTGTTGGCGGCCGTGATGAATTGGGGGTTTTTGCGTTTGCTGTAATAATTGGCTTTAAGATTTATTTTGAAGTATTTGTAAAAAGAGTAAGTGATGCTTGCGTTGGCGTTATGCATGCTAATTTCGGGTACCAAAACCCCCGACTCGTTGGTAGCATAAGTGAAAGTATAGTTGGCAGTGGCTTTAATTTTTCCGAAATCAAGCCTTACGAATAGTTCGGATCCATGAGTACTCAAAAGTCCGCTGTTTACCCAACGGTAGTTATCTATCAGGTATTCTTTATTGATGGCGTTATGAAGCAGGTTGCGATAGCCCACCAAAGTAATCTTAATTTTATCGTGGATAGAAAATGTGAGCCCCACCTCCAGTGATTTCATTTTTTCGGGTTGGAGCGAACTGTTGCCAGCTCCGTCGTAATAATCCCAGGGCTTGGGAGCTCTGAATGCTTCTGCATAGGAGATTCTGACAAAGTGCTTACGAAAATGATAAATCAAACCAACGCGCGGCGTTAATACCTGGTTGTAAAGGCTGCTTTGGTCAAAACGCAACCCGGCCGACAAATAAAGTTTTTTAAAAAAGATAACAGTTGGTTCGGCAAAAACGCTTATAAGGTAATTGTTGAGTGCCGCCGGCTTAGGAGGTCGGGGTGGCTTGTTGTCGGGCGAATCGCTGAAAGAAAAGGAAGCCGTTTTGGATAGCTGTTCAAAATCAAAAACCAGACCGCTGGTAAGGGTAAAAAAATCTTTAGGTTTGTAATTCAAAATATGTTCTGTACCAATGAGGTTATTCGGACGATAGTAGCCAACCTGTGCGGTATCCACAACATTGTAAACACTGCTGTTTAGCACGGTGGCGTTGCGGTTGTATAACATGGAGGTCAGACTTAGTTTGTTTGAAAACTTTTTATTATATTTCAGGTAGCTGTTTATGAATTGCATATTCCAGATGGTTCCGTAATCGCGGTATATGGTTCCCACCGCCTTGTTGCTGGTAGCCAGGGTGGGCTGTTTCAACTGATAATTAGTCCCCAGGGTAAAGTTTTTATACTGAATTTTTAAGTCAAAAGAATAATCGTTTTCCATATTGTCCATTTGGCCAGTCCAGTTGTTGTCGCCTTCGGCTCTTTTCAGGTCGGCTTTTTCCGATCGTTTAAACATGCCGGATAATCGCAATCCGAAAGTCTCTTGCTTATTGGTGTAACTATAGCTTACATCGCTCGCTGAGGTATGAAAATTACCTATCAGCGTATTGATGCCTATGCTGGGCTCTCTGGAATCTTTGGTAATGAGGTTGATAATACCTGAAACGGCGTTGGTGCCGTACACTACCGAAGCAGGGCCATAGATTACCTCAATCCTTTCAACATTGGAAAGGTTATATTGTGCGCCGCCATAAAACCCTCCGGAATTGAGTTCGTTGATTTGCACTCCGTCAATCAGCACCAGGGTGAGGTTGTTCTGGTTGGGTATGCCGCGCTGAAAAACATAACTGTTGATACCCAAGGTGTTCCTAAATTGAAATCCGGGCAGGTCGGCCAAGGCTTCGTCTAAAGTAAAATAACCCCTTTCTTTGATTTCTGCTGCCGTAATAATATATATCGTCGAAGGGATTTCGTTGATAAACTGTTCCGATTTCGAAGCGGAAGTTATTTTTAACTTGGATAATTGAGTCAGGTCCAGATCATAAATATCTGCACTGTCGCTTTGCGATAGCACGGTGTGGGAAAAAAGAACAAAAACACATAGCGTAACTATTGTTGTAAGTGTTTCGAGGCCCTTAAATCTTACTTTTTTAAATGCATTCATGATGCGCACTTCAAAATAAAAAGCAATTTTGAGGTGCAATTTACTAAAAAAATACTGGAGAATGCAATACTGTGAAAAATATTTTAATATTGGAAAAAAGACATATTATTAACAAAAATGAATTAATGCCAACAAACCTTAAAAAAGGCAAGACATATGGCCTAATGGTCGCAATAAGAAAAAATGTATTTTTATAAAGAAATTGCAAAAAAAATTAAAAAATTTGTGACCGGAATTTTTTTCTTTATGCAAAAAAAACTTGCAAAAAAGCTTATACTTTATTTTCGAGAAGGGGAATTATCGTGTTTTTCCAGGATGAAAAATTTCCGTCAATTATTTGCTTACGGGCTTCTTTTACCAGCCACAGGTAAAAAGCCAGATTATGCTGGCTTGCAATCATGGCAGCCAAAATTTCATTAGAAACGAACAGGTGTCTGAGATAGGCCTTGGTGTAACGAGTGTCAACAAAAGAGCTGCCATCGGCATCAATGGGCGAAAAATCATTTTTCCATTTTTCGTTTCGTATATTTATTCGGCCGTTTTTGGTGAACAGCCAGCCATTTCGGCCGTTGCGGGTGGGCATTACACAATCTAACATATCTACGCCCAGCGCTATGGATTCAATGATATTTGCGGGCGTTCCAACGCCCATAAGGTACCGGGGTTTATGGGCGGGCAAAATAGAGCAAACCAAGGCGGTGATTTCGTACATAAGTTCGGCCGGTTCGCCCACCGAGAGCCCACCGATAGCATTGCCATCCATTTCGTACGAAGCCACGGTTTCGGCAGATATTTTCCTCAGGTCGCTATAGGTGCTCCCCTGTACAATGGGAAAAAGCGACTGCGGGTAGCCGTACAGGGCTTCGCTTTCGTTAAACCGGCGTACACAGCGGCTAAGCCATTGGTGTGTCATTTCCATGGATTTTTTGGCATAGGGGTATTCGCACGGAAATGGCGTACATTCGTCGAAGGCCATCATAATGTCGGCACCGATGCGACGCTGAATGTCCATATTGTTTTCGGGTGTAAAGATGTGCTTCGATCCGTCGATGTGCGAATGAAACACCACCCCGTCTTCATTAATTTTCCTGATGGTTTTGAGTGAATACACCTGGTAGCCGCCGCTGTCGGTTAGTATAGGATAATCCCACCCGTTGAACTTATGCAGGCCCCCGGCTTCATAAATAATGTCGAGGCCGGGACGAAGATACAGGTGGTAGGTATTGCCTAAAATAATCTGAGCCTTAATATCTTCAGCCAGGTCTTTTTGATGTATGGCTTTCACACTACCGGCCGTTCCCACAGGCATAAAAATCGGCGTTTCGATAAGTCCGTGGGCCGTTTCAAGAACGCCGGCACGCGCCGCACTGGAGGCATCAGTGGCTGTCAAAGTAAATTTCATGGTGCAAATGTAATTTATTTCAACATTTTTCATCTCATTTAGCGGCTAACAGCAAAAAATAATAAACAAATAAAATGTGTATAATTTTTTATTAGGGGCTTATGCCGAAAATAAATATAAATTACTTTTGCGGCACATTGGATGTTTATGCTCTTCGAAAAGTTTTTTCCGGACCAGTTGCAATTGATTTTATTCATTGCTTTTTTCTGTATTTTTCTTCTTCAGCTGATTTATTTCTGGGGAATTTTTGCTCGATTTGCCTTTTGTCGCAAAAAAAAATCTATTACAACCTCTTTGCCTGTTTCCGTTGTGATATGTGCCCGTAATGAATATTACAACCTGGAGAAAAACCTGCCATTAATTCTCGAACAGGATTATCCCGATTTTGAAGTCATCGTTGTAAATGATGAATCCGATGATGATACCAACGACCTGTTGTGCGACTTGTCAATAAAATATGCCAGGCTGGTAGTGCTGAAAACCCAGAAAAACAAAAACTGTTTTCCGGGAAAAAAATTCTCTCTCTCTTTAGGTATAAAATCTGCCCACAACGATATTGTGTTGTTGACCGATGCCGACTGCGCCCCAAAAAGCACCGACTGGATCAGGCAAATGCAGGCGCCGTTTTCTAATCCCAAAATCAGCATTGTACTGGGCTACGGTGCTTATGCTCAAAAAAAAGGCTTTCTGAACAAGCTCATACGCTTCGATACCGTGTCGATAGCCTTACTATATTTTGCCATGGCTAAAGCCAAAATGCCTTATATGGGCGTGGGCCGAAATCTTGCCTACCGGAAAAGCTTGTTTTTACAGTCCAAGGGGTTTGTCAGCCATTACCACATCAGCTCCGGCGATGATGATTTGT
>DAONFU010000027.1:0-1936 GCA_035403765.1 Bacteroidales bacterium
GTTATGGAGTATTGCTATTAATTTAAAAATATGATAAAAAAAATTACGCTGCTGATAGTGATATCGTTAACCATTTCCCATTCAAATGCCCAGAAATTCGGGGGTGGATTTTTTGCCGGTATCGCGGCTTCGCAGATTTCCGGCGATCAACTTTCGGGGTTTTACAAAGCCGGACCTTATGTGGGGGCCTTTTCCAACTTTGCCTTTAATGAAAAATCGGCCCTGCAACTAGAATTGTATTACATTCTTAAAGGCAGCAGCAAAAATCAACGGCCAAAAATCAATGATTACAGCATCTATAAGCTAAATCTTCATTATATCGAATTAAGCCTCTTGTATAAATGGCAGTTTTCAAAGCGGTTTTGGCTTGAAACCGGCCCGGCGCTTGGCGTACTGATGAAAAATAATGGAATTGAAAAAGACGAATTTGGCACTGTGTATGATTCGCAGCGACCTCGTTTTAACAAGCTTGATTTCAGCGGTCTGGCTGGTTTAGGAATCAACATTACCGGCCATTTGAAAGCCAATATTCGCTACCAAAACTCCATTATTCCGGTTCGTGGCTCGGAAATTCCATACTGGAGAATTCAAAAACGCTGGCAATTCAGCAGCAGTATAACCATATCGGCCATTTACGAGATATGAGCAGAAAAAAAATTGTTATCGGAATTACAGGCGCCAGTGGCGCCATTTATGCAGAAAACCTGGTCAACAGGCTTCATCAGTATCATGACCAGATTGCCGAATTGGGCATAGTGCTTTCGGAAAATGCCGTTAAAGTGAGGCAGCACGAACTCGGCTTGCCTGCCCACTCGTTTGCCGCAGGAAGGATATATGACAATAAGGATTTTTTTGCACCTTTTGCTTCGGGTTCATCACGATACGATGTCATGATTATCTGCCCCTGCACCATGGGAACTCTCGGACGGATTGCCCACGGTTATGCCGATGACCTGATTTCACGTACAGCAGACGTTATGCTAAAAGAAAATAAAAAACTTATCCTGCTGTTGCGCGAAATGCCTTTCAACCTGGTACATATTGAAAACATGAAATTATTATGCCAATCCGGCGCAATCATTTGTCCCGCATCGCCATCTTTTTATTTCAGGCCCAAGAATATCGAAGAATTAATAAATACAGTTACCGACAAAATGTTATTGCTGGCAGGTTTTGAAATAAAAAGTAATGAATGGGGTACCGACGAAGCTTAAAAGTTTTTTCCTGCTAAATTGCTATATCATCGTCGTCAGCAGGCATTTTCCGGCCATCATCACTGTCATCTTCTTCAGAGGCCTTAATATCTGCATCGGGAATATCGTCTTTGGCAAATAACTGTTCTTCAATTTTCTCATCGGTGGCTGTGTCAATTTTTACCTCTACTTTGATAAGGTAGGAAGCATCCTTGGTATCAACAGTTATTGCATGAAAGAAATCGCCATTAGGTTTTGTTACTTTGAAAATTCTATCCTGATATCCTTCCGGGTACTTATTATGTATAGCTTCTAATATTTCCGGCCCGATGTTATTGATATGAATAATAACTCTCTTTTTCTGTTCCATATAAAATATAATTCAAAATTGCCTGTCTTTATCAAAAAATGTACCGACCTGCAAAAAAAGTTTTCAAAAATAATCATTTTGCATTTCGCAAAATATATTTTCTAAAAAATCACCTTAATAAAACTAAAGAGCCGGTATATTTATGGTACTTCCTGTCAATATCACGATAAGTAACTACCCAGGTATATACGGCAGGGTCAGCCACAGTCGTTTCGTTGATTTTGCCATTCCAGCCTTTTTCCACGTCGTTGGATTGAAAAACCTGTTTTCCCCAACGGTCATAAATAATCATGTTAAAAGTACTATTGAGTATTCCTGTTCCTTTCACCAAAAACTCCTCGTTATTTCCATCCCGGTCGGGAGTAAAGGCGTT
>DAONFU010000027.1:2036-9553 GCA_035403765.1 Bacteroidales bacterium
ATAGTCATAGAATCAAGACATCCGTGATTAGAGGTAACATAAATTGTAATATCATACTCACCGGAATTAAGAAAAGTATGTATCGGATTTTTCACTGTGTCGGTAGCTCCATTGTCATGATAATCCCATAGATAGCTTTGGCCGCTGTCGATAGTAGTTTCATAAAATTGAACCCGTAATGGCTGGCACCCGCTATCGGGTTCTGCCCGCATACCAATTTCGGGCAATGGCCACAATTCAATCAGCGTGGCCGTATCGCTTATCTGGCAGTTGAGCAGGTCGGTAGCCACTACTGAATAAGTGCCCGCGGGTAGATTGGAAGCAATGGAATCATAACCGCCAAAAGGTGACCAAACATAGGTATAACCCGGTGTTCCGCCTGTAACATGGGCCGTAATTTGTCCGTCGGACCCGCTGATGCAAGTAACATTTTTCACTTCAAGCGATATGAACATTTGCGGATCGATATTGCTGATATCTACGGTATCATAAAAATAACATGGGCCCTGGTCATATACCGTAACATAATAAGTGCCTGCACCCAGGTTAGTTATAGAGTTGGTGGTATTATTGGTGGTGGTAGAGTCGCCGGTTGACCAGATATAAGTATAGGGCGGTGTGCCGTTTTCCACAAAAGCGGTGATGGCGCCTGTGGAGTCACCATAACAGATAATCTGCGTGGTAATCTCGGCATGCATGGTCATGGGCGGATTGGGGATAAGTTGTTCGGGGGCCATAATGGTATCATAAATACCGGTTTGATTGGGCAGCCATCCGCCCAGTTGCCAGGTATTGTTATACCATGTAATGGGGATATATCCAAGGGGCCAAGTCATATTAATCAGCGGGCCGATATGTATGGTAAGGTCGGGCTGCTGACTGATGGGGGGGATAATAATGGGCGGATTGCAGATGGTATCCCAGCAGGTATCGGGGCCGTTTGATTTTTCCATGCATGGGACAGGAAATTCGATACAATACTCAGGAATTGAAAATTCGGTCATGGATTTGAATGGCAGGTTTATCCAGAATTCGAAAGCGCTGATATTAAAATAAAAGGCCATACTATCCCAGGTATGGTTAGTAAAATCGTTGGTAAGATAGTGCTGTATGCCAATGTCCCAGACAGGGTACCCGTCGCAGGGATATTTGAAATTGAGGTCGTATCCGCATAAAACATCACAGGTATCGGACACGCCGGCTTCTACAATAGAGTCTGCGTTTCCGGGGTCGGAAATATTATACGGGACAGTGGTAGGGAACGAAAATCGGGTCCACACATCGGGACAGAGCGTAAAATCCTGTGTCATATAGCTGTCGAGGCCAAAATTGAGAGAAAGCAAGGTATAATCGATGGTAATACCTCCGCCCAAATCGAAGGTGCCGCTCATATAGCCCAAAATCTGAGAAATAATAGGTCCCGCCGGCGGTGGAATAAGTTGTGCAATAGCCGATAACAGCTGGATAATATCAACGTTCAGATGCAGCCAAAGGTCGTTTCCATGGGCATAAAGGCAATCGTCGGCACCAAGCCAGTCGTGGGTTACCACATAAGGAATGTCGATAAATCCAGTTAATCCGATATCCCACCAGTCCTGAATTATGATTGGCAATATATCATCATGGCAAATACTAAAAAAGAAACCATTCCAGCAGGGATAGGATACTTCGCCGGTTTGTGAATTCAGATAAAAAATATTAATTGAGTCGGTAGGCAGGTTAAGGCTGATAATATCGAGCGTAAAGCAATCATATAAGCATACGGTAGCTGAAATATCCAGGCCGAAGCCAAAGAAAAAATCCAGTTGAATGATTCCGGCAGTGGGAAAATGGGTGGTGAGATCCCAGCCGGGTTCCACATTATAATCGGTGTTAATGGTTATCCATTCGCCGGGGTTAAACGTATAGTTATCAGGAAAAGTAAGGTCGATAGAAACGGGGTATTCGGCATCAACTGATCCTGTGGTAAAACCATGAATACTAAACACCGAAGCGGCTTCGAGCCAGGTGCCAATATCCACCACGGCACCCCACTGTCCGAGCCAGCCCAAATCCTCAATTCCTCCAAAGGAATTGGTATCTCCAAAACTGATGTTGAACAGTTCGATGTCCATATTTAATGTAAACGGGCTGCCATTGGGCCCCCACATATTCTGATCGTGGGTAACCCAGTCGACATTGTGTGTAATGGTATGGGTTTGCGAAGACAACCTGCTGTTGATGCCCGTTATCAGGATAATAAAAAAGAAAAGGAGCAGTATATTTTTTTTCATAAAGATTGTTTTCACTTAATCAAACTTTACTGACAGCAGGCTTTCACGTAGCGCAACAAATAGCACTTTCCGGGCCACCACCGGGTAGTTGGCGCTGATCCAGATTGTTCTGTTATAATCACCTGTAAACAACATCAAGCGTTCGTATTGCAGTTCCTTGGTCTGGTCTTTGCTTTTCACAGGGAAACTTACCAGGTAGATTATGGCATCTTTTTTTTCTCTAGTCTGAATATTTTCTTTGGTAATGAACTTAACCCCCTGTGTTTCAAGGTATTCTTTCGACATATATTGAGCCACTATGGGATAAGGTGTTCCGGTAATCTCCTGAATGGAAACAGATGCTCCGGACCCATCATGCATAAAGCCAAATTTTCCATCATTTACGAAGGCTTTGAAATAAGCAGGAGGCACTATGCTAATATCGCTGTTCGGTACAGTTACGTAGGCATTCAGTATAGAATCCTTCTGCGCTTCACTAAACCCTTGCGAAAAGCATGAATGACTCAAACCCATAACAGCAAGTAAAAACATTATACTAAACCTGCTGATGGGTATTTTTTTAAATAGCAATAAATAATTGAATATCATTAGTTAAAAACACAAATATACACAATATTATACGTAAAAGCAACAAAACCGTTTCAAAACCCAAAATCTGTTTTAATAAGATTAACAATAGTTATAACGACAAATCTATTTTTTTTCTTTGGTAAAATTTATTTTTTATTTTTTATACTCAGAGTTTTACAATCTTTCTGTTAACAACTTTCCCATTCATAGTTATGGAAATAAAATATACCCCATCATTTAACCCCGAAAAATCAAAAACCTTTCGTTGAGTGTAAGGCTCAGCGATATATTCCAGCACCTTTTGTCCTTCGAGATTAACAATACAGAAATCTATCTCATCCTTATTATCTTTTATGTCAACATACAGCAAGTCCTTAATTGGATTTGGAAATATAGAGATACTGCTTTCTAATTCTGTAATTGATATTCCTGTGTTATCCAATACGGTGATGGTAATGTTGTCGGAAGCGCTACAACCCCAGCCATCCGCTACGGTTACGGTGTACATATGCGGCCCTATCTGCACATCCAGGCCAACCACCGTAATAGTCTGCGTGTTTTCACCGGTTGACCAGTGATACGATGAAAAGCCGCTCCCTGCATCAAGGATAATGGATTCGTTGTAAAGCCAGATAGTGTCGTCGGGGCCGAGGTACACCGCCGGCATAGTGTGAACAAAGAGCTGCACGCTGTCGGAGATTACGGATGGGGGACAAATATTCTGAATACGGCATCTGAACCAGGTTCCGTTCATCATCATACTGGCATTATCAATTTGGTAGGCCGCCGAAACTGCTGTCGGGCCGGTTGCGTTTGACCAGGCGGTGTCGGCCGGACCCCGTTTTTCCCATTGGTACGTCAGGTTGCCGCCCGTAGCACTGACAATAATGGATGTATCGGAGGTAACACACACATGAGTTGCAACAGGTTGTGCGGTAATGACGGGGCTTGTATTGACCGATAGCGTAACCACATTGGAGGTGGCTGCAGGTAAACAATCGCCAGCAACCACACAGCGGTATCTGTAGCCGCTCATTGATGCTGTTGTGCCGGTAACGCTATAAGTATTGGTGTTTGATGTGCCGGGGGCGTTATGCCAGGAGGCGCCACCATCGGTACTTTCTTCCCATTGCAGCGTAATATTGGTGCCTGTAGCCGTGAGTGTAAAAGTAACATTTTGTCCCTCGCAATTACTTTGGTTGGTAGGCTGCGTAACTATAGCAGGCAGGGTTTTTACCGTGAGCAGCACCTCGTTAGAAAGCGTATCGGGTTGGCAGTCGCCGGCCAGCAGGCAGCGATAACGGTAGCCGTTTAAGTTGGCGGGGGTATTGGTTACCGTATATGCAGACTGGGTTGCAGTAGTTCCCGAACAATTAGTCCAGGAGCCGGCAGGGGCTAATTGCTGCCACTGGTAAGCAATATTTGTTCCCGAAGCGCTTACAGAAAAACTGGCGGTAGCACCCTGGCAAATGGTAACATTAACTGGCTGATTAAGGATAGCCGGTGGAGTGCTGACGCTAAGTGTGGCACTTTGTGAATTGATTGATTGCGCACAGGGTGCAGAGATAATACAACGGTAGAGGTAATTGTTTTGTGCGGACAGCACGCCATTGATGTAATACACAGCATCATTGTTATCGTTGGGGGCGTTATTCCAAAGAATTCCGGCCGTGGAGCTGTATTGCCAGAGATAGGATACCGGAGAACTGGTTTCCACGGAAACGGCAAATAGGGCAGTATCGCCTGCACATACTGTAATGGAGACAGGCTGCCCTGAAATCTGGGGTTTTATCAGTTCGTAGGCCCCAATATCAATACGGTTGGCAAAAAAACGGCTGTTCCCCGCCAGATCAAATGCAGGCAGTTGTAATCCGGCAGTATCTGTTTTACCTCTGTTATAGAGGTGCGAACAGGGATCCGGAGCAAAGTCGGCCAGCAGGCCTGCATAAGCCATCCCGGCACCTGCCGGAGGAGCCAAAAATGCGGGAATGGTATCCATATTGTTTTGATAAACGCCGTTGAAGCCAGTAAAGCCATTGTATCCCATGGCGGTAGTGTCGCCGGCTATATCACAATAATAAAATTCAGGAGCGCTCAGAGAATCATCAATAAACACCTGGCTGCCAGAGGTAACAGCCGAATTGTTGTATAATACATTATTAGTCAGCACCGGAATGGAATGTGCGCAAAACACCCCTCCCCCTTTGTTGTTTGATAAATTGAAAGCGATGGTGTTGTTGGTCAGCGCCGGATTAGAACGGGAGATCCTCAGCGCACCTGCATTATTTGCGGTATTATTAACTATCAGGCAGTTGATTATTTTTGCATGCGCCGTATCGCATGACAGGGCACCGCCAAGGGCGGCAGTATTGTTGGCAAGGATAGTCGATTTGATAACAGGAGCGGCGTTTTTACAGTAAATTGCTCCTGCTTCGTTGTTCGCCTGGTTATAGGCAAAAATACAATCAACAATTTTCATATTAGCGTTGGAGTCGCAGCAAACCGCTCCGGCTTTGTCATTGGCAAGGTTATTATAAAAAGCAGATTTGAATATTGAAAAAGAAGCATTTAAGGCATATACGGCGCCACCATTCATGGCCTGATTATTTGAAAATAAGGAATTAGAAATTTTAATCTTCGGAAAATTAACCACCATGAGGCTTCCTCTGTTCATGCCGGTATTTTTAGCGTAACTGAAGCGACAGTATGAAAATTTCGAGCTATCGTTTGTGACGGGAGTGTCATAAAAAATTATCCCTCCCCATCCTGTTGTGTGATTTTTCGCGGTAAAGATGATGCTGTCGGCGGCTGTAGCCTGAGCAAGCATTCTACCATTTACCGTAATGGTATAATGCCCCTGAGCTTCAACAAACACCTTGGGATTTATGGTAAGTGTAACGCCATTACTTATTGTGATGTCGCAGGTTAATTTAACGGTATCAGCCGACCACACAGTGTTTTGAGTGATATTTCCACACACACCGATCACCTGTTCGCGTTCGTAGGCGCCAATATCTATGCGCCCCATGCTTATACGGGGCTTTTGCGCCAGATCTACACCCAGCAGTTTGAGTCCCGCAGTATCGGGAGTGCCGGCATCAAGGCATGGCGAAGCATGTTTAATAAGGTAATTATGCTGCACGGTATCTTCGAACATCGGCTGCGCTTCAAGGTTGTTAAGGTATTGTCCTGTATAGGTTTGTGTTCCCTGGATGCCAAATCCGGCGAACCCGCCCTGGATATTGCAATAGTAAAAGTTCGGGTCACACAAATCAGTCATCAGCGCCACCTGTGGGCCAATACCGCTTGCTGTATTGTTATACAGGATATTGTTTTTTAGTGTGGGGCTGGAGTTGATACATATCATGGCTCCGCCGTGAGTGGCTTTATTATAGACAATAGTGTTGTTATTAAGGATAGGGTTGGCAATATAGCAGCCCACGCCGCCGCCCAACAGGCCCATATTGTGCCTGATAAGGTTTCCGTTAGCTCTGGCAAGTGTGGTATCGGCAAAAAACACACCGCCGCCGCCGTTATTGGCAAAATTAGATACAAAAGTATTGTTATATATGGCCGGAGCTCCCGAACTGACATATAAACCGCCGCCGCCTGTGCTCTTATTGTTTGAAAAATCGCTAAATAACACCTGGGCATAAGATTTTCGAATATATACCGCACCGCCATTGGTTTTGGCTGCGTTATGTTCAAAAGTGCAGTGGTAGATTTTCAGTCTGGAAAAGTTGTTTACACAGATAGCTCCACCATTGGCGTCATCACCGGTACCATTAGCCTTGCCGTAAGAAAACCGGCAATAAAAAATTTTTGAGGTATCCGTACTTACATTATTGACAAAACGAACCCCATACCATCCGCCATTGTTGGATGTCATGGTTGAAAAACCCGCAGTGTCGTTGATGGTGAAATGTATTTGGTTGTTTATTGTTCCTATAGCCAGCAAGCGTCCATTGACATTGAATTTGTAATGGCCCTGAAAAATCACCCTGGTGCCCGGGCTGATAGTGAGGGTAACCCCGCCGTTTACAGTTATGTCGCCGATGATAAAAACAGTATCTGTGCTCCAAGTGGTAGAGGAAGTTAACGGCCCTGTAGCATATTGGCTGGTTCCGAAAGTGTAAAAAGACAAAGCCAGAAAAAAAACCAATACGGCGCCTTTATGTAATCCTTTTTTCAAAAATAGTTTCATAGTCAAGTAGTATTTTATCTAACAATGGTAACGGTTCCTTCAACTGTTTTGCTTCCATCTCCGGCATCAAAGATATAATAATAAACCCCGTCGGGCACACCTTCAGCATTCCAGGTATTTCTGTATGGAGAGGCTTCAAACACTTTATTACCCCAACGGTTAAATATAGTCAGTTTGTTTGCGGTATATTTCTCCACATTTCTTATTTCAAAAATATCGTTGTGTCCGTCATTATTGGGGGTAAACACGTTTTCATACTGCAGTACGTCATCTATTACTTCCACTTTGCGCACGGCGGTATCTTTACATCCGTGGTCGGAGGTTACAATCAGTGAAACGTAGTAAATATTTTCACCGGTAAAGGAATGAGATGGTGACTGGAAATCGGAGGTATTTGCTGAACCCGCCCCTGGGTCATTAAAATCCCAGTTCCAGGCATAAGCATACGTTGACTGATCATCAAAAAACAC
>DAONFU010000027.1:9653-18121 GCA_035403765.1 Bacteroidales bacterium
TCGGTGCCGGTTAAATTAATAAAGATTTCAGGATTTACGTAATAAATGATAAGTTGTTCAGTAGAAGAACATCCGTTCACATCAGTAACTGTAACCATATAATTGCCCACGCCCACGGTGATGCTGTCGGAGGTGGCGGTGGTGGTAACAGTTTGTCCGGTATTCCAAACGTAGGTGTAAGGGGGTGTTCCATTGTGGGCGTAAACGGTTACCACAGCATCGGTATCTCCGAAGCAAATAACGTTAGGACCTTCTATTTCGGTATAAAAAGGATCGTTGGGATACATGATTAGCTGGCTGGTCATAACGGTATCAAATAGTCCAATGCCGCTGTTGTCAGGCAGAAATTCGCCCAATTCCCAGGTGTCATCAAACCAGTCAAATTCTATATGTCCCAGTGGGATACTCAGGTTGATGAGCGGACCAATGGTATAGCTCACATCGGGCTGTTGCGTGGCCGGAGCACAGACTTGAGGAAAACACACCAGCTGCCAGCATGTATCGTTGCCTAATGATTTTTCGGTGCAGGGTACCGGCATTTGGATACAATATTCCGGAATGCAGTAATCGCCCATAACGGGGAAGGACGGCAGGTTCAAGGTGAAGGTAAAAGCAGTCAGCACAAAAGTGAAGGTAAGGCTGTCAAAAGTATGATTCCTGAAATCATTGTCCATAGAAAACCTCACATAAGCAGGCATAATATCCGGCATATTACAGGGTAAATCGAGATTGAGGTTATGATCTACCTGGAACGTTATGCTGTTGGAAAATCCGGAATTCACAATTGTTCCGGTGCCCGGTATGGTTTCCGTATAGGAATAATTGTTGGGGAAGGTGAGGTTGGCCCAGATAGTAGGACAAAAAGAGAAATTCTGCACCATATAGCTGGTAACCAAAAGGTTCATGGTAAGCAGGCTATAATCGATAGTAATACCGGCTCCTATGTCGATAGTACCGTTCAGGAGGTCGAGGACGGAATCGAGGCTGGGGTCAAAAGCCCCGATAAAGGTAAGGATATCGAGGTCGAACCACATAAATGCGCTGTCGCCTCTGGCATACAAGCATTTGTCGTTTGAAAGCATATAGTCGTTGGTTTCCACATAAGGCAGGGTAATTACCCCGCTAAGACCAATGCCCCCGAGGTTGTTGAATACCAAGGGAAGGATGGTGTCGTGGGCCATATAAAAACCGATTGCCGGATCATACCAGGGATAAGTGATGGAAGCCACACCGTTGCTGTCGGAAATGTCGAAAAGCAAGGTGGTATCAAGGGGAATGCCTACTTCAAAGACATCAAAAGAAGTACAGCTCCACACACAAACTTCGGCATCCACATCAATGTTAAAGCCGAAGTAAAAGTCAAAGGAAATATGACCAGAGGTTGGAAATTGGGTGGTAAGAAACCATCCTGTATCTACCTGATAATTGGATTCTATGGTAATGGTCTGCCCCGGGTTAAACATCATGCTGTCAGGATATGTCAGATCGATAATGGTAGGATAATTAACATCTACCCAGCCTGTTGTAAATCCGTCAATGTTGAAGTTGGATCCCAAACGCAGCCAATAATCAATGGTCAGCATAGCTCCGAAATCGCCACCGAGAATATTCACTATAGAACCGGCAGTATTTACTCCCGATTCATTAACATCAAAGATATTGATGGATGTATCCATGGTAAAGGCCGACCCGTTGGGCCCCCACATGTCCTGTGCTTCGGTATGCCAGCGCACATGATAGGTTTGAGTTTCTGTTTGCGAAAACAGCAATCCGGGAACCATCACCAGCAATAAAACAAGGCTAAGGTATATTTTTTTCATGCAACAGATTTTGATTAATTCATAATAACAGATAACATGGAGGTTTTCAAAGGCTCCTGAATTAGCTTTTTGATGATTACAGGGTAATTGACCACAATGCAAATGGTTTTTGTTTCATTACCAGTAATTAATACCATTCTTTCAAAATCGGCGGATGTGGTGTTGTCTTTATTTTTCAGAGGTACCGCGAGGGTATAGAGTACGGCATCCTGGCCAGAAGATGTTTTCATGGTTTCCTGTCCTGTCAACCTGGCGCCATCTTTTTCAAGACTGGAAGCGTTGAAATGTTCCGCGGCGAAACTAAAGGGAGAATTGGGTATTTCCTCTATCATCAGCGTAGAAGCACTGCCTTTATGCAAAAAGCCGTTTTGACCGCCTACCGCTTCAAATCCTGCCGGCACGTCAAGCACGACATGATTAACAGTGGCCTTAAAAAACTTGCTTGGGGCTTCTTTGGTCTGCGATAAACAGGCTAAAGAAGCCACTATTAACAACAGGGTTAAAATTCTGATTTTCATGAATTTTCTATTTTTTTGTGTATAAACATTTGTATTAGCAAACAAATTTATTAATTATTCTCAATAATAAGTCTAATTTTTTCAAAAATTTAAAATATTTTTACGTTGAATTTTAAAATACTATTTTTACACCAAATAAGCAATAATTATGAAAATACAATTTTCACTATTAATAATCATAACTATCTATATAACAAGTATTAGCAATTATGCAGGGGCTCAGGAAAAACCCGAAGACCTGACAGAATATTTTTTTAAACTGTACGTGGAACAAAGTTCGGATACTGCCATCGGATACATATTCGCCAATAATAAATGGATGAATAATTACAAGGCCTATGTGGACAACCTCAAAATGCAAACGAAGGAATTTATTGCGAAGATAGGACAGTATTACGGATACGAACTGATTGACAAAGTGGTATATTCAGAAAACTATGTCTTACTAAATTACATGTTGCGGTACGACCGGCAGCCAATAAAAATTTCTTTTATTCTGTATAAGCCTAACCAAAAATGGCAGATTCAAAACCTCAAACTCGATGAAAAACTGGAGGACGATATTGAATCGAAACAAAAGCAATAATCAGCAACTGTTTATCGCCTGTTATTTTCTGTAAAACAAATACTGTATGATGATGATAAAGACCAGCGTGTATAGCACGTTTAGGAGGGCGTGGAGCATGGTCTGGAAAAAGCCGGCAAGCCTGAAAACCTCCAGGTAGAAGAGAAAAACATGGTGAATAGTAATCAGGATTAATGAATACAGAAAAAACCAGCGGAAGCCCAGATTTTTTATCCCTGGCTGTATGCCCGGTTCGTATTCCTGCCTTGAGGAAACTGTATTTTGAGCCCAGGGCCTAAGAAAGGCAATAAGCACGGTAGCTGCGGTATGTATTCCGCCCGTATTAGAGAAAAAATCAATCAACAATCCCAAAACAAAACCCGATACCAGCATCAGCCATCGGGGAGTTTCAAAAGGCAGCAGGAGTATGAAAAGAACATAAATATAGGGCGTAACAAAAGAAAAAACCTGAATATTATTAAACACCAGCACCTGAAATAATATCAGCAAAGCAAACCGTAAAATATTCCGAAAAATCAGGTTAGTCATTTTGCGTCTTGATTTTGAGTTCTTCGAGTTCCGGTTTCATAAGCGATTTCACAATATATACATACGAAATTTTGTTAAAATCAGTACTTAGTCGTATTTTGATATTATAAAAATCATTGTTCTTGCCGGAGTCATAAAAATATACAGTGCCTATCATCAATCCACCTGGAAAAATCAAGGAATAACCGCTGGTAACAATGGTGTCGCCGGAGGCGATTTTTACGTGGGTAGGGATATCTTTCAGGTTGGCTAGCCGATAATCTCCGCCTTCCCACACCAGTGTTCCGATATAATTATTTTTTTTGATTTTGGCCGAGATTTTCGATTTGGAATGCAACACAGATGTAACCGTGCAGAAATTTGCCGACACATCTTTAATAATACCGGCCACGCCCAGGGAGGTAATCACCCCCATTTCCTTACGTATGCCATGGTTGTATCCCTTGTTCAGGGTGATATAATTGTTGATTTTATTGGTAGTATTGGCAACTACCCTAGCTTCTGTATATTCATATTGCTGTTGATACAGCGTATCATCCACCACAAAGGTTTTGTTGTTGGTCGATAAGAAAGCACTTCGCTGGTTGTTACGCAGCCGGGCATTTTCTACGGCCAGTCTGTTGTTGACGGTTTTCAACGCAAGATAATCAGTAAGATTGCTTTGGACGGTATAGATGCCGCCTGTAAAGGCATTGGCAGAATTGATAAAGACCGACTGCTGGTAATAATTGCTTTTTACAATGTAAAAAAAAGCAAAAAACTCCATCAAAAGGAATAGGAAAAAGTTAATATGTTTCAGAAAAAACTGCAGCAGTGGGCGCATAAAAAAGAATTACACCCGGGAACATTCCCGAAGATAACAATCAGCGAAATAACAAAAAATCTACTTAATAAGGAACGGAAATTTGTCAAAATTTTTCAAAGCTATTGCTGAGCCTCTGGCCACAGCTTTCAGGGGGTCTTCGGCCACATGCACGGTAAGCTTGGTTTTCATATGCAGCCTTTTGTCGAGTCCGCGCAATAAGGCGCCGCCGCCGGCAAGATAAATTCCTGTACGAAAAATGTCGGCCGACAGTTCTGGAGGAGTCATATCAAGGGCATTGAGAACCGCGGTTTCTATCTTGGTAATGGATTTATCCAGGGCATGCGCAATTTCGGTATAATTAACCATGATTTCGCGCGGAATACCAGTAAGCATATCCCTACCGTGAACTGCATAGTCAGGCGGCGGGTTTTCAATTTCGGGCAGGGCGGCGCCCACCTCTATTTTAACCCGTTCGGCAGTGCGTTCTCCCACGTTCATATTATGCTGTTTGCGCAGGTATTCTTCGATATCCTGGTTAAACTCGTCGCCTGCAATACGTATGGATTTATTATTAACAATACCGCCGAGGGCAATCACAGCAATTTCGCTGGTTCCACCACCTATGTCAATGATCATGTTGCCGTTAGGCTCCAACACGTCGATTCCGATGCCGATAGCTGCCGCCATTGGCTCGTGGATAAGTCTTACTTCTTTGGCGCCCGCCTGCTCGGCGGAGTCGCGCACGGCACGTTCCTCCACCTCGGTGATGCCCGAAGGTATGCTGATTACAGCTTTCAATGATGGCGGAAAAAGGGAATGTTTGTTGTCCATCATTTTAATAAATTCTTTTATCATGATTTCCGCCGAATGAAAATCAGCAATCACGCCGTCGCGCAAAGGTCTTATCGTCCGTATATTCTGGTGGGTTTTACCATGCATCATCATGGCTTTTTTTCCAACGGCCTCGGTTTTGCCGGTAACGAGGTTCACGGCAATAATCGAAGGTTCTTCAACCACAATTTTGTCCTTGTAAATAATAATAGTGTTAGCCGTTCCGAGGTCAACGGCAATTTCTTTAGTAAATAATGACAACAATCCCATATCTGGTTATATTTTTCTAATGTTTAAAATGTCTGTATCCTGTAAAAACCATTGCTATTCTATGTTGGTTGCAACAGTTTATGGATTCATTATCCCGAACCGAGCCACCGGGCTGGATTACGGCACTGATTCCTGCCTGTGCGGCAATCTCCACACAGTCGGCAAAAGGGAAAAATGCATCAGAAGCCATCACGGCCTTGTTAAGGTCTTTATCAAACTCCCGGGCTTTTACAATGGCCTGGCGTAAGGCATCCACCCGCGAAGTCTGTCCGGTACCATTTCCCAGCAGTTGACGGTTTTTAACCAAAACAATAGTGTTTGACTTGGTGTGTTTTACTATTTTATTTGCAAACAACAAGTCATCGATTTCGGCGGTGGTCGGAGCAATATCGGTAAGCACCCGGAGATCCTCACTGGTTTCGGTCTTCATATCTTTGTCCTGAACTATGACACCGTTCAGCAGGGATTTGTATTGCCGAGCTGCAAAGGCAAACTTCCTTTGTTTCAAGATTATTCTGTTCTTTTTGGTAAAAAGGATTTCAAGGGCTTCCGGCTCATAATCCGCTGCTATCAGTACCTCAAAAAACACCTCATTAAGGGCTGCGGCCGTTTCTTTGTCGATAATTCTGTTAGTTATCAGCACTCCGCCGTAGGCCGACACGGGATCGCCTGCCAGGGCATCTTTCCACGCTTCGGCAAGTATTTCGCGACTTGCCAGGCCGCAGGCATTGGTGTGTTTCAAAATGGCAAAAGTTGTCTCCTCAAAATCAGCTATTAGATTAACGGCCGCTTCCATATCCACAAGGTTATTGTAGGAAATGCTTTTCCCATGCAACTGTTCAAACACTTCATTCAGGTGGCCAAAAAACACGCCCTGCTGGTGAGGATTTTCTCCATAACGCAGGCTGGTTGATTGAATAAAGCTCTGCTTGAAAACAGGAATTTTTTCGGTGGCATTAAAATAGTTAAAAATGGCCGTATCATAGTGCGACGACACATTAAAAGCCTGAGTGGCAAAGTATTTACGATCCTCCAATGAGGTATAGCCATTTTTTTCTTTCAGCAATTGTGCAAGCCTGCCATAATGGTCAGCAGAAGGAACAACAATCACATCATTGAAATTTTTTGCCGCGGCCCGAATCAGTGAGATGCCGCCGATATCAATTTTTTCAATGATTTCTTCTTCGCTGGCATCGCCGGAAAGCGTTTTTTCAAACGGATACAAATCCACGATGACCAGATCAATAGAGGGAATTGCAAAATCTTTTGCCTGTTGTACATCCTGCGCTTTGTTTCGCTGATAAAGAATTCCTCCCATAACTTTAGGATGCAGTGTTTTTACCCGTCCTCCAAAAAGCGCAGGGTAGTCTGTTAAGGATTCCACAGAAACCGCGTCCTGACCTAATTTCCTGATATAATCAAGAGTGCCGCCCGTGGAATAAAGCTTTACGCCTAAAACGTTCAGACTTTCGATAATCTCATCAAGTCCGGCTTTATTATATACTGAAACTAAGGCGCTGTTAATCTTTATCATAGGTCCGGTGGATAATTTTTCCTGCAAAGGTCGGTAAATTTAGTTTAAAAAAATGTTTTTCAGTAAAATTAAAATGTTATGTTTTGAGGAATTTTTTGAGTATCCA
This sequence comes from Bacteroidales bacterium, assembly GCA_035403765.1. Lineage (GTDB taxonomy): Bacteria > Bacteroidota > Bacteroidia > Bacteroidales > CAIWKO01 > CAIWKO01. Next base: position 16,652 of record DAONFU010000027.1, read on the forward strand.
GGCAAAATTCTGTTTGGTTCATCGATAGTTTTTTTTCAAGTCCCAAACAATTTTGTAATTTTATGCCATGTTTGCCTAATGACCATGTTTTTTAAATTCATACTTTAAACGATTAACTGCAAACATAGTTACTATTTTAACAAAAAATAATGATACTTTTTATCAGGCTGCTGCGCGAGAGTTATTTGTTTGCTTTTCAATCTATTATCGCAAACCGATTGAGGACATTTTTGTCGTTGTTGGGTATAACAATAGGGATTTTTGCGGTAACTACAGTGTTTACGGTGGTGGATTCTATGGAAATTAATATTCGAAAAAATATTGAATCCCTGGGTAACAATGTGCTTTTTATTCAAAAATGGCCATGGAATTTCAGTACGGATTTTCCATGGTGGAAATATTTTAACCGGCCACAACCCAAATATTCAGAGATGACTGAATTAGCAAAACGCTCCGGCAGCATTGATGTGGCCGCTTTTATGATTTCTACCAGCAAAACCATCAAGCGCCAGGACAAAAGCATTGACAATATCAGTATTTCAGGTGTTTCGCATGACTACGAAAAGGTCTTTACTCTCAAGCTGGGCAGCGGACGTTATTTTACCCCACAGGAATCGGCCGGTGGGCATCCGGTGGTTATCATTGGCAGCAATGTGGCCGAAAACCTTTTTGACAATATTGATCCCCTGGGTAAGGATGTAAAGATTTTTGGCAGAAAGGTTCAGGTTATCGGTGTTTTTGAAAAGGAAGGCACTGATACCTTTGGCAACACCGCCGACGATCAGGCTTTGATACCCATCAATTACGCACGGAACATCATCGATATCAACAACGAATATTACGACCCGACGCTTATTGTGAAAGCCAAACCAAATTTTTCCAACGCACAAGTCAAAGATGAACTTACGGGAATTATGCGTTCGATACGCAAGTTGAAGCCGGGCCGCGACGACGACTTTTCAATTAACGAGCCCGATCTGCTCACCAAAGGTTTCGAGAGTATTTTCGATGTTATTTCCATTGCAGGATGGATTATCGGGGGATTTTCCTTACTGGTCGGGGGGTTTGGTATTGCAAATATTATGTTTGTATCGGTACGGGAACGAACCAACATTATTGGGATACAAAAATCGTTGGGCGCCAAAAACTATTTTATACTGTTTGAATTTTTGTTCGAAGCCATTATGCTATGCATAGTCGGCGGCCTTTTCGGACTCTTGCTGGTATATATAGGCACACTTATAATATTGGCAGCTTTCGACACTGAGCTGATGCTTACCGCAGATAATATCATTCTTGGATTAACTGTTTCAGCCTTTATTGGGTTGGTTTCGGGCTATGTTCCAGCCTATATGGCTTCCAAACTTGATCCGGTGGAAGCCATTCGTACCGGAAATTGATTTTGCTGTGCCCATTGTTTCTGAATTTGCTATTTAGTGTCTGAGGTGCGCCAGATTTGAGGCGACAAGA
>DAONFU010000027.1:18221-21423 GCA_035403765.1 Bacteroidales bacterium
ATCAGGACAAGCGTTGTTCCAGGTGTTTTTTAGAAATGTATTTTACCGGATACCAGGCCGCAATAAAGCCGATGACACAAACTATCAGAAAAACATAAACAAAATCGAGTGCCAGTATCCTAACGGGATAAGCATCCATCACAAAGGTATTACCAGCGGAAACGGTAATAATACCAAATGTTTGCTGGACCCAGCAGACCACCCCCCCAAGAAACAGCCCCAACAAAGCTCCCGATAAAGAAATCATCATGCCCTCGGTGAAAAAAATGTTCCTCACGGTTTGGTTGCCGGCGCCAAGACTTTTAAGCACAGCAATATCTTTGCGCTTGTCGATGATGAGCATACTCAAGGAGCCAATAACGTTAAAGGTTGCAATCAGCAGAATGAACGAAAGAATCATGAACACAGCCAGTTTTTCCGATTTCATTATCTTAAAAAGCACCTCTTCCTGCTGGTATTTGTTTTTGACGGTATAGTCATCGCCCAGCAAGGATTGCAGTTGTTTCTGAACCCTGTCGGGCCTGGCAGCAGGATCTACTTTTATTTCCAGGGCAGATAACTGGTGTTCAGACTCGAGGAGTTCAGCGGCAAACCGCAGGGGTACTATTATAAATTTTTGATCGTACTCCTGTTGTACCGAAAACACACCCGAGCATTGTATCAGCATGTGGTTAAAGGCTTCTACCGGGTTTATGCGGTTTCCCTCGAAGCGCCGCGGCACATAAACAGATAAAGGGTTTTCATAATCATTGAGGTTAAGACCAAGATTATAAGAAACGCCCATTCCGACTATGGCAAAATTTTGTTCGCCCCGTTCAAGAATTGCATCTCCATGCACTATCATGGAATCCAGTCTGCTGGTGCGGTAAAAATCATCACTGACACCTTTTATAGTACAGATGTATTGCTTATCAAGGTATTTAACAAGGGCATTTTCTTCAATGACTTTGGTAACACAACTGATGCCCTGTAAATTTAATATTTTTTTTTCATCAAGCTTCTGCTCATTAAAAGTCTTTCCCACAGCAGGAGTTACTTTCAGGTCGGGATTGAAGGAATTGAACATGGTAACCACCATATTTTCAAAACCGTTGAAAACCGAAAGAACAATGATTAATGCTGCCGTGCCAATGGTAATACCTCCAACAGAAATAGCAGAAATAATATTAATAATATGGTGCGATTTTTTCGCAAAAAGATAACGCTTGGCTATGTAAACAGGTAAGTTCAACCTAGTGTTTCAGCAGTTCGTCAATGTGGTCAATGTAATCCAGCGAGTCGTCATGAATAAAATCCAGTTCGGGAATGATACGCAGCTGATGTTTTAGCCTGTTGCCAAGTTCCCGTCTGATTTCTTTACTGCTCTCCCTGATAGAACCCATTAGTGTTGCCTTGTCCTTAATACCAAAAAGACTTAGGAACACCCTGGCATAGGATAAATCTTTGGTTACTTTAACTGCGGTCACCGTAATCATAGCGTTACCTGCAATCTTTTTTGCCTGATTTAGAAAAATGTCGGCCAGCTCTTTCTGAACAAGCCGCGAAACTTTATTGAGTCTTATGCTATCCATGAATGCAAAGATAATAATTTTTCATGATTATAGGATAGTTTTTCATAACTCCAATAACACATAAATACCATATTTCATCAAACCACATACAACTAATTTTCAATGATATAAAAATAAATAATACCGCCATGATAAAAGATTTCATTGAAAAACTTGCTTTTTCAAAAAAAATTGATTATAATTGTGGTTTGAATACAAAAAATTGACGTTTATCAACCAATTTTGCTAAAGAATAAAAAGCCAATATTCCCAGATACAAAAAGAATTAATAACGACAAAATTCCATAACGCAAGATTTTAAGCAAGTCAATAAATAAAATAAAAAACAGACAACATAATTAAAATGACATAAATAAAAAGCAGACAAAACTTTTTGCGCTAAACCATCAAACTCCAAAGCCTATGAAAACAATATTTACTCTCAATGATTTAGTCGTAAAAATACAGAAAAACATAACACCTACAAATTCAGGTGGTTATGTGCGAAATAACCACTTACAGGGTTTATTATTGGTTTGTCTACTTACTTTATTTTTTAATCCGGACAACATCTATTCCCAATCCGGAAATTGCACCACAAACACTCCTTTTTTTTCGGTTAATCTGGTTGGAAATCCATCCGGAGCCTGGACTTCTCCAGCAATTTCCAGGCAGGGACAGTGTTGCGGGGTTTCCAATCCTGATCGCTGTCTGGAGTTTGAAATTATGCTTGATCCCAATGCCGTTGGATTGGTTTTCAGCATTTCTTCGGGAGCCATTCCTCCGGGGGCCATATATTATAATGTAAATTGTGGCCCACCGATGGCTGTTGGCACTGGCATTTGTTTAAACACACCGGGACCACATTACCTTACCTTTTGCAAGCCGGGCAATAATGAGAACACCTATTCCATTACATCCATGCCTGCGCCCTTTGCTTCTCCCGACCAATATGCCTCTGAAGGATGTCCGGCAACGGTTAATGCAACAGGCTTTGATCCAACAACGATAGTCTGGAACGATATTACTGGAAATGGCTTGTACAATTCCTATTTAAGCTGTATTACTGGATGTTCAAACGTTGTCGTTACTCCTCAGGCAGGCCACCCCGCATTTGCCGATTACCAGATATGTGGAGAATCAGCGATTGAAGGATGCCTGGACGGTGTAATCTTCTGCGATACTGTCAGAATATTTTTTGTTGACGACATCAGCTTATCAACAAATCCAAATCCCGCAGAGTTTTGTGTTTATGAAAGCGGTATTAGTATAACAGGGACTATCGCAAACGGGTTACCACCCTATACCATGTATTGGACAGATAACATCAACGGAACAGGCTCAGTGATTGACAATGATGACACCTACTTTGCCTCAATACCGGGGACATATTCTTTTGTTGTCCAAGATTCGAGGTTCCCTGGCTGCCCTCAAACCATGCTAAATGTTCCTGTCTTAAGCCATCAAGCTCCAGCTATTACAGCCATATCCCCAACCAATGTATCCTGTTACGGAGATTCGACTGGTGCTGCGACAACAATAGTTAACGGAGGCACTCCACCGTATAATTATGTATGGAACGACCCTGATGCTCAAACAAGCAGTACGGCAACAAACCTGGCGCCAGGATCATATTCCGTCACCGTTACCGA
>DAONFU010000028.1:0-20883 GCA_035403765.1 Bacteroidales bacterium
TTTGTCCGTCGTGAAAATAATATTGCTTCATAAAGTGAAAATTAATTATTTATTATTACAACTTATGCCATCACCAAATCTAAATCAGGCCTCAGCGAAATCCGAATTTAGAAATGGTTTTGCCCATAGAGTAGGTGTTGAAATGTCGCTGGCAAAACTGTTCTTGACATTTTCCAACTACCATATCGGTGTTCAAATATATAACAAAAATCTGAAAAAATCCAATCTAATACTTTTACCAAACATTTTTTTTTGATAGTATGGTATATGCGCAAACAGAAAAAAGGCCGGCAGTTTGCTGCCGGCCTTAGGGTCATCATGGTCAAAACTATTATTCAACCACAATTTTCCGGATAACATTCACGTCTTTTCCGGAGAGATGCAAATAATATACTCCTTTGCCAAATTCAGAAATATTAACAGGTAGCGTCATGTTGTCCGAATCAATAGTAATTGATTTATTTAAAACTTCCTGACCTGTAAGCGTTAAAATAGAAATATTTATTTTTCCTGATCCGCACTGGCTCAAAATCAGATTGAATGAACCATTATTAGGGTTGGGTGAACACATGATATTGCTTCCTGACAAATTATCATCAATGCCTCCGATTGTAATGGTAATATTTTGTGTCACCGAGTCGGCTCCGCAGTCGTTATATGCAACCAGAGTAACAGCATAATTTCCGGATGTGGGGTATGTATGAGAAGTGCTGGTATTGGTGCTGGTGGTGCCATCGCCAAATTTCCATAAGTAGCTGAGTGCGCCGGTAGATGTATTGGTAAAGGAAACCGTAGCACCGTTTGAATTATAGCTAAAGGCGGGAACAGGCATAATGCAATCGAAAATGTGTATGTCGTCAATGGCAATACCTTCTTCGGGTGTTATGGCAAATTGGCCTGGCATATAATGTATTCTGAGTTTTACTCCACTCTGGTTGGCGCAGTAATCCAGGAGATGGGTTTTGTAAACCCAGCCCGCCGAGCTGCCTGTCCAGGAATTGGTGCCGGTTAATCCGGCCGAATACCAGTCGGTGGTTTCGGAGGGGCCAACCACAAACCAGTTTACGCCGCCGTCAATAGAAGCTTCGAGCACGGCAGTGGCGCCCATCATCATCATGGTTTCGTGCCATACATACAACTCAATGGTGGGGCTGTTGTATCCCGTAAAATCCATACACGGGCTATAGAGGTAAGAATCTTCGCCGCTGAGGGCATTGCCCGTGAGGTTGGTCTTCCATGCTTTGGTGGGTGAATGGGCTGAATTTATTACGGGCGAACCGGGAACTCCCCAGGCCCACGAGCTGGTGCCTTCGGTGTACCATCCGCCGTCGTTTGTTTCAAAGTTTTCGCTGTAGGGAAATGTATTGATACCTGTGCTGTTGGTTATTGTTATGGTGATAGTGTCGTTGGTGCGGTCCTCATCGTTGTTTAAACCTGTGGTAACCTTAAAAACATATGCGCCGGGAGCCGACAGGTCGGCATTTTGAGAAAAACTGTGGAAGAGCGTTTCATTATAATATATCGGTGTGTTGATAGTATCCGTTATCCATAGTCCACCGTTAATTTGATAGCTGATTGGGAAATGGCTTTGGGCATTTTGTCCGAAATTAGAATAATATACTCCCACAAATTCATGGTTTGTCATACTGCAACCGTTAACAGGCGAATACATATTGGTAACTCCCAGATCGTTTACCGGAGCTTCGTGGATATAGATATCATCAATGGCTACTCCTTCGCAAATAGTGGCGTAGGGGCCATAGTAATTCAGGCGAAGGCGGACATTGGATTCGCCACCGGCCGAATTGAGGGTGTGACGTACGTGTATCCAGTTCGATAAGTTGCCGCTCCAACCGTTTTGGGTGTTATACCAATTGGCGTCAACCGAACTTCCCACGCGCGACCAGGTGGCTCCGCTGTCAATAGATATATTCAGGACGATACTGTCCATACCCGGCGCCATGGATGCTGTATTATACCATATATTAAACTCGATTACCGGCATTGTGAGTGTAGTGAAATCAAAACAGGGACCCATCAGGTTCGACATTTCCAACATATTGGCATTGGTGCTTAGGTTGGTTACCCAACATTTGGTGGGGGAGGCTGCATGGTTGATAATGGGTTTTGTTGGAGTGCCCCAGGCCCATGAAGAGTTTAATCCGCCGCTTACCCACCCGCCGTCGCTGGCTTCAAAGTTTTCGAGATATGGGTAGGTGCTGATGCCGAGCATATTATTAATAGTAATGCCTGTGGTGTCGTTGGTGAGGTCGGCATCGGCCACCAGACTGGTGAAGCATTTGATTACATATTGCTGCACGGCGCTGAGGTTGGCCGGGGTGGTAAATGTATATTGCACCGAAGCCCCGGGGTTGATGGCCGTGCTTACCATTTCTGGCGTGGTATTAACGCCGTTAATGGAAAATCCGATATTGAAATTGCTCTGTACTGCGGTGCCGAAATTTTCGATGGTAACTTGCATGAATTCATTGTTTGTAAGTCCGCAGGCGTTGCCCGGATAAAGAATTTCGGTAATGCCCAGATCATTGGCTGGAGCCTGGTAAATATGGATATTGTCAATAGCTACCCCGTTGGACTGGCTGAGAAGGCTGCCATAGAAATATATCCTCAGCTTGGCATCGGGATTACCAGCCAGGCTGTCCACGCGGTGGCGTACGGTGAAAAAGTCGGTTCCTGGAATAGTCCAGCCGTTGGCACCATCATACCAGTTTATCGGATCATTTTGTTGTCCCAGGGTTTGCCAGGTGGTTCCGCCGTCTTTGGAATATTCCACACGGCAATAGTCTAGTGTCCCAGTGGTGGCTACCCACAGGTCAAATTCCAGCACGGGGGCTGTGAGGCCAGTAAAATCAAGGCACGGGAAGTTGAGGTAGGAAGCTTCGCCCTGGTTATAGTTTACAACCAATCCCGTAACCCAACATTTGGTTGGTGACGAGGCATGTGTGATCACTGATTTGTTGGGAGTTCCCCAGTCCCATGACGAAAGTGTGCCGCTGGTTCCGTATCCGCCGTTGCTGGCTTCAAAGTCTTCGTAGTAGGGAAAAGTACTGATGACAGGAGCGTTGACAACAGTCATGGCAGCAGTGTCGTTGGCCGGGTTATTGTCGGGCAGTTTGCTGTATGCAACCAGGCCGTAGGTGGTGCTGGGCAAGGAAAAATTTCCCTTAACAGTAAAAGTAAACTGCAGGGTACTGTCGGGAAGTATAGGGCCATACACCGTATCGGTAACAATGGTGCTGCCGTTAATTGTGTATTCCACAAGGAACGAATCCACTGGGGCTATGCCCAGGTTGGCCAGCTCCAGGGTGATATTCTCAGCGGAAGTGAGGGCACAACCCGACACAGGGCTGATGATGTTTGTTATCGCCACATCAAAAGGATTGATCATATCCATTTGTATGTCAAAAGCTGTGGAAGGGTTGGGAATAAAAATGATGGGATCCATGGTGGAAACAACGATATAATAGGTAGTGCCACCGGTGAGCTGAACATTGGTCAGCGATGGGTTGCCCATCATGCCTTCATTGGAGGCCACGCATATGGTGCCGGTCTGGTCGGGGCAGCCGTCGGTAACAAAAAGTCCTACCGCATTACCTGTGTTGGCTAAGGCAATGTTCACATATTGTGTGAAAGTCGGCGTATATGAAAAAATAAAATCGTTGCCAGTCATATAGTCACTGGCGCAGGCAGCGGTATTGTCAAAAATATCGGGGAAGCCGTTAGTGGTCATGGCTGCCTGATTAAAAGGCAGGGCCGTAATCACGTAAGGTGTACTGCACGAGGAGCCAGGCTGTGCATAGGCAGCCATCTGAAACAGCATCATTGCTGCAACAAGAAAAAGAAACCGGGTAAATTTTTTCATAATGTTTAGTTTTTATATTTTTTAATATCTACTTTCTAACCTCTGACTTCTCCACCGCGGCGGACTTCTAACTTCTAACTTCTGACTTCTGACTTCTGACTTCTGACTTCTGACAATGGGCCAATCCACTTTCCACTTTCCACTTTCAACTTTCCACTACTTCCTCATCATCTGCCGCATATTCCGCATCTGTTTCACAGGGTTTTTGCCGGCGTTTGTCATCGAACGCATGATTTTGCGGGTGTCTTCAAATTGTTTTATCAGTCGGTTTACTTCTTGAATGCTGTTGCCGCTGCCGCTAGCAATACGTTTGCGGCGGCTGCCATTGATGATGTCGGGGTTTTCCCTTTCTTCAGGTGTCATCGAGCCGATTATGGCTTCGATACCTTTAAAGGCATTTTCGTCAATATCCACATCTTTCATGGCCTTGCCCATACCTGGAATCATGCCTACCAGGTCCTTGACATTGCCCATTTTTTTGATTTGTTTTATCTGGCTTATAAAATCGTTGAAATTAAACTGGTTTTTGGCAATTTTTTTCTGGAGTTTCTGGGCTTCTTCCACATCGTATTGCTCCTGTGCACGTTCCACCAGCGAGATGATATCGCCCATGCCAAGGATACGACTGGCCATACGTTCCGGATGAAAAACATCAATGGCATCCATCTTTTCGCCAAGGCCAATAAATTTCACGGGTTTGTTCACCACCGACCTGATAGTCAGGGCCGCACCACCGCGGGTGTCGCCGTCGAGTTTGGTTAGTACCACGCCATCAAAATCAAGCCTGTCGTTAAAGGCCTTGGCAGTGTTCACAGCATCCTGGCCAGTCATGGAATCCACCACAAACAATATTTCATGAGGGACCACAGCGTTTTTTATATTTGAGATTTCGTTCATCATTTCTTCATCAATAGCCAGACGTCCGGCAGTATCAATGATGATGACGTTATGTCCTTTTTCTTTGCCGTAAGTAAGGGCTTTTTTTGATAGCGACACAGGTTTTTTATCATCTTCTTCGCTGAATACCTCCACATTAATCTGTTGTCCAAGCACTTTTAGCTGCTCAATAGCGGCCGGACGGTACACATCGCATGCCACCAGCAAGGGATTTTTTCCTTTTTTGGTTTTCAGGTAGTTGGCCAGCTTGGCGGCAAAAGTAGTCTTGCCGGAACCCTGCAAGCCCGCGATGAGCACAATGGCAGGATTGCCCTTCAGGTTGATATCCGCCTTTTCGCTGCCCATCAGCTGTGTCAGTTCGTCATGAACAATCTTCACCATCAGTTGTCCGGGCGATACGGAGGTCAGCACATTTTGCCCCAGCGCCTTAGCTTTGACATCATCGGTAAAACTTTTTGCAATCTTGTAACTTACGTCGGCATCGAGCAATGCTTTTCTAACTTCTTTTAACGACTCGGCCACATTGATATCGGTAATATGTCCCTGTCCTTTAATAATCTTAAAAGCGCGGTCAAATTTTTCACTCAGGTTTTCAAACATCTGTTAAAATATTTTAGTTCACGGCAAATATATAAAAAAATCCATTGGTGGAAATTGTTTTGGATTATCCGATTACTATTTTTTGGCTTTAAGGCTGCACTGCTATATGCGGCGTATGCCTTTCGGATAGAATTAACACACTATGCCAGTGTGAACGGCATTATTATATTGAACTTTCTGTTAAACTCGCCTACGGATACTGGTGCCAGATTGGTCAATAAAAAATTGTTTCTGAATGTTGCGGATTACTTACTTTTGCATAATCTAATTTTATAAATGATGGTTCTACTCGACGGAAAAAAAATCTCGGATGAGATAAAAAGCGAAATCGCCAAAGAAGTTAGTAAGATGATTGCTGAAACAGGCAAGGCGCCGCATCTGGCAGCCGTGCTGGTAGGAGAGGACCCCGCCAGCCAAACCTATGTGGCCTCTAAAGAACGTTCCTGCAAGGAAGTGGGTTTTATTTCTTCGGTATATAAATACCCCGAAAACATTTCCGAAGAAGAACTCTTTAAAGTAGTGAGTTTTTTAAATGACGACGAAGAAATTGATGGCTTTATAGTACAACTTCCATTGCCAAAACATATCAACGAACAAAAAATCATTGAGGCCATCAACCCTAAAAAAGATATTGATGGTTTTCATCCGGTAAATGCAGGGAGAATGCTGTTAGGATTACCTGCGTATCTGCCTGCCACGCCTTACGGCATCATGCTGTTGCTGGAACGTTACAAAATTGAAACTGAAGGGAAAAATTGCGTGGTGATAGGCCGCAGCCATATTGTGGGCACGCCAATGAGCATTCTATTGTCGCGAAACAATAAGTCGGCTAATTGTACGGTAACCCTTTGCCACAGCAAGACTCAGCAGTTAGCCGAAATATGCTCAAAAGCAGATATTCTGGTTGCTGCAATAGGCAAACAGGATTTTGTTACCTCTGCTATGGTGAAACAAGATGCCGTGGTGATTGATGTGGGTATTCACAGGGTGGCTGACGGAACCACAAAATCCGGCTTCCGCCTGAAAGGTGATGTAAAATTTGATGAGGTAGCAAATAAATGTTCATTTATTACGCCTGTTCCAGGGGGAGTGGGCCTTATGACCATAGCGGGGCTGCTGATGAACACCCTGAAAGCGGCAAAAAAAGAATACTACAAATAAATTGGATACCCACCAACTTTTAAGAGAAGGGAAACTACTTCCGCTGATGGAAGAGTTTTACACGTTGCAGGGCGAAGGCACGCATGCCGGCAAGGCTGCCTGGTTTATCCGCATTGGCGGTTGTGATGTGGGCTGCCGCTGGTGCGATAGCAAAGAATCGTGGATAGCCGGCTATCATCCCCTGACTTCAGCCGATATTATTATAAGCCACGCTGCCGCTTGCGCCGCCAAAGCCGTGGTGGTTACCGGCGGGGAACCGCTGCTTTACAACCTGGATTATCTGTGTGCTGGACTCAAAAAGGAAGGGATAAAGACCTATCTTGAAACCTCGGGCAGCGAAAAACTCAGCGGTGCCTGGGACTGGATTTGCCTTTCGCCCAAACGCAATGCGCCGCCACAGGCGGACATTTTCCTGTTGGCCGACGAGCTGAAGGTGATTATTTATGATGAAAGTGATTTCGACTGGGCCGAAGCCAATGCCCGCTTTGTTCGGCCGGGCTGCCGCCTGCTGCTGCAACCCGAATGGAGCCGCTACAAAACCATGATCCCGCATATTGTTGATTACATACTTCAGCATCCCGAATGGACTGTATCCCTGCAGTCGCATAAGTTTATGCGGATACCGTAAAAAAATCAATACAAAAATCCAAATAACCATAATGGGATTTTATTGTTGATTCCGATTTCAACTTCATCAATTGCAAGAAAAGAATTTTCAAGATCCTTAATTTGCTTGAAATCTTTGCCTTTTCCGCCAATTTCAAAGATTAAATTGTTGTCAATAATGAAATCGCCATAAATAGAAATATTGACTTTGTTAGTAATATTCAGCTGGTTATAAAAGAATGTTTCTTTGATATTTCCAATGTTTGCGTTATCGTAATCAAGGTATTTGTAGGCATCTTGCAATAATGTTCTGTTAAATTGTAAAATAAATTTATATTTGTCAAGTTATAAATAAAATCACTCAATTTTATGCCAAAATTCAAAATAATAATAACCGTTTTATCTATAGTATTTTGTTGCCATTTTACTTTTGCACAGGGAAAATATACGACCACCAACCAGAAAGCCATAAAACTCTTTGATAAAGCTATGGAAAACTTCCAGTCGAAAGATATGCTGAGCTGCGAATCCAATCTGCTGAAAGCCATCAAGGAAGACGAGCAATTTTTGGAAGCACACATGCTGCTCGGCAATATTTACGACGAACAAAAACTTACCGAAAAGGCCATAAATTCTTACAATAATGTCGTGGACATCGACCCTGAATTTTATGAAGGTATTTATTTCAACCTGGGCACCAACGAGATTTCCATAGGAAGGTATGCAGAAGCAAAACAACATTTCGAAAAATTTCTAACCTACGAAAAGCAAAATCCCAAATATGTCAAAAGAGCGGAGTTTTTTCTGACCTCCTGCAATTTCGCCATCCAGGCAATGAAAAACCCGGTGCCTTTTACCCCTGAAAACATAGGTGACAGTGTCAATAGCGTGAACAACGACTATTCGCCCACGCTGACAGTGGACGAACAAAAGCTAATACTTACCGTCCTCAGACCCAGCGATGCCAACACCATACACTCTTCCGACAAGGAAGAAGATTTTTATATGTGTCTTAAAACTGCCGACAGTGTTTGGGGAAAGGCTCGTAAAATCGGCGCACCCCTCAATTCGCACGGCAACGAAGGAGCGCAAAGCATAGCCCCCGATGGCAATACTTTATATTTTACCATTTGTAACCGCGCAGACGGTATGGGGAGTTGCGACCTGTACGTATCAGAACGCAAGGGCACAGGATGGAGCACCCCGGTAAATATGGGGATTCGTGTAAACTCCGGTGCCTGGGATTCGCAGCCCAGCATCTCGCCCGACGGCAAAACCCTGTATTTTGCCAGCGCCCGCGAGGGAGGCAAAGGCCTGATGGATATCTGGAAAACAAGCAAAAATGAAAATGGGGTGTGGACCGCGCCGGTAAACCTGGGCGATTCCATCAATACCGTTTATTCCGAAATGTCGCCTTTTATTCATTCTGATGGAAAAACACTTTATTTTACCTCTACCGGACATCCGGGCATGGGAGGTATGGACATTTTTTATTCAAAACTCAAAGACGACGGACAATGGTCCACACCGAAAAACTTAGGATACCCGATAAACACCTTTAGCGACGAAGGTTACCTGATTGTGAACGCGCGTGGCAACAAGGCCTATTTTTCGTCAGATAAATATGGCGGTGTAGGAGGTATGGATATTTATACTTTTGAACTTTATGAAGAAGCCCGGCCTACTGCGGTAACCTATATGAAAGGCACGGTGTACGACGCAAAATCCCAAAAAAGACTAGGGGCTAAATTTGAGCTTATCGACCTCACCACCTCAGAAGTGGCGGCACAGTCGTTTTCCGATCCGCAAACCGGAGAGTTCATGGTGAGTCTACCCACCGACCGTAACTATGCTCTGAATGTTTCCAAAGAAAACTATTTGTTTTATTCCGAAAATTTCGAGGTGAAAGGCGATCACTCACAACTCAAACCTTTTCTGAAGGACGTGCAGATGCAGCCCATCGAAACAGGCAGCGTGGTGGTTTTGAGAAACATCTTTTTTGATTTTGACAAATTTGATCTGAAACCCGAATCGCAGGTGGAGCTGAACCGGCTTGTTGCCCTGCTAAACCAGAACAAAACCATGAAGATTGAAATTGGCGGACATACCGACAACAAAGGCTCAGCTGAATATAACCAGAAACTCTCGGAAAACAGGGCCAGGTCGGTTTACGACTATCTTGTCGCAAAAGGAATCGACAAAAACCGGCTTTCTTATAAGGGTTACGGCCTCACTAAGCCGCTCGAAACAAACGACACCGAAGAAGGTCGGGCCACCAACCGCAGGACGGAATTCAAGGTAGTTTCGAACTAAAAGGGATTACTGGTAAGACGCTGGCTTTGTGTTGATTTTTTTTTGCCAGCGACAAACATCTATTTGTGTTCAATATAAAATCCCTGGCTTATAGTCCTTGTTAACCGGCTTATAGCTTCATTGCAAATTTGAAATTGTCAACAACAAATCCCTCCAGAAATCACCCGAAGAATCACCCAAAAAAAATAATATTTTCAATGAATTATTGGTCATGTCATTAATATATGGTATCTTTGCACCCCAAATTATTTTTATAATTAAATTTATTATTAACCCCTGTCTGTAAACAGATTACAGGCATACAAAGAAAAAAAAGCATTACATGACCGACGAAACAAATTTGAACGATCAGGAAAACGTTCAGGAAAACATGGAACAACAGGAAAATCAGGCCGAAACCAAATTGGAAGCCCAGGCACAGGAAACACCCGTTGCCGAAATAACAGAAACTGTTGTTGCAGAAGAAAAACCCATCGGGAAACCTAAAAGAACATTGGATGAAAATTTTGATTGGGAGACTATCGGAAAAAAACACGATAACTATTCCGGCAAAGAACGCAAGCAGTTGGAAGAGCTCTATGACAAAACCCTAAGCTCTGTTGTGGAACAACAAGTGGTGGAAGGAACTATCGTAGGGATGAACAACAGGGAAGTTGTTGTGAACATTGGCTTTAAATCTGACGCTGTCGTTAGTCTTAACGAATTCCGGGACCTGCCCGATCTGAAAGTAGGCGACAAGGTGGATGTATATGTTGAAAGCCAGGAAAACCTGACCGGACAACTTATTCTTTCTCACAAAAAAGCCAAATTGCTCAAAGCCTGGGATCGCGTAAACGAAGCCCTCGAAAAAGACGAAATTATCACGGGATTTGTAAAATGCCGTACCAAAGGCGGACTTATTGTGGATGTGTTTGGTATCGAAGCATTCCTTCCCGGCTCACAGATAGATGTAAAACCCATCCGTGATTACGATGTTTTTGTTGGAAAAAATATGGAATTCAAGGTGGTGAAGGTGAACAACGAATTTAAGAATGTGGTTGTTTCGCACAAAGCCCTTATTGAAGACGAGCTCGAACAGCAGAAATCTCAGATTATTGCAAAACTCGAAAAAGGACAGGTACTCGAAGGTATCGTTAAAAACATCACTTCTTATGGTGTATTTATCGATCTTGGCGGTGTTGACGGCCTTATTCATATTACCGACCTGTCATGGGGACGTATCAATCATCCGGAAGAAATAGTAACTTTAGATGAAAAGATACAGGTCGTAATCCTTGATTTCGACGAAGGCAAAAAACGTATTGCTTTAGGTTTGAAACAACTTACACCTCATCCATGGGAATCGCTGGATGCTAACCTGAAAGTTGGTGATAAAGTAAAAGGAAAAGTTGTCGTTATCGCTGACTACGGCGCTTTCATCGAAATTGCAAAAGGCGTTGAAGGACTTATCCACGTTTCTGAAATGTCATGGTCACAGCATCTGCGTACCGCTCATGATTTCCTGAAAGTCAATGACGAAATAGAAGCCGTAATTCTTACCCTAGACCGCGAAGAACGTAAAATGTCACTCGGTATAAAACAACTGATACCTGATCCCTGGACCAATATCAGCGAAAGATATCCGGTGCATTCAAAACACGAAGCTATCGTCCGCAACTTTACCAACTTTGGTATCTTTGTTGAACTCGAAGAAGGCGTTGACGGACTCATCCACATCTCTGACCTTTCCTGGTCGAAGAAAATAAAACACCCGGCAGAATTTACCAAAATCGGCGAAAAGATTGAAGTTGTGGTACTCGAAGTCGATACCGAAAACCGTCGTCTGAGCTTAGGACACAAACAATTAGAAGAAAATCCCTGGGACATTTTCGAAACCGTATTTATGGTTGACAGCATCCACAAAGGAACTATTGTAAATGCTAACGACAAGGGCGCTATCATATCGCTGCCATACGGCGTGGAAGGCTTTGCACCGGCACGCCACCTGCTGAAAGAAGATAACAGCAACGCACGTACCGACGAAACTTTGGATTTTAAGGTTATCGAATTTTCAAAAGAAAACAAAAAAATCCTTGTTTCGCATACCAGAATGTGGCAGGACGTCATCAATGCCGAAAAAGCTAAAGATGCCGCCGACAAGAAAGCTAAAGATACCACAGCAAAAAAAGTAGTGAAAAAGATTAAAGACAATCTCGAAAAAACTACCTTAGGCGATATCGAAGCTTTGGCTAACCTGAAATCGGATATGGAACAAACCGAACGCGATAATTTCGATAAAAAATACAAGGAAAAACAAACTAAAAAAGCTGAAAAGAAAGAAGAAGCTAATAATGAAGAAGAACCGAAAGCTGAGAAAAATGAAGCTGATGGTGAAATCAAATTTGAAGAATAGCATTGTTTTTCACTTTAATGGAAAAGCCGGTTCGAAAGAGCCGGCTTTTTTAGTACAATTAAGCAGGATGATTGGCCCTTGCTGATATTTTGAACCCTTAATTATCTGAGTGAGTAATACCAATTCCTATACCTATTACAAGAATTGCTGACCTCACCGACAATCCGCCATGCGCTGTCTGTCGGGGCGTTCTATGCCACCAAAACTTTTTATTTGCAAACTAGTTAAACCCTGATTTGTCATTAGGAATATAATGAGCTAATGCCAATTTTGGGTAAAAAAAACAGCCGATACAAGTCCGGCTGTTTTTTGTTAGAATTTCAAAATATCTATTATTACATTTTAACAAATTTATAAAAGTTGTTTTCTCCTTGTCTCATTACATTGATGAAATAAATTCCCCTGGCCAGATTTTTTATATCAATAGTTAAATTGGAATTTCATTTGTTTATATTCTCACAACTAATTGGATTGCGGTCTCCGGCACCGTCATATCGAAGAGCTTGGAATTTTCCTCCAACGTAATCCTCCTGAAAAGTTGCCTGAAAGAAAGCACAGGTTCCTTCTTTGGTTTTTACGGCAAAGGCAGCGCGAATGTAACGATGAAGTATCGCTCCTGATATTTCGTGCTTTCTTACGTACCAATCGGCATCAACAATTGAAATTTTAAGTACTTCTGTGGCATTAAGCCAGCCGCTTTTCCAATCATTTGAGTTCTTTAATGCAGCTATCATCTGGCTTTCCGTTACTGCATCATTTTTAAGGGCTTTTGGAAAAACTGCATTATTTGCTCCGGCATTTTGAGCAAATATATTGAGTTTATTAGCCATATCGGTATAAACCGAAAAATCAGGCCCTGAAATTTTTAGCATGCCGCTGGCAACATCCTCGTAGTTACATTTTACTAAAACTTTAAGATTATGTTCTCCACTGCTTAGTTTTGAAAGCGTTTCGGCAAAATTCACCGGCCCGTCGAATTTTTTGCCAAACTCCTTATAATTAATGTCTGATGTACCGTAAGCATTGGTTTTCCCCGCATCAGGAACGATATCTATTACCAAATATTTATTATTCAGCACACTACCTGTTACCATCATGCTTACAAATGTAAGTTGCTCCTCGAACGGCTGCTGATAATGGTAAAGAGGTGGTTTTATTTCGTAAACAAAAACCTCAACTAGGAGCTTGGTATTTGGCTGTGTATTGCTATATATATCCTTCACAAGCTTAGGCAAATAAGCTATCGCGTAAATTTTATCACCTGCCTGATATTCAGTTTTCAAGTCATTGGGTTGGTTCGGGTTTATTGGAGAAGATGAAAATATGATTTCTCCTGCATTTTGTGCAAAAATTTCACTCAAAATTGAAAATGTTAAAAGGAATACTATTAATATTGATTTCATTTTTAAATTTTCTAATTGTTTCATTTTTATTCACCTGACTTTGTGCTTACTTCTGGGCGCCAACCCCATTTACGTTTCCAAACAAATTAAGCGCATCTTTCCATGGATACTTATTAGCAAACATGGATACATTAGAAGAGATAGTTCCTTGCTTATTCATCCCCATAGCCGATCTCCATTGGTTAGCAGGGGAGTTGCTGTCGAAATCGGCTTTTTCGCTGTAGCGTGCACCCAGATAACCTTCCAGATATGCCTTATTAACTTTGAGTTCTTTAGGTATTTCGTTGCGATTGCCTGTTGCGCTGGCTACTTCAAGATCCCCGAAATCACCGGCATCAACCCTGAGGCGGGTATTGCTGGCAGGGCTATAGTGAAAGTCTTTATCTTTGTTTACAAAGAAAATATTATTATCCATTTTAACCCATTCGTCTTTATTAAAACGGGTATGGTCAACTCCAGCCAGAATTGAAGCGCCAATTATGTTATGGTGGATGTTATACTTACATTTGGTCATCACCCTGATACCATAACCCATATCGAGGAAGTCCTTTGTACGGCTCCAGCTAAAAAGTATCGTATTATTAGCAATTTCTACTTCACCACAAAGAGCCATGGTATTAGGCCCCCCGGTGCTGGCACAGGTTCCGTAGATTTCGATGGCGGCCATCCGGTTTCCAACAAATACATTGTTTTTTACCGTAAATTTTCCACTTCGATGGCCGGCTTGCAGGGCAAAACTGGCGCCATTAACGAAAACACAATTCTGAACCGTTACGTCACCGCCTGTGGTAGCACTTACAAACGACAGCAAGGGTTCATCAACCGTAGGATAGCCCACAGGCGGATTTTCAGTCGGCGAAAGCAACCTTCCTTTTTCAATTCCCTCCACAAAACCTTCTTTAGAACTATACGCATTCCGTTCACCTGCATCGAAAACAATATGGTCAATAACAGTACCACCGACATCTTTGGTAAAACGCAGCAACGCTTTTCTTGTAGAACGGGCACTTTCATTATCTGGTTGTATAAGGGTTGGATGTGCATTAATATCCTGTGTGGAAAAAGTTTCATCGTAACTACCAAATATTTTAACCGGTTTATCACTTTCAATAAATCCCACATTTAAGGTGCCAAAATCAAT
Organism: Bacteroidales bacterium; assembly: GCA_035403765.1. Taxonomy (GTDB): domain Bacteria; phylum Bacteroidota; class Bacteroidia; order Bacteroidales; family CAIWKO01; genus CAIWKO01. The sequence continues at coordinate 14,397 of DAONFU010000028.1, forward strand.
CCCGCCTGCCACATGAATTTCTGCACCTGATGTAGCAATTGAAACAGCCTTATCAAGATTTTTTAATGGCGCTTCTTTTGTTCCGGGATTTTTGTTGTTACCATTTTGTTTAGAAACATAAATTATATTTTCATTCTTAGATGGAATAATTGATGCAGAAGTTGAAGTGCCGGTAGTATTATTGTCCGAAACGGCATTTTTTACATTATTGTTGCTCCCTTCGACTTTTGTTTCGATATTTTTTTCAGTACTGCTAATTCCCTTATTTACGTTTGTATTCAATGATTGCCGGGCATTATTTTCAACTTTTTTACCCATGTTTTTTGGTGTTACTATTTGTCCTTGTATTAATATTGAAATAATCAATATTATTGCAGAAGTTAAGATAAATTTTTTTGTTTTCATTTTTTTATAATTTTACTTTAACTAAAAAAGATTATAGAATATATGTTGTTTTTTTACACCTAATAAAAATTAAATTTTGAATTTCAAAGAACACCTTGGATTATAAGGATTTTAATAAGTAATATTCCTCATTTTTTAAAAAAATGCATATAAAATATTTTACTAATAAAATGTAAATATAGGCAGTATCTTTGAAACTTATTATAATTTATAAGAAATTTTTTTCAACCTTATATTTTCTTACTGCACAATTTTTTTATAGTATGTAGTTTGTTAGGATGTATAATCCGGATGAACAAGCACTTAAAAGTTTACTATAAATTTATGGCATCTCTAATTACCTTGATCTGGCGCTTCTAAAAACAAAAAAACATTTAATTTTCAGAAAAATTAAACATAGTCCTTAGTGCATAACAATTACCTTTTGTGAACGGATGGTATTGTTTTCTGACACTATTTGCAGAAAATATGTGCCGGCAGCAAGTCCTCCGAAATTAATTTGCAGTCTGCCGTCTGGATTTGCTACCGGCTGGGACTTTATCACCATGTTCCCATAAATATCCGTTACCCTGTATGCGTATTTTCCCTCTGCCGCTGTAGTGATAGTCAACAGCTCATTTACAGGGTTAGGAAAAATAGCGGTCTGCAAAGTATTTTCACTGGCCGAAGGGATGGATGTTGTGGTTGTGTTGTTGGCAAGCACAGTAATATCATCGATGTAGAATCCGTCGAAGTTGGTGGTCTGGTCGCTGTGAAATTCAAATTTGATCTTCAGTGTGCCGCCAAGGTAGGCTTCCAGTGGGATTTCTTCTTGCAGCCAATTGGGGAAAAAGCCATCATAAACCGGCTCTCCTTCTTCCTCGTCGTCGGTACCATAGGCCGAATAGCGCCCGCACAAGGGCTGCCAGGAGGTCCCATTATCAGCAGAAGCAAAAACCTGTGCCCAGTCGTATGACTTTTCTGTTTCCCATTTAGCCTTAAACAACAAGTAAGCGGTGCTTGCCGCAGAAAGGTCAATTGTATTTACAAGTTCTAAAGACGACGTCTGAAGCAGTCCGTAATTTCCTACAGGCGATTCTGTAAAACAAGATGGGGAAGAAGCATAGGTGGCGGAAGAAACGGCAAAGTCGTTGGCAATCCAGTTGGTAAGATTGTTGGCTGGATCGTAGAATAAAGTATCGGGCGTACAGAATATTTTTGTGATGGTGTCTTTCCATGTGTAACTGCCATTACTGATATCCAGCGAGAATGTAACCGGGGTGCCCTGTACAATGGCAGGATTCAGGCTGAAAGAAACATCATCATATCTTTTTTCACGTGTCTGCATGCCGTTGAATGTTGCAGGAACTCCTGTGCTTATGATATCAGGAGACAGAGGCGTAATGCTTACGGTGAAATCTGCCGGGACATTAAGCCCGAGACAATACAATTCTACCGGAATATTAACGGTAGCGCCTGAAATGTATGTAGGGGATATGTCGGTCACGAGAGCGTATTTGCAAGCCAGTCTTGCAAAACGAAGGTTCATATCCACGGAATTTCTGCACAATGATTCAATGTTAGCAATATTCGGCCAAAAACCATCGCCGGAACTACCAACTTCGGCAGTGAAGGAAAATATTTTATTTTTTGCTGTGATATCGCCATAGCCCCAGTCGTCGGCATCGCCATTGCTGTTGTATCCGTAAGTCTGGTCGCAGGTGCCGTAACGGTAATGGCTTTCAATGGTCAGGTAGCGCGAAAACTCTTCAAATAAAGTAGAATCTTCAGTCAAAATGGATTCATAGTTCCATGGATAGATCAGAAAATTTCCATAAGAATGCCAGTTCATGTCAAGCAAAAAATCATGTGCTTCGATGAATGTTCTCATGGTCTGGCTTTCTGGCTCAGAGAAAGCCGCCGTGCCTCTGTACCATGGTGAACTGCCAATAGGCTGGGAGCCAATGTTGTCATATCCCCATTGGTAGCCGTAGTTTCTGTTAAGGTCAACTCCTTTTGACAGCAAGCCGTTGTCTCTCCTGTTTTTACGCCAGGTGCCGCCGCCGCTGGGGTTTTGTGCCTGATTATAAGCATAGCCATCGGGATTAACAACAGGTACAAAATAAATTTCAAGGTTATCAACCAGGTATTTTATTTCGCTGTTGGTATTGTAGTTTTCTAAAAGATAATACATGAAAAATATCAGTTGCTGCAGGCCGCACGGCTCGGATGAATGATGCAGCGAGGTGTACAAAACCTGTTTTTCGGACTCATTTACATCAGGGTTGTCAGAGATTTTTACCGAGTATATCGGGCGGTTTTCTATAGATAAGCCAATCTGTGATTTCACGGAGATCAGGTTGGGATACCATACCTGCATAGAATCCAGTTGTGCAAGGGCTTCAGCTAATGTATAAAACCCACCCATGGAACCCAAACTGAAATGAGAAGGTGTCGCATAGGTTTTTGGCAAACCGCAGTTATAAGTAATATTCTTTTCACCTATATAAGGGTGCTGATTTCTTATTTGATAATGTTCTGTGAGGTTTTCAGTGATTATTTCGTAAGGCAATCCCGACAATTTAAGTTTATTGAGATCGCTGATGCTCACGGCTCCATCAAAATATGATTTGTGTAAATAATGGCCATTTATCAAGGTGATACCTGCTTCATCAAGTTGCCGGTTATCCTTGCACCAAACTTTTACATGGCTTAGTGTTTCGGGTTGCTGGCCAAAACATAACTGAACAGCCAGCAAAAGCATTATTATCAGTGATTTTTTACACATACACAGTGGTTTATTTTATACTTAACAAAAATAAGTAAAGAGCCGGTGCGGAAACCACCATGGTGTATTTATTATCAGGAGGATAAAATATTTTTATAAAGGAATATATCCTGACAAGCGTTTATATGAAAAGGTTTACACTGCTGTGTTCTGCACGTTCCATGTAAGATGCTACGCCGCCAAATGTTACAAAATCAAACAATTCTTCTTTCTGTACACCCATTACATCCATCGACATGGTGCATGCAATAAACTCAACGCCATTGTCGTGAGCCTGCATAATCAACGATTCCAGGGATTCTATCTTTTTTCTCTGCATACGCTTCCGGATCATCTTTGACCCCATGTTAAACATATTCATTTTCGAGAGTTTCAGTTTTTTGCTGCTTTTTGGCATCATCATTCCAAATAGTCTTCCCATCAGGTCTTTTGATACTACCGGATGATTTTCCTTTTTGATCACATTCAGTCCCCAGAAAGTAAAAAATATCGTAACCTTACTGCCCATGGCCGCAGCGCCGTTGGCAATGACAAACGAGGCGATGGCTTTGTCAAGATCATCACTGAAAACAATCAGCGATTTGGGTTTGGGTTGCTGGCTAATACCCTGCACAGGCACTTCTTGTACATTTTGTTTTTCAATTACAACCCTTATAGTGCCTGCGTTTTCATTCAATTCAAGTATCCTGTTGCCGGTAATGTTGGCCCATGCTTTTACATCGCTGGCAAATGCCGGATCGGTAGCCGTAATTTCAAGAGTCTGGCCGGGTTGCATAAGGTCGGCTGATTTCTTAAGCTTCAGAATAGGCCCGGGACATTGGAGTCCGCAGGCATCAATCTTTACAATATTTTGTAAAAACCCTTTGTTTTCTTTGTTGCTTTCGGTTTGATATATCTGGTTGTCAATATCAATTTTGTCCTTTGCATACACATCTTCATTACTTTGTTTCTGGATGGCAAATTCGTAGGTTTTGTATCCGCCACTCAGGTTAAATACTTCCTGATAACCTGATTGCATCAGGATGCGACACGCCACATATCCTCGCAAACCCACGCCGCAATAGATCACAATTTTTTTATTTTTTGGAATTTCGGCCATACGCGTTCTGATTTCGTCCACAGGTATGTTAACGGCGCCAGGGATAGCTCCGAGTTGGAACTCATCACGGGTGCGCACATCAATCAGCATGGATGTTGCAAAATCAAGTGCAGCAATGTCGCGCCACGAAAAAGGCCTCATTCTTTTTTTAAGAATATTTTCAGCTACAAAACCGGCAATATTCACAGGATCTTTGGCCGAAGAATAGGGCGGGGCATAGGCATGCTCCATTTTTGTAAGGTCATCGATGGTGCCGCCAAAATTGATAATGCTGGCTAAAATGTCAATACGCTTGTCCACCCCGTCGTAACCCACAATCTGTGCGCCGTACAATTTCCCTTCAGGAGAAAAAATAATTTTGATACTCATGGGAATAGCCCCCGGATAATAGCCTGCATGTGATCCCGAATGAATCACAGCCGACAGATACGGTATATTTTCTCTGCGGAGTATCCTTCCCGACACCCCGGTAGCCGCTACTGTCAAATCGAAAACCTTGGCAATAGCCGTATTGATGGCTCCCTGGTACTTCGATGTATTGCCATACACGATATTATCGGCACAGATACGGCCCTGCTTGTTGGCCGGTCCTGCAAGGTAAGTAATCTGTTTTTTATGAATAATGGGATTTTCAAACTCGATAGCATCGCCTACCGCATAAATAGCGGCATCAGAAGTTTGCAAATATTCATTCACCACGATGCCTCCGGAAGCCCCCGTTTCAATGCCGGCCTCTCTTGCCAGATGGCTTTCGGCTTTTACACCTATGGATAATATGACCATATCGGCTGTCAATTTGCGTCCGCTTTGCAGTGTAACGGCAATCGGGCCGTTTTCTTTTGAAAACGACGATACCCCATCTTTTAAATAAAAAGCTACGTTTTTGGTTTTAAGATGCTGGTGGACTATAGAAGCCATGGCATAATCCAGAGGAGTCATGACCTGATCGGCCATTTCTACCAGCGATACAATAATTCCTCTTTTATGCAAATTTTCAGCCATCTCAAGCCCGATAAACCCTCCGCCGACCACTATGGCATTTTTTGGTTTTTGAGTTTCGATAAAAGACTTGATCTTATCGGTATCCGCTACGTTTCTCAGTGTAAAGATACCATCGTTATTGATGCCGGGAATATTTGGTCGCAGGGGCTCAGCTCCCGGAGAAAGAACGAGTTTGTCGTAGGTCTCGTAATAGGTCTTTTCATTTTTCAGGTCCTTTATCTCCACTTTATTTTCTGAACGATGGATCGCGATCACCTCACTGTTTACGCGGACATCCACGTTAAATCTCCGTTTAAATGCTTCGGGAGTCTGCAGGAAAAGATTTTCACGCTCTGCTATCGTACCCCCGATATAATAGGGTAACCCGCAGTTGGCGTAGGAAATATTTTCACCACGTTCACACATTATTATTTCAGCAGATTCATCTTCTCTCCTGAGTCGGGCTGCCGTGGTTGCTCCACCGGCTACGCCTCCTACAATAATTATTTTCATGTTGTAATAAATTATTTTTTGTGATTTTATAGTTCAATAGGAAGACTGACATGAAGACTGTTGATTTCTGCCAGTTTCATCTTTCCGGCCGGCGTTAGTACAAACATCATCTTGCGTTTATCTTTATCACCTAAACTGCGTTTAATGTACCCTTTCTGTTCCAGCGAAAGCAAAACACGCGATGTCCGGCTTAATGATATTTCAGTATCTTTTGCTATTCCACCCGAAGATTTCCTGGATTCAGACAAACAGCATATTACCATGGCTTCGTTAATAGTAACATTATGCCCGGTTTGAAGCTGTTGTTCAAACTCATGTATTTTCTTGAATACTGATTTTATTTTGCATAAACATTCCATAGATAATAAATTTGCTATTAGCAATATTTTCGGACTGCAAATTTACAAATTTTTCTTTAGTTAGACAAAATATGAAAAAACAACATAATATGAAAAGTATTATTTCCGGATGATTTATAAGCAGAACCTGTAATTATATCTAAAAAAAACTAAAAACCAGGCAAATAACAATAAAAATCTTAGGTCAGCAACAATAATTTATCAGCGCCTTTTACAGTGAGGATCTTGCATCATTCGTCTCAAAATATTGCTTTGTTGCTTTTAGTAAAGCCGAACAAATATCCGATAGAAAAATTGATTGACGAAAGGTAATCTTTTTTGTAAATCGCCGGATTCCGGTAATTGAGCAATCCCTGATGATAA
>DAONFU010000029.1:0-1648 GCA_035403765.1 Bacteroidales bacterium
TTGAAAGTTGAAAGTTGAAAGTTGAAAGTTGAAAGTTGAAAGTTGAAAGTTGAAAGTTAGAAGTTAGTAAGCTGCGGTGTATCACTTGTCATTAGCAAGGATTGTTGGCTTGGGTTCTGAAACATTGGTTTTATAATAATGGTACTTATTTTAGTTATGTTGCTCAAATACAGCATTTTAGAAGAAAATGAGCAAATTTTTTGCAAAGGTATGAATTTTTTTCGGAATTCAGCTGTTATATAAAAAATAACACCAACAACTGCGCGATGATTATTCTCAGGAACATCACCAGGGGATAAACTGCTGCATAAGCTACCGCCGGGGCATCCGACTGTGCCATCGTGTTGGCAAAAGCCAAGGCCGGAGGGTCGGTCATGCTGCCTGCAAGCAATCCGCACAACTCGAAAAAATTTCTTTTCAGGATAAATTTTGTGATGAAGCCGATAATTATGATGGGAACGGCAGTGATTATGGCGCCATAGCCTATCCATAGCAGGCCGTCGCCCTGCAACAGGGTGGATACGAAACTTTCGCCTGATTTGAGGCCGACACCGGCCAGAAACATCGCGATGCCGATTTCGCGCAGCATCTTGTTGGCGCTGGGTGTGGTGTACGAGTTCAGGGAGAGTTTGTAGCCGTATCGGCTGAGCAAAATGGCCACAATCAGCGGGCCGCCCGCCATGCCAAGTTTCACCGGTGTTGGTATGCCAGGGATGGCCAATGGCAAGCTGCCCAGAATGATGCCGAACAGGATGCCGGTAAAGATTGGGAACAGTCCCGGCTCATCCAGACGTTTCAGGGAGTTGCCCAGCAGATGTGCCACATTTTCGATATGTTTTTCGTCGCCCACCACGGTCAGCTTGTCGCCAAACTGCAGCACGATGTCGGGGTGTGCCACCAGTTCGATGCCTGCACGCGTGATACGGGTGATATTAATATCAAAACGGGAGCGCAGTTTCAGTGAGGAAAGATTTTTTCCAATCACCGGGCGGTTGGTAACAAAAACCTGTTTGGAAACTAATTTGCCCATGTATGTTGCCAAATCCAAAGTGCTGGGTTTCCCGAGCAATTTAACAAGTTCAGGTATGTCGCCCTTCTGAGCCACCAACAGCACGATATCGCCGCTTTCGCATTTTGTTTCGGAATTGGCAATGGATTCCTTTCCATTATGCAATATCCTTGAAATTACGGCATCATTGTGAAGGTGGTGGCTGATTTCTTTTATTTTTTTTCCGAAAAATAGCGGGTTTGTGATCTCAATGCTTATTTTTTCGGGTTTGGCTTCCTGAGGGTTTTGTTTTTGTTCGTATTCATGTTGTTCTTTTTTGAGGTCGGTTTTAGAGATTTTTCGAATAAAAATCATGGTAAGAATAACGCCCAGCACGCCAAAGGGGTAGGCCACGGCATAGCCCAGACCAAGGTCGGGGGAATCAGGTCCGCAGGCTTGTGTTAGGGCTTGTTGTGCTGCTCCCAGGCCGGGCGTGTTGGTTACAGCTCCCGACATGATTCCTGTGAGTACAGGCATGGAAACGCCGGTAATAAAATGAATCGTCATGCTGGTAAGGGCTCCGAGAAAAACAATGCCTACCGCAAGCAAATTCAATTTCAAGCCATCTTTTTTCAACGAAGAAAAAAAACCCGGGCCCAG
>DAONFU010000029.1:1748-19439 GCA_035403765.1 Bacteroidales bacterium
ACAAAACCGTCGATACCGCCGTTGTGCATCACCAGGCCATGTCCTTCATAATCCTGTAATTCCCAGCCAAGGCCGTAAAGTGAGTAGTTCGACATATTGAAGGGGTGGTATGCATTGCCAATGACCGACTGTGGTTCCCTGGTTTTCATTATTGCTTCATAAGGAATAACATTTTTGTTTTGGTAGTTTCCGCTGTCTAATAATGCTATCAGCCAATGGCTCATATCTTCCACCGATGAGCAAATGCTGGCGGCAGGGGCCAGGGCATCGAAGTTTCCATAGGGAATTACTTTCACGACATTTTCAATGAGGGTATGCGCCGAGGCCTTGTTGGCTTGGTCGTTTATTTCCGAAATGAGTGGCAGGCTTCTTTTCATTTGCAGGGGGGCAAATATTTTTGTCCGCATAAAATCCTCCCAGCTTAGGCCGCTGATAGGTTTCAATGCCCTGCCAGCCAGAAGAAAGCCTGTGTTGCAATATCCCCATTTGGTGCGAAATTCATTGACGGGTGTGAGTTTGCCGTATTTTTCAATGATCTGGGTGCTGTTCAGGTCGGAGTCGAAAAAAGTAAAATCCCCCTGAAAAGTGGAGGTGCCCATACGGTGACACACGATGTCGGTAAGGTTGGCATTTTCATTCACCCAGGGATCTTTGGCCGAAAATTCCGGAACCCACTTTTTTACTTTGTCATCGAGAGAGCATTTGTTTTCAACAGCCATCCAGGCAAGCGCCGTTCCTGTAAAGGCCTTGGTGTTGGAACCAATCATAAACAGGGTGTTTTCATTTACCATGTCGTTTTTACCAAGTTCGCAAAAGCCGTAACCCTTGTTTACAATAACTTTTTCGTCTTTGACAATGCACACGGCAATGCCTGGTATATCCCATGTTGTCAGTGCTTTGCCAATATAATTGTCGAGACTGTCGGTGATGAATGTTGGTGCTTTTTGCGCAGTTGTAATGATACTGTACAAAATCAGCAGACAAAGAATACTGCTTATCCTGATATTTATAAATGAAATTTTCATAGGTTTTTTGTTGACAAACCTACAATTTTTTTATGAAACTCACGGGCGAAAAATATCCTGAATCATACTATAATCTGACTTTGAGCCCGGCCATGAAGTTAATGCCTGCTTGCGGAAAGTATCCGTCCATAGTGTTGTAGGCGCCGTTGTAATAATAGCGGTACACCCAGGCATTATTCTCGTACTTTTCGTCAAAAATGTTGTTCAGCATGAGCGAAATTCGGATTTCTTTGATAGGTCCCAGTTTGAACGAGTATTCCATCAGGAGATCGGATACAAAGAAAGGGTCAAGCGAACGTGCCTTGTTGGAGGTGTTGTCGATGTATTGTCTGCTAACATACCTGCTGATAAGTGAAATATTGAAATGTTCCTTGAAATTATAGGTGAAATCATTTACGGCGGTTATGGCCGGTGAAAAAGCGATGTTTGTGTTCCCCAGCTGGTTTTCCATCTGCCCGCCATTGTCCCAGTCGTCAACAAATTCGGTGAAATTGATAATCTTATTTTGGCTTAAAGCGGCGTTCAGTTCCCATGTAAAGTGTTTGAACAGCAGGGCGGCGCCGCTAAATTCGATGCCTGCACGGTAACTTCTGGGAACATTTGACATGATGGCGTAACCAACATCATTGATCTCACCGGTGAGAACCAACTGGTCGTGGTAATACATAAAATACCCGTTGCAACTGGCGGTAACGTATTTGCTGCTGAAGGTGTACCCTAATTCGGTGTTGAACATATTTTCGCGTACCGGCGCTGGTCCTGCAGGGTCGGCATCGGCAAAGTTGTTACCGTTGGGTTCTCTGTTTGATAATGCCAGTGCCAGGTACATACTGTGCTTGTCGTTGATGTTGTATGTTACGCCCAGCTTGGGGTTGAAGAAATGAAAAATATGCGTTTGTGACACATCGCGAAGTTTGGAATCGATGCCATCGAGCACAAATTTTACGGTCCGGTATTGGAGATCCGCATAAAGGAACACTTTCTTTTTTATAGTGAGATTGACTTTCGTGAAGATGTTAAACTCGTTCTTTTTTGTGTTGTTTTCGTGCCAGCGGTAAGGATTCTCTGTGATGTTAAGATAGTTGCACCGGATGATATCTCCGAAGTGATCTCCTGAATATTGGTTGCCGGCGCCCCCTACAATTATTTTGAGGTTTTTTTTGTTGTCGAAAGTGCCTGAAAAAGTCGCTCCATAAAAATGATTATTCAGCCATTTCTGGCGCACCAGATCAGCCTCTGCCATGGTATCGATACCGATGATGACATCGGGCAATCCGTAAGAAGCAAAAGAAGAATTTTCTTCCAATTCTTCATAGTAACCCCGTCCGTAAGTATAATGAGCTGCAGCGTTAATAAGAAAATGTTTCCCGATTTCCTGGGATGCCAGCAACTGGTAATTGTCCTGCTGATAATTATCCGTTTGGTTTTCGTAGGTAAAAGGGTTGTAGCGGCGGTTCGTGCTCAAGGAGTCTTTGGGTACACCGTTCCAGGCCTGGTAAGTTTTTTCTTTGCCCGAAGTGATAATGGCTTTCACAATGGTTTTTTCGCCATAATATCCGCCACTGATAAACATGGATTTCAGATCGGAACTGGCTCTTTCAATATACCCTTCGGAATTGAGTTTGGATAGGCGTACATCCACAGCCCAATGTCCGGCGAGCAGACCTGTTCCTGCTGATAAGGTGTTTTTCCAGGTGTTGAACGATCCGTACGACAGATTATAATCGGCGTAGGCCGAGGGGTTGAGCTTTGTTGTCTGAAAATTGATGCTGGCGCCAAAAGCCGCGGCACCATTGGTAGAGGTGCCAACGCCGCGTTGAATCTGGACATTATCAACCGAAGAGGCGAAGTCGGGTAGATCCACCCAGAATACGCTCTGTGATTCGGCATCGTTTACCGGAATACCATTCATGGTAACATTGATCCGGCTGATGTCGGTGCCACGGATTCGCATGCTGGTATAGCCAATGCCGTTGCCTGCATCCGAAGACACCACCACCGAGGGTGTGGAGCTCAGCAGGTAGGGAATATCCTGCCCGAAATTAATACGGTTGATTTCCTGTTTGTCCACGTTGATAAAGGTGGAAGGTTCATTTTCTGCGGCCCTGGTGGCGCTGATGATGACCTCATCCTGCAGGATGGTTCGTTTTTCAAGGTCAATTGTCAGTGAAAGATTTTTGGTTAATTCTATTTCTTTAGTAAAATCGGAGTACCCAACATAAGTAACCTTTAGCGTGTACGAACCTTGTTTAATGTTTTTAAGGACAAATTCTCCTGATGGGTTGCTGACCGTACCGAGATATTGTCCTACTATGCCCACCGATGCACCGCTCAAGGCTTGTCCTGAGCTTTTTTCACGGACAATACCTGTGATATTTAATTGTGCCCATGCATGCGCTGGAATAGCACAAAGCAGCATCATACTCCAGAAAAACTTTTTCATGTTTTTTTCTTTTTGTTAAACCCAGGATAGCTTAAGAGGCAAACGCCATCCGTATATTTAACCCTTACTCCCTACGCCGGCATTACCCGGATCAGGTTCAGAGGGTGTGATCTCAGCCCGTTTGTTTAGGGCACCCCTTTTTGGTAACGGCAAAAGTACAATAAAAAATCAAATCTTAATTTTTTACTTGCATAAAATCGTAAATTTGTCATGATACTAAATCCGGTGACCAACCTAATTTTAATGGTAAAAAACTCTTATGAAAATACTTATCATCAACGGACCTAACCTTAATCTTGTCGGGATAAGGGAAAAGGAGATTTACGGAACCAAAGATTTTTCCGGATTTTTTGAAGAATTATGTGCACGATATAAAAATGTGGAACTTGAATATTACCAGAGCAATATTGAAGGAGAGATTATTGATAAAATTCAGCAGGCCGGTTTTGCTTATGATGGATTAATATTGAATGCCGGCGGCTATACACATACTTCTGTCGCCATTGCCGATGCCATAGCAGCCATAGCTGCGCCTGTGGTAGAGGTGCATATTTCCAATATTTTTTCCCGGGAAGATTTTCGTAAAAACTCTCTGACAGCGAAAGTTTGCAGAGGGGTAATCACGGGTTTTGGTATTGATTCTTACAGGCTGGCCATTGAGTCCTTTTTTCAGTGAAACATCGCTGCTCAATGCAAAAAGATTTGATAAAAAATAACCTTCTTTTGCACCTGGTGGTCATTATTCTGGGATTTACCGCCATATTAGGTAAGCTTATCCATTTGCCCGCTGCCGACCTGGTGTGGTTTCGTATGCTGATAGCTTTTTGGGCCTTGTTTATTTTTATTTTGATTTTTAAAAGGCCTCTGGCCCTGCCCATAAAAAGCATAATGAAACTGGCTGTGATAGGCGTGGTAATTGCAGCTCACTGGATATGTTTTTTTCAGGCCATTAAAGTTTCTAATGTTTCGGTTACGTTGGGGTGTCTGTCGGTAACCACCTTGTTTACCAGTTTTCTGGAGCCGTTAATTAACAGAAAAAAAATTTCGTTGTTAGAAGTCATTATCGGCTTGATTATTATCCTGGGTATCTATATTATTTTCAGGTTTGAAACGCGTTATGTGGAGGGAATCATTTTTACCTTAGTGTGCGCTTTTCTGGCCAGCCTTTTCAGTGTGTTGAATAAAAAAATCGCACTTCATTACGAGCCTGAAATCACCACCTTTTATGAGATGCTCAGCGGTTTTGTGGTGGTAACTATTTACCTGCTGATTTCAAAAGGCAGCTTTTCTTTTGTACAGATACCAAGCTTCAGCGATTTGCTATTCTTACTGATACTAGGAATAGTTTGCACGGCTTTTGCTTTTTCTGCCACCGTCAAGATTATGCAAAAACTCTCCGCCTACCAGGTGGTGCTTGCTATCAACCTGGAGCCGGTTTATGGCATTATTGCGGCTTATTTTATTTTCAGGGAATCGGAACAAATGACCACGGAGTTTTACATCGGTGCGGCTATAATTATCTTGTCTGTAGTGCTTTACACCTTTATTAAAAACAGAAATAAGCCGCAAACGGAATTAGTATCGTAAACCATATAAGTAACCCAAGAAAAATGCGGCTATGACCTCTTTATCCTGAAGCAGAGGGTTGCTTTTAACCAGCGTTCGGGATAAGAATGTTGTGGTTTTACTCCGTTAGAAGTTAAATGTCAATAGAAAAGAAATACAAAAGACATTTATTCTCCTTTAGGAGATTAACGTTCTTATAATGTATATGTCCTACGGACAAAAATTCTACGCGTTTTTGTTTTCTATTGATATTAATTGCCTACGGCAAATATTAACGAATTAATAATTAGCCTTTTGACAAAATAACAATGATTTATTTATCCCGAACTCTGCTTTTTAGTAAAGCTCAATAAATTCATAGCCATTACCTGTCCATTCCATAAACTTTAAAAAATTAGAAAAGCTGATAATCAGCGAGGCGGTATTGTCGTTTGGATGAAAGCTGATTTTTGCTGCCTTTTGCAAATTGGCATCCATAAACACGAAGACGTGGTTGTCGGTATCGTGTATCAGCCCGAAAGCCGAAACAGAGCCTGGTTTTAAGCCAAGATACCGCTGCATGCGCTGTTCCGATGCAAAAGTAAGTTTGCCTTGTTTCAACATCTTTTCGATATCGTGGATAGCCAGGTTTTTGTCGCAATCGAAAATCACCAGGTAGTGCCGGTTGCCTTTGTGGTTGCGGAAAAAGAGATTTTTGCAATGCTGTGCATCATGGCCTTTCCAGTACTGTTTGGCTATCTCAATGGTAGGAGTAGGGGGATGTTCAAGGTATTCAAAGGGGATTTGTAATGTGTTCAAAGTATGGTAAACCGAAGGATCGCCGTTCATTGATAATATTTTTCTACAAAAATAGTCAACTTGATTTTCAATAACTACAATAAAACGCTTTTACAGTGGTTCAGTCAAATAAAATCCTTAATTTTGTTTGATTTCTTAGTAATCCCAACCATCATGAAAAAACTCTCTTTCTTAATTGTTATCATGGCTCTGACTTTTTCTGCCTGCGCTCAAAATACTGGTTTTGATACTATTTCCATTGAAAAGAGATTTTTAAGTGCCAACCTGGATTATCAGGGCAAGAATCTTTCATTGATGAAACTGGAAGATCTCTGCAAGCCCTATGCTGATGCCAATGATGAGCTCTTGCAAGCCAGGCGTAACAACAACCCTGCCTTAATCATGACTCTTGCCGGAGGCGTTCTTATTGGATATGCAGGCATCAAATGGTTGTCCGATGGTGAATTGCCATGGTATTATGCAGCCGGCGGTGCTGTGTTGATTGGCTGTACCATCCCCTTATATATAGGTTCGCGAAATCACAGCATCAATGCTGCGCGCATATACAATTATGAGATGAAGCACAAACAGCCAATTTTACATTAAAGTTTTATTTATTTGGTTTTGGCAAATATTTTCGCGGTGCTATGTTTGTCATAAATTATTCTGCATACGTACAAGCCCGCCGGAATATGTTTCACATCCACCTTACAATCCTGATGATTATTGACTCCGGCAGGTACTGAAAAAACCGAGATTTTTCTTCCGGTCATATCATGGATAATAATGGAAACATTTTCTTCGAATGACATTGGAAGTTGCAGATACAGGCATTCTTTAACAGGATTAGGATAAATCATCACATGCTGCTCCTCGTTATATCCGGAAGAAATAAAAGATACATCAGTGAACAAATCATTTAGGTTGAGACTTACGGGAGGGTTCATAAAGGCGGGCTTGCCATGCTTGTGCACGGAAATATTCAGCCTGTCCTCGTCTGGAATGAACTGCATAAATTGAATGTTGTAAATGCCGCTGTTTGAAGAATCGCGCAGGATTTCCAGATTGCGTTGCCTGCTGATGCCCGTGCCGTTGTCCACAGCATGCATGGTGCGGATATACCTATCACAGAAATGGTAATGATCATTGCGCTTTATTTCATAATTGGCACAATACAAATTGTCTGCGTTGATACTGTCGGGAAATTCGCTGCCTCTGAAGGTAATGTATGGGGAAGCAGGGGCAAGCTCTGCCACTTGAGCGATAAGGCTCGATGAATCGTTGTCTGCTGAGGCCAGCATACTAATGATATATCCGTCGGCATAGCCGTTGGCATGGGCACTCAGTATGCTGCACAGGTCGCTGGTGTTATTTTTACCGTCGTTATTATAATCAACCGTTTCAATGGCTTTGCGTAATGAAAACCAAATGGGCTCATAATATCGATTTAGCTGGCCGCTGCCCGAAAAGTCGGACATCATATGCTGAAAAACTCCCATATGCCTGTTGACACCAGATAAGGCCGATATCTGACCGGCAAAACCGATCATTGCCCAGGGTTGTTCGTTAGATTCTGAAGGAATGTGAATCACTACGACCTGGTTGTTGATGATTGCATAGTCGTTCTCCCAGTCGAGGTGCCGTGAGATCACTGATTTTGCATCCAGGTCTGTGCCAGCAGTAGCAGTGCCCCAACTCATCAGACTGGAACATCCGGGGCTAGTAAACTTCGACTTTAAACCGGCGATGGATGCAAAATCGAGCAAACAATTTGCCACTATAACATCCAGATAAGTATATGCGCTGATGTCATATCCTGCCGAGTCGATGCCGGCCAGCAACCCACGTGCTTCATCGTAATAAACAGAGTCCACCACAAGGGTGTTTCCCTGCTGCAAAATCTGCCTTGCCAATGGCAGGTTGCTGCCAAAAACCGGCAGAATATAATCATTCATCATCGAAAGGATTTTTGCGGGGCACAGATATCCATAGGCAAACCCTCTTTCGTAATGGCTCCCCCATACTTTTATTATGGTCAGGTTGCCGGTATCGGATACAATATATCCGTTGATGTTTTGCGCTTTAACGCATGTCAGGCAACCTATTAGCGCAAACAGGAAGAATATTTTTTTCATAAAAAGACGTTTTGATTTTAATTTTTATGGAAACAACGACATAAATAAATTATATATAATTTTACAAAAAAATCAAACAGTGGTGAGTAAAGGTAAAAAAATTGTCAGCCACATCAAAGATTATTTCACTTTTAATAAAAGCGAACGCAGAGGATTGCTTGTTTTGTGTGTATTGATTGTGTTACTGATTATGTTCAATATTTTTGTTCCCCGCTTTGTGTCAAGACAAAAATATGATTCTTCAGGTTTTGAACGGGAGGTTGCCGAATACCTGAAAACTCAGGAGATAATTACCAAAAAACCTAAAACCTTCAAGAAAAAAGATCCCTTTAATGTGTTTGATGCCAATGGCTCAGCAGTTGAACAAAAATTGTCACCTTTCGTATTTGATCCCAACACACTGCCTTATGAGGGATTCGTTGAAATGGGGCTCACCGAAAAACAAGCGCTGACTATTTCAAAATACAGGGTAAAAGGTGGAAGATTCAGGAAGAAGGAGGATTTTAAAAAGATATATTCTATCAGTGAAAGTGAGTATGCCTTGCTCGAGCCTTTTATCGAAATAAAAGCGATCCCCGATGGGCATCAGTTACAACAGGAAGAAACACAAAAAAGCCAACCGCAGGTTTTGTTAGATATCAACACGGCTACCGAGGAAGAACTGACAAAGATTAAGGGGATTGGTAATTATTTTGCCGGACAAATTGTAAAATACCGTAACCGCTTAGGCGGTTTCTATGCAAAGGATCAATTGATTGAAGTGCCAAATATGGACAGTGCAAAGTTAGCACTGATAAGTCCTTTCATGGAAGTTAATTTGAATGCGGTGCGAAGGATAAATATTAACAAGGCCACTTTTGATGAACTGAAAGCGCATCCCTATATTGGTCATAATATTGCGCTGTCGCTTGTTAATTACCGGACTAAACACGGAAATTTCACCACGGTAGAGGATATAAAAAAATCTGCTCTTATCACGGAGAAGAATTTTCCGAAAATTTCATATTATCTTTGTACCAAATAATACATTATCTTTAAGTAAAGGAAAGTGTAATTATTTCGAATTCTGCCTTGCTGGATAAGGCTAATCATTAATAGTCAGGAATTGAAAATTATGAAAAAAATTGCTGTTTCCATTATCGCTGTCATTGTCTTGTCGGGTTTTACTTTTGCACAAAAAAACAGAAATAAGCCGGTTGTTTTTAAATGGTACACCTTTCAGGAGGCTTTGCAGCTGAATAAAAAGAACCCTAAAAAAGTTTTTGTGGACATTTACACCGACTGGTGTGGCTGGTGCAAAAAAATGGATGCCGGCCCTTTCGCCGACAGTGTAATAAGGGCCTATATGGCGCAGCATTATTATCCTGTAAAACTTAATGCCGAATGTAAAGATACCATAGCGTTTAATGGCAATACCTATGTTAATCCCAACCCATCGTCTGCACGTTCCAGTCATCAGTTGGCCGCTGCACTGCTGCAGGGCCGTTTGTCTTATCCCTCTTTTGTTATCCTCAACGAGAAGTTTGAGATTCTGAATACCCTTGTGGGCTTTAAATCTGCCAAAGAACTGGAGCCCATACTGCATTATTTTGGTGAAAATGCCTACGAAAAGCTACCTTATAACAAATTTTTTGAAACTTTTACGGGTTCGGTAGCCCCATAGGATAGATGTAAGAAGTAGGTGGCTTCGAGTGCCTCAGCCACCGAATAAGCGAGTGCCTCAGCCACCGGATAAGCGAGTGCCTCAGCCACCGGGAGAACGGGCCCCTCGACCACCGCGGATAAAACAGCCTCTGACTAAAGCTCCCGAAGTCAGCGAATATTATTTGTAACACCATAAAAATTATTTTCTGAAAATAAGAAGCAGAAAAATACGTTTTTAACTTACTTTTGCATTTATGACGGCAGCCAAAATCAATGTTTTATTTGTTTCCAGTTGGTATCCAACCAGAGATAAACCTACGGCCGGAAATTTTGTGCAAAAACATGCCGAAGCTGCAGCCCTAAATACTTCTGTGGATATGCTTCATGTATCCTTTGACAAGTCTCTGAAATCAAAATCCGAATACCATAAAGAAGAAAAAAATAAGGTAACAACGCACCTTATTTACATTAGGCCTCCCAGGATCAGGTTTCCTTTAATTAAAACCATAAAATACATCAAGGCCTATTTTCATGGCTATAAAATCATTTACGGCCTTAAAGACAAGCCCGATATAATTCATGCCAATGTGTTGATGCCGGTTGGCATGATAGCTTTTTTGCTTCATCTTTTCAAAAAGGTTCCTTATGTCATCACCGAACATTGGACTGGCTACCTGCCGCAGGATCCTAACAAGCCCGGATGGAGGTTATGGTTTTTTCGTTTCTTTGCCAAAAAAGCAGCCCGGCTGATGCCCGTTACCGAACATTTGGTTCAGACCATGAAAAAATCGGGTGTCCAGGGCAATTATACGGTGGTGCCCAATGTGGTGGATACCCGGATGTTTTTGCCTTCTGTTGTGCAAGATGGCGAGGTGAAACATATCATCCATGTGTCTTCATTGCTTGATCAGCAAAAGAACTTCAGTGGTATATTGCTGGCACTTTCGCTGTTATCCGAAAAACGCGACGACTTTATGCTGGAGGTGGTCAGCGATGGCAATTTTGAACAGTTTGCGCGTAAATACGAAAAGTTGAACATCGCCCATAAACTGGTATTTCATGGCAGAAAAAATACCGTAGAAGTGGCCGGTATAATGCAACGGGGTGATTTTTTGCTGCTTTTCAGCAATTATGAAAATTTCCCCTGTGTGATAGCCGAGGCTATGGCTTGCGGACTGCCGGTATTGTCGTCGGAGGTGGGAGGCATATCGGAACATATAGGCCCTGCCAGCGGATTGCTTACCGAAGCCCAAAATATCGATGCGCTCGTGTTGCAATTGGAAAACATGCTTGATACCTGCCGGTCTTATGATAAAAAGGCTATTCGCGCCTATGCTGAAAAACACTTTGCTTATGAAGTGATTGGAAAACAATTTTTAAAAATTTATAATCAGGTGATTTGTTCCTAAAGATATTTAAAACATTCGGGGTAAGGCTGTCTTCGGCTATCATCAGCTTGCTGATAGCCATAGTTATTTCACAATATCTCGGAGCCGGCGGCAAAGGCGAACAGGGTATAATAATTACCACGATAGCGCTGATACTGATCTTTGCCAACATGGTTGGTGGCGCCTCTCTGGTTTATCTTACCCCGAAGCTACCGCTGAAAAAGCTTATCCTTCCTTCTTATGTATGGAGTTTTTTTATCAGCGTCCTTTTTGTAGTAATCTTATTTTTGTTTCCCCTCATTGAGTCAAAATACGTCTGGCATGTGGCTTTGCTTACCCTGCTGAACTCTTTTACTTCAGTAAATACCTCGGTTCTGCTTGGAAAGGAAAATATCCGCGCAGTGAATATCATCAATTTTTCTCAGGTGGCGCTTACCATATCCGCCTTATTGGTTTTCTTTGTTACGGGAGTAGCCACCAATATTTACGGATATATTTACTCTTTGTATTTTGCCTATGGGTGCACCCTGGTGATGAGTGTGATTCTTTTGAGTCCTTACCGTCAGAAATCGCCTGGCGAGGAGCTGGTGTCTTATCCTTATGCTATCAGGTTGCTGTTCCGGTACGGATTTATGAATCAGTTGGCACATATTACGCAGTTGCTGAGTTTTCGGGTGAGTTACTATTTTTTGGAATCCTACCAGGGGTATGATGCCGTGGGTATCTATTCCAACGGCGTTTCCATAACCGAGTCGGTGTGGATGATCAGTGGCAGCGTGGCCTTGGTACAGTATTCAAAAATATCCAATACCGGCGATAAAAAGCTTAATCAGCAGTTGAGTGCCGAACTGCTTCGCATCAGCCTGTTGTTATCTTTTGTGGTGCTGATACCGCTGGTGTTGCTTCCGGGCTCTTTTTATGCTTTTATTTTTGGTAAAGATTTTGGTGACATCAACCGTATCATGTGGCTGTTGGCCCCGGGAGTGCTGGTATTTGTCAATGCCTTGATTCTGGGACACTATTTTTCCGGAACAGGCCAATACCATATTAACAGCATCGGTTCGGCCATAGGGTTAGTGGTTACCATAATATTGGCCCTGGTGCTGATTCCCCGCATGGGATATCTTGGCGCAGCGCTTACGGCCAGCCTGTCGTATCTTTGCACAACGGTGTTTGTTACCATCTGCTTCTGCCGCCAATCAAAGCTGAAGATGATAGATCTGCTGCCCCTGCCACGATATTTTTCAGGATATTATTCCTCGCTAAAACAATATCTTTGCAAAATCAAAGCTGCACGGGATGAGTAAAATTTCAAAAGCCTTAAAAGCGTTGCGGATGATTATCCGCAGGCCTTACCTGCTAAACCTTATTAATGATGATGAGCAGGTAAAGAAAAGCTATGTGGAGCGCTGCTATAGCCTTGGCCATGGTTTGCCCACGATTGATATTATGCATTACATGCCGGAGGAAGAAGAAATTTTTCCGTACAGTTTTCTGGAGGGCTCCTCCTTGCCTACCGACTTTGCCTTGTTGCGCGGCATTTGCCGCAAAAACAACGTGGTGGATTACCTGGAAATAGGCACCTGGCGGGGCGAAAGCGTGGCTAACGTGGCACCGCTTGCAAAAAACTGTTACTCGCTGAATATGTCTGACGACGAAATGCGAAAATCAGGATTGGATGAAGCATACATCGCCATGCACCGGTTTTTTTCCAAAGACCTGGCCAATGTTACGCATCTACAGGCCAATTCCATGACTTTTGACTTTGCCTCGCTGAATAATAAATTCGACCTCATCTTCCTTGACGGGGATCATCATGCCGAAGCAGTCGCTCACGATACCAGGCAGGCTTTCAGTTTGCTGAAAGATGAAAAATCAGTTATTGTTTGGCATGATTACGGGCTAGGCACCGAAACTCCGCGTTATGATGTGTTGTCGGGCATACTCGATGGCTGTCCTCCCGACAGAATCAAGCATTTGTACCATGTATCCAATACCTTGTGCGCCGTGTTTACACGCGAAAAATTGCCTGCTGCCTTAATCAATCCCAACACTCGCCCCCAAAAACAATTCGCAGTAAAGATTCATGTCCGTGCTTGTAAAACGGAAGAAAAAAAATAGGTACTTTTACAAAGTTCAAAAGGCTAATAATGATGATGGTATCAAATATAAAAAGTCTCGGGCGCTGGTCGTATTTTTACAAAGCTCTTTTTTATATCGGTGCTATTGTGCTCATAGTTTTGTTGTTTCCAAAAGAATATAAATTTAAATACCATTTTACGCAGGATAAACCCTGGGTGTATGAAGACTTGTTTGCTCCCTTTGATTTTTCAGTGAATAAGACTGATGAAGAACTGGTAAGTGACCGAAACGATATTATCCAAAAAAGTATTCCTTATTTCATTACCGATACCAGCGTGGTTGCTGCACGACGCATACAACTGCTGGCAGGGCTAGGACAAGGTAACTCAGAACCCGGCTCTGCTGTCAACACATATCAGAAAAAACTCGGATTGTCGATTTTTGACTCTATCTACAAAAAAGGTGTCCTGCGTTATGATGATATTTTGAAAAATAAAGATGAAAATTTCACTATTTACCTTGTGAGTGGGAATGTTGTGGAAAGACGCTCACTTGCTGAAATTTATAACCTTGAAAAAGCGCATGATTATATTTTGAGCCAACTGCACGGAAAGGATGGTATCGATAGGGGATTTTTATTGCAGGTGCTCGAAAAAGCACTGATTCAAAATGTAACTTACAGCGACGAAATTACCAATCATGAGAATTTTCTTGCTATAAAAAACATTTCTTCCACAAAAGGATATATACAAAAAAATGAACGCATCATCTCGAAGGGCGAACTGATTACCCCCAGATACTTCCAGATATTGCAATCCCTGAAAAAACAATACGAAGGCGAAAGCAGCAATATTCATAGTCATTTTTTTATTGTACTCGGACAAATTGTGCTGACATCCATCGCTATGATTATGCTGGTTTTATTTTTGATAATGTTTCGTGCCGACATCATTGCCAATACTAAAAAAAACCTGCTTATTCTTACCGTTCTGATGTTGGTAATAGTGTCGGCAAGTATTATTGTGAGGCTTTACAGCTACGAATATATCTATGTGTTGCCGCTGTGCGTGGTGCCGTTGATGATACGCACATTTTTTGATACCCGCCTGGCATTATTTGTACACCTGATAAGTATCATTCTTATTGGTTTTTTGGTACCCAATGGTTTTGAATTTATTTTCTTACAGCTGATCGCCGGCATAGTAACCATCATCAGCACGGTGCGCCTTGAAAAACGTTCGCAGTTTTTTATTACCTCCCTTTATATTTTTTGTACCTATTCCCTCATTTATGTCGGCATGACACTGATGCAATCGGGCAGCTATAAGGATATTGTCCTTCACAATTTTATGTTTTTCGCCTTTAATTCAGTACTTACGCTGGCTGCTTATCCGCTTATTGTGTTATTTGAGAGAATTTTTGGCTATGTTACCAATGTTTCGCTGCTCGAATATTCCAATACCAACAACAAACTGTTGAGAGAATTGTCGCAGAAAGCCCCTGGCACTTTTCAACATTCGTTGCAAGTGGCCAATCTGGCCGAAGAAGCCGCCCACCGTATCGGAGCCAATGCCCTGCTGGTAAGGGCCGGCGCCATGTTTCACGATGTTGGCAAAGTGGTAAGTCCTTTTTATTTTATCGAAAATCAGCTAAGTAGCAATAACCCTCACGACAAGATGAATTATGCCGAGAGTGCCGAAATTATTACGCGGCATATAGAAAATGGCATTATCCTGGCCCGTAAGTATGGCATACCCGAACAGATAATAGATTTTATCCGAACACATCACGGCACAAAAAGAACGGAATACTTCTACCGTTTGTACAAAAATAAAAACGGCGAAAAAATCGATGAAAGTGTTTTTTATTATCCCGGTCCGTTACCTTTCTCTAAAGAGACAGCCATACTAATGATGGCCGATACAGTGGAAGCTGCAGCAAAAAGTATGAAGGTTCACGACAAACAAGCTATTGACGACCTGGTGGATCAGCTGATTGATTCCCTGATAGGCCAAAAACAAATGAAAAACGCTAATATTACTTTAAAAGATATTACCCGCGTTAAGTCGGTGTTGAAAAACAGGCTGATAAGCATGTATCACGTCAGGATTGAATACCCGAAGATGAATAGTCAAAACAATGGCCTGGCTGAATAGGTTACCGTGGGCGTTTTTCGTTTTTGTCAGTATATATTTTTGTCGTTGATGTGTGTTCCAAATATTCAAGACTGTCGGGCCCGCAGTTGAATAGTAAGTCAATAATACTGAGGTTGCTTATAAAACCCGATTTTACATCAAAGACCTGGGTATAGGGGGCAAGAAAAAATTCCGGCTCATTCCTGGGGTTTAACTTCCAGCGGAGGTCGCCTGTTGCATAGGCATTATGAAATTTCTCGGTATAGGTAATTTTTTTGCTCAGCCGCAGTTGTTTCAGGCAAACAGCAAGTATTTCATGATTAAAATCTATCAGCCAATCATATTTTTGGACAAAAAACTTTTCAAAATCGTCGCGGTAATAAAGAAAATATGCTGATTTGTTATAAGCTGCTGTAATGGCCCGCCAGTGTATATGGTGCCACGGAGTGGCATAATTTATTTTAACATCCTTCAGTGGCAGCTGTGGCCGCCTGCAATGGTCCAGCGGAATACTGAGGCCGAGTTTGCCGTTTGCGGAATAGATGTAGCAACGGTTTCGGTAGGTCTGTTTGATAAAGTTTTCGCAGGCTTCAATACATAACTCATCCGCATGGAAGGCATACACAAAAAAAGATATGGGCGGCAGGTAGGCAGTAGAAAAAATCACAACAAATTATTTCTGGCAAATTTCTGAAAATATCCTGATAACAAACAATTTTCTGACTAAAAGTTCCGTTTTCCGATTATAATTCTTTCTTTTTACGTTACCCCAATCTTTTATTATGTAGTCAAAATATACCCGAACCCATAAAAAAACCTATCATGAAAAAATTCATTTTATTAGTTTTTTCGCTGGTGTTGTGTTCGGGTCTTTTTGCCGCCGAAACGGTGTCAACCAGTCTTTTTGATGCCGTACAGAAAAATCTTGTCAAGGTGGTCTTCAAAGGTCGCGGCTACACCTCCGAAAACCGGAGCACCCACTATGGCAAATGTATTTCACTCCATCTGAAAAACGTCAGCTCGCAACGGCTTGAGCTTAGCCTCGAGGCTGGCAGAAAGCTGCACAGTTGTTATGACAGTGTTCAGGACATGATGGTTTCGCAATCAGAGATATTTGCCCTTGGGCCGGGGGGGAGCAGCGACTTCACCATCAATGCTTTTTGCATCGAAAAAAGCGAGACAGCTCCGAAGGAAAATACCGTCTTTGCCCTGGCTGCGCTGGCTGGTGGTTACTTGTTGCAATTAGTTCAACTGATTGAGAGTCTCGGCTGCCAGGATAATATGGGGCAGCAGGCGGTGTGGGTGCTTACCGACAATGTTTCGCCCGAAAATGTTAAGGGCGGTGATCGTGAAAAAGAAAAAAAACTCAGAAACTTTGTGGAATTTGCCTTAAAGAAAATACAAAGTGGAAAAATTGATGGCGTCATTTATGATTATTCCTTCCCCGATAAGATGGCAGGAGGCTTTAAAATTGCAGGTCAGATAAACTGGGATATGCCGTATAGCGGTACCGTTACCCTTGGTGTGTACGACAATAAAGGGAAAAAAGTGGCGGATATTTTCGCCGGAGTGCCTTACAATAAAGGATTTCAGACTTTTACCTACGAGCTGGCCAGCTCTTTGTTCAGAGAAGGCGAACTGTATTGGCTAAAAGTTATTTCAAACGGTGAGCGGCTCAAAGAGGTTGCTATCACCATGAAATAAGAGGCGAGGATCATTTTTTCCTTGCTTTTTCGTAACATTTTTATGTGTAAGTTTGTAACAAATTTATCCTGTGGAAAAAGAAGTACTGATTTATGGCATCCGACCGGTGATAGAGGCCATCAATGCCGGCAAAGAGGTGGAAAAGGTTCTGATACAGAACGGACTGCGTTCGGAATTGTTTCATGAACTGCGTGGGTTGCTGGCCCAACACAGTATCCCATATCAATTTGTTCCAGCCGAGAAGTTAAATCGTATTACCAAAAAAAACCATCAGGGAATCATTGGGTATATTTCCAGTATTTCGTATTCCGATATTGAAAAAATCATTCCCTTTCTTTTTGACCAGGGAAAATCACCCCTGGTATTGATACTCGACCGCATTACCGATGTGCGAAATTTTGGCGCCATAGCCCGTACTGCGTTTTGTGCCGGGTGCGATGCGATTGTTATTCCATACTACAACAGTGTGCGGGTGAGTTCTGATGCAATAAAAAGTTCTGCCGGCGCCTTGCATAAAGTTCCTGTTTGCAGGAGCAGCAGCCTCATCAAAACTGTGGAGTTTCTGAAGTCGTGCGGGCTTCAGATTGTGGCCTGCAGCGAGAAAACACAGCAGCCTTATTACATGACGGATATGCTTGTTCCTACCGCGATTATCCTGGGGTCGGAGGAAGATGGCATTACGGACTTATTGCTTAAAGCTGCTGATCACAAAGTGAAAATTCCTATGGTGGGCGATGTAGCCTCTCTTAATGTTTCTGTGGCCTGCGGCATCATTTTGTTCGAAGCTTGCAA
>DAONFU010000030.1:0-8996 GCA_035403765.1 Bacteroidales bacterium
TAATAAATAATTAATTTTCACTTTATGAAGCAATATTATTTTCACGACGGACAAAGCCAGCAAGGCCCCCTGGATTTTGAACAATTAAAAAACAGCAAACTAACAAGGGATAATCTGGTATGGTGCGAAGGCATGGAAACCTGGAAAGTTGCAGGAGAAATGGAGGAATTAAAATCTTTATTTGCTGCCGTCCCACCACCGTTGCCTGGTAATATTAAAACACCGCCACCCCTGGCACCCGAAATACCTGCCGCCACTTATACAGGGAAAATCAAAAAGAAAGCCCTGATATGGATTATCATTGGTGCAAGCCTGGGAGCACTATTGATTGCCGCTCTGGTGATTTTCCTTATGTTCAAATCTTGTAGTAACTCCAAAAACAGTACGCCGACCGAAGATTCCATTGCCGTTCAGGCCGAAGCCGCTGATGACGATGTGGAAGCTACAAAAGCGGCGGGCACCACTAAAGAAAAGAAGTCGGTAAATAGCAATAGCAACAATGAACTGTCGGAAGCCGAACGAAAAGAAAATGAACAAAAAGAAGCCTACCGCAGAAACTGGAGCAAACACGTTTATGCCCGTGCCAACTACGATTTCGGACCTTTTGGAATTGTGATTAACCCCACGGTTACCGTAACCAACAGTATGCCCTATACCGTAAATGAAGTATCGGTTTGGCTCAATTATATGCTTTCGACCGGAGGTACCTGGAAATCGGAAAAAGTAACTTTTTATAATGTAAGTCCAAATTCTTCAGCCACCAAAAACGCACCTCCTACCGACCGCGGGTCTTCCATACAGACACGTATCGGCAAGGTGAGCTGCAACGCCATCGGATTATATTCTTCCAATTAAAGATGTTACCTTAATACGTAATGCCATGGATGAACAAAATTTCCTGATTTATGAATCGCCAATAGGTAAAATCCTTATTGAAGGAAACAGGAAAAACATTACGGCAGTTTCTTTTTATGACAAGCAGGAAGAAGTCGTTCAGTCAGCCATCCCCTTACTAAAAATTTGTGCTAACCAATTACAGGAGTATTTTACGGGAAAGAGAAAGAAATTTTCAATCCCATTTGATCTGCAAGGAACTGATTTTCAGCAACGGGTATGGTTTGAAGTAGGCAAGATCCCTTTCGGACACCTGAAAAGTTATGAAAAAGTAGCTATAAAAATCAAAGACCGGAAAATTGTCCGTCCTGTAGGAAATGCTGTTGGCAGAAACCATCTTGCGATTATCATTCCCTGCCACCGCGTTATAGGCAAAAACGGAGATTTGACGGGTTATGCCGGAGGTCTGTGGCGGAAACAATGGCTAATTGAACACGAACAATACTATTTGCTGAATCTCAATCAGTGAGCAGTACTTTTTCAGGCAAAACGATGCTTATAAATCCTCTTAAGCACCAACTCGGCAAACAGCAGAAAAACTACCGGCAGCAAAATAAACAGATACAGGGGATTGATTTTGGGATTTTGTATGTTATTGAAAAACTCACGGATAGTAGTAACCCACGCTGGTGTCTGAAATTCAATAAGCGCGCCGGACATGAAAGCCAGCACTAGCAATACCAGTATAAAACCGAACATTATCAAGGCAAACTTTATCAATGTTTTTCTGCTTTGAGCTTTGCGCACCATGATGCGGTTGTGAAGCTCCACCTGCTGCATCACTTGATCAGTAATGGCCGGCGGGGCTTTAAGCACATTTTCCCCCGACAACAATGTTTCTAAGGATTTGAAAAAATTATACTGCTCGCGGCAGGTGCTGCAAGAATTTATATGAGCTTCGGCTGCTGATTGCTCTGCGGGCGTTAGCAGGCCGTCGGCAAGCTCAAGGATGGTTTGTTCGGATAAATGTTTCATAACAGCGAATATACGTTTTCTTTTAATTCATTTTTTAAAACTTCAGCCATTTTTAAGCGTGCCCTGAACAATTTCACCTTGGTATTAGACAAACTCAGGTTGACCACCTCAGAAATATCGCTCAGCGACTGGTCTTCCATGTAAAACAAGGTAACAATGGCGGCTTCATCTTCGGGCAACGCGCTGATGGCTTTTTCAACATAAAAGGTTCGGTCGGCTTTGCGCACAGGTTCGTCATCATTTGTCAACAACACATGAACCTCATCGATATTCTGGTGTGGCGGTTTACGGCGTCTTACTTTCGACATGGCCAGGTTTATTACTATTTTGTATAACCAGGTGCTGAATTTCGACTCTCCTTTGAAATTTTTGAGAGCGATATAGGCTTTCAAAAAAGCGTCCTGCGTTACTTCTTCGGCATCTTCTTCGTTTTTTGTTATCCTCACGGCCAGAGTAAACGCAAAATTCCGGTACATATCCACCAACTTTCTGAAAGCTTCTGTATCTCCTTCCAGACATCTGTCAATTAATTTTTTTTCTTCCTCATTCATAACACTAAACAATAGACGCCGGGTTTCATGCAAAGGTTACAAATTTTCGAAACTATTGAATAAATTTACACAAAAAAAATGAAATATCCTGTTGATATATTCATGATAACAAAAAATCAATTACAAAACACAGAAAATCAATGATGTACAAAAAAATTAAAAAAAATTAACGTAATTTTGTAACCGTAACAAAAAATGTGGCGTCATACTGACAAAACCAATTAAAACTTACACAACATGGAAACATTTTTCGGAGTATTAGTACCAATTACATTATTCCTCGGACTTTTCACTATGCTGATCTTTTTGCGTAAATACGAAAACGACGAACGTATGGCAATGATTGAAAAAGGCATGGAGCCGGGCAATAAAAAGAAAACCGACCGCTTTGCCACCTTGCGTTTTGCGCTGCTATCGATAGGCGTAGGTATCGGAATAGTGTTATCAATTATTATTGTACAGTTTATCCCCAAAGAACCGCATCAGGTTACAAAAACCAATTCGCCGGAAAAGCTGAAAGTTATTTTAAACAACTTGCCAGTGAAAACAACGAGCGATTCAACATCAAAAACGCTGGTCATCAGCAGGGATACTTTGCAGGAGTCGGAAGAAGCCCTTGTTGAAAAGAAAATAGAAGAAGAACTGGAGGACAACCGCACCATTACTGAAGAATATACTGAGTATTCGCGCGACGGCGGCTTGGTGGGCGCCATCTACAGCGGCATGATACTCATCTTTGGCGGCCTGGGTTTGCTTATGGCTTACCGCATCAGAAGCAAACAGAAAAAAAACGAGGAATAAGCAAGTGATTATTTTTGCAAAACCGGGCTAAATGTCCGGTTTTTTTTGTTTTATCTGAAACATACTGCACCATGCAGCCCTCTCAATTAATTTATTTCATTTCAATATAAATAAATTATTGACTACTTTTGCAATTGGTAGCACTTTAACTTGTCAGCACGACTTGAAGTTGCCCTACCCATTGCAGCAAACAAATTTATTCAGCATGGAATACCGCGAAAACGAACAACTGAGACTCGCCACAGAATTTGTTCAGTTTACCAATAAAAACATCTTTATTACCGGTAGAGCCGGTACCGGCAAAACCACGTTTCTGCACAACCTGAAAAAGATTACGCCGAAGCGCATGGTTGTTGTTGCCCCCACGGGTGTTGCCGCCATAAATGCCGGTGGGGTAACCATACATTCGTTTTTTCAACTGAACTTCGCCCCTGCCATCCCCGAAGTGCTTCGCGAAAAAAAAGCCGGAAAACTGGCCGAAGGCTACCAGCACAAGTTCAGCAGAAATAAAATCAAACTTATCAAATGTATTGACTTGCTGGTGATTGATGAAATCAGTATGGTTCGCGCTGATATTCTGGATGCCGTGGATGAGGTTTTGCGCAGGTACCGCAACCGCACCAAACCCTTTGGCGGAGTGCAACTGCTGATGATAGGCGACCTGCACCAGCTAACCCCGGTAATAAAAGACGACGAGTGGAAAATCCTGAAAGACTATTATGACAGCATATACTTTTTCGACAGTTTTGCCTTAAAAAAATCGCAACCTATCAGTATCGAGCTAAAAGAAATTTTCAGGCAAACAGACCAATATTTTATCGGACTGCTCAACAAAGTGCGTGATAACAATATCAATTTGGACACCATTGCTGAGATTAATACCCGCCATATCCCCGGCTTTAGGCCCAAAGATGAGGAAGGCTACATTACACTTACCACACATAACGCCAACGCCAACGGCCTTAACCAGGCAAAACTCAAGGAAATCAAAGACATTTCTCATTTTTTTTATGCCGATATCGAAGGGGAATTCTCGCCCAATGATTTTCCCACCGACGAAAAGCTCGAACTGAAAGTTGGTTCGCAGGTAATGTTCATTAAAAACGACCCTTCGCCGGAAAAGCTCTACTACAATGGAAAAATCGGAAAAATAGTCCGTATGGATGACGATGTCGTTTTTGTAAAATGCCCATCGGACAATTCCGAGATAGAGGTTGGCAAGGTAGTATGGGAAAATGTGCGGTACTCCCTCAACGATAACACCAGGGAGGTTGACGAGAAAGTCATCGGCACTTTTTCGCAGATACCGCTCCGGCTGGCTTGGGCCATTACCATCCACAAGAGTCAGGGGCTCACGTTCGACAAGGTAATCATCGATGCCCATGCCGCCTTCGCCTTTGGCCAGGTATATGTGGCGCTAAGCCGCTGCCGCACTTTTGAAGGAATAGTGTTGAGCACCCCTATCTCGGTGGCCGGCATCAAAACCGATGCGCTGGTAGCCGAATACACCGAAGATGTCAGGCAAAATGAGCCGGGCCCTGAAAAACTCCAGGAAGCCAGGAAACTCTTCCAGCACGATCTAATCATCGAACTTTTTGATTTTAACCTGCTACGATACCGCTTTGACGATTTGTTAAAGCTCATCCGCGAAAACGCACGTCTGCTGGAAGCATCCAAAGTAATCGAATTGGAAGAAAAGAGAAGACTTTTTGATGCCGAACTGTTGCAGGTAGCTGAAAAATTTAAACAACAACTGCGGCATATCATGCAACAGGCGGTCCTGCCACAGGAAAACCCAACCCTGCAGGAGCGCATCAGGAAAGCTTCGCAATATTTTTCTGACAGCATAAAAACAAAACTCTCGGATTATCTGGACACCACCTTTTTCGATACCGATAACAAGGCCATAAAAAATGATCTGGCTGAATCATTGGAAAAAATGCAGAAAGAGGTCTTCATCAAATACTCCTGTATCAAAAATGCTCGGGATGGCTTTGATACCATATTGTATTTACGCCAGAGAAGCGATGCAGAAGTTGATTTCAGGCCGCCAAAACACAAAACTGCCCTTCAGCCGGTCGCTTCTGCACAAAGTAAACACCCTGTTCTTTACCAGGCATTAAAACAATGGCGTAATAACCTGGCGGAAGAGAACAATATGCCGGTTTACCAGATACTGCCCCAAAAAACCATCATCGAACTGGTTAATAAACTCCCTACCAGCCTCCCTGCGCTGAAAACTATAAAAGGTATCGGCAAAGTAAAATCAGAAATGTATGGCCCTGAAATTATTTCCATGATACTGGAGTATTGCCGCGACCACGATATAGTGGCCGAACAGATTGAAATATCCGTGAAGGTAAAACAGGAAAAAATTCCTTCGAGAAACATTAGTATGGATCTTTTCAAGGCAGGTAAAAATATCGCAGAGATTGCCAAAGAACGCGGTGTTTCAGTTTCAACCATCGAAGGCCACCTGGCATATTTTGTTGGCCGCGGAATGCTGGATGTTAAACTCTTTGTTGACGAAGAAAAAATAAAAAAAGTGCTACCCTTGTTAGGTAGCGACAATCATAAATCGCTAAGCGAAATCAAAGCCAAGCTGGGTGATGAAATATCATACAACGAACTAAATTTTATCGTTCAGCATTATAAGCACCTGCAGGAAGAATAAACCAGCGTTTCCGTCGTTTTATCATAAAGCTTTTGTGGTAAAAAATTAGTCTTTTTTACTTCAAAGTTATTAAACTATTGCTGTTAATAATTAGGGTTTAAGGCTGGTCTGCCACGCTTTATTTAGTAATAATTTCGCAGTATAAAGGATATTAGTACATAAATGTTTTATTATCAACAGGATACAAATTAAAAGTATGTTGTTATGCTGAAAAAAATCTTTCTTACCGTCGGCTGTGTGAGTTTGCTCATGGGCGCACAACTGATTTATGCCCAAAAGACAAGCAATTACCGGTCTCCGATAGTCCAGTACCGTGATGCTGTAGAGTTATTCAACAAAGAAAAATACGGTGCAGCCCAAAATAATTTCAAACTGCTGACCGACAGCCGCGAGTATCCGGTAGAGATGCGCGCTAACGCTTTGTTTTATGAGGCACTGTGTGCATTAAGGCTGCATAATGCCGATGCCGAAAACCTGATGATGGCATTTATCAAGGACTACCCTGAAAATCCAAAGAAAAACCGCGGCTACTATGAGCTGGCAGGATATTATTTTACAAATAAAAAATACGGAAGCGCCCTGCAAGCTTACGAAAAAACTGATATCCTTCAGTTGAGCAAAGAAGAATCCGCCGACTATCACTTTAAAACCGGCTACAGCTACTTTATGCAGCAGGATTACTCCAATGCCAAAAAATCATTTTTTGAAATCATCGATAAAGATTCCAAATATACGGCTCCAGCTAACTACTACTACGCGCACATAGCTTATACGGAAAAAAATTACGAAAGTGCGCTCAAGGCATTCAGCAAGCTGCGAAACGATGAAAACTACAGCAAAATAGCGCCCTTTTACATGATTCAAATCTATTATTACCAGCAAAAATACGACGAAATTACCGCACTGGCTCCCACCCTGCTCGATTCTGCAGGCAACAGCAAAAGAACTCCCGAAATAGCACGCATTGCCGCCGAGGCCTATTACCATACTGAACGCTACCAGGAAGCCCTGCCCTACCTCGAAATGTTTATGCAGAAAAACACCGCACCACTTTTGCGTAAAGATTATTATATGATTGCCTACACCTACTACAAAGCCAACGAATATGGCAAGGCAATTGATAATTTCAAAAAAATCAGCACCGCAGAAAACGACTCGCTTTCGCAGTTAGCCTATTATCACCAGGCACAATGCTACCTTGCCACGGGCCAAAAACAATTTGCCATGAATATGTTTGCTTCGGCTTACAAAATGGATGCTGACAAACAACTACAGGAAAATGCCATGTTTAGTTATGCCAAACTGGCTTACGAAACAGCCTTCAACCCATATAACGAGGCCGTCAATGTCTTTAATGAATACATTGAAAAATACCCCGAATCGGAAAACCTCGATGAAGCCTTTGAGTATTTATCAAACATATACCTTACCACCAGAAATTACAAAGACGCCCTGGCATCGTTGGAAAAAATCAAAAAACGCGATAGTAAACTCAACAAGGCCTACCAAAAAATAGCTTACCTGCGAGGAATAGAACTATTCAATAACGGCGAACACAGCGAAGCCATTGCCATGTTAGCCAAATCAAATAAATACCCCATTCTTACCGAATACGAAATTCAATCCTATTATTGGACAGCAGAAGCCTATTACCGTCAGCAAAAGTTCGATTCGGCCATTTTCAATTATCAGCTCTTGCAATCCACCACCGGAGCTTTCGGCAGCGAAGCGTACCTCAATTCGTATTACGGACTGGGCTATTCGTATTTCAAAAAAGCCAGTTATACCTCTGCCCTGACGAACTTCAAAAAATTTACCGCAGAAGCCAAAAATGCAACACCGCGAATCATCAATGATGCCTACAACCGCACCGGCGACTGCTATTTTATGAACAAAGATTTCGCCAATGCCATCGAAAATTACGATAAAAGTTTACAGATGAACCTGGTTGATGCCGACTATGCCCTTTATCAGAAAGCCCTGGCACAGGGAGCCACTTCCAAACTCGAAACCAAAGCTTCATCCATGATGTCGCTCATAGAAAAATACCCAAAATCAAACTACCGCGTCTCCGCCATTTATGAACTGGCCAATACCTATCAAAACCTTAACAACAACGGCAAAGCCATAGACTATTATGACATGCTCGCACGCGAATATCCCAGCTCGGGCTATGTCAGCCAGGCATTGCTGAAAAAAGGAATGATTTATTATAATGAACAAAAAGACGAACAAGCCCTGCAGGTGCTCAAAAAAGTCGTCAGTGATTTCCCGGGTACCCCCGAGTCGAAAGAAGCGCTGGTGAGCATACGCAACGTATATGTGGACATGGACCGCGTGGAAGATTTCTTTGTGTATGTTCAAGACCTTCCTTTTGCTGCCGTATCCAATGCCGAACAGGACTCTATTACTTACATAGCCCTTGAAAATCGTTATATGCGTAACGACTGCGAAAATGCCATGACAGGGTTTAAGGATTACCTCATAAAATTTCCCAACGGCGCCTATCAGATTGACGCACACTTTTATCTTGCCGAATGTCTGTACCGTGCCAAACTTACCGACGAAGCCCTGCAAAACTATAACTTTGTCATTGGCAAGCCCAGAACCAAGTTTACCGAAAAATCCTTGCTGAATGCTGCCACCATCAACTATAACAGGAAAAACTACGAAGCCGCCCTAACCAACTATAAGGACCTGGAAAAATATGCCGAATACAAAGAAAATATCCTGACTGCCCAGACAGGGCAAATGCGATGCACCTACCTGCTCAACCTGTATTCCACGGCCATCAGTGCTTCGCAAAAACTTTTGCTTGCCGATAAATTACCAGAAGACCTGCTGGTGGAAGCCCATCTTACCATAGCCAAATCAGCCCTTGCTTCAAACGACACTGCTTTGGCACTCACCGAATTTGAAACCGTTACCAAACTGTCGAAAAGCGAATCCTGCGCCGAAGCCAAATATAGTATAGCAGAAATCTATTACCTGCAAAATCTTACGGAAGCATCCGAAAAAGTAGCCTTCGATCTGATAAACCTGGTACCTTCCTATGATTATTGGGTTGCCAAAGCATTTATTCTGCTTGCCGACAACTATGT
>DAONFU010000030.1:9096-10860 GCA_035403765.1 Bacteroidales bacterium
AAAAAAATGAATAAACACATCATGAAAACAACAAAATATATATTCGCCGTCATACTGATTGCCATCCTATGCACTACCCTGCAGGCACAAAAACCTTACGATGAAAAAGTAACGGTAATAGCCCCTTACCAGCCCACAATTTCCGATGCTAACAAAATCAACGTACAGCCTGTGCATGCCGACACCATTTTTGTTAGTCCCAGGATGTCGTACCAAACACTCACCCGCAAATACCCCACCGCCTATACCGCTGACCCCATCAAGCCAGCCCGCATCGGCGACATCAGCCTGTCGAAACTTTATAAGTTTTTGGTTAAGGCAGGGTTCGGAAATTATACCTCGCCCTATGGAGAGTTGTTTGTAAACAACACCTATTCGCGTTCATACGCCGTTGGCGGTCACCTGAAACACCATTCCTACCTGGGTAAATTCAAAGACTGGGCTTATCCCGGCAACAGCGAAAACCTCGCCGAGTTCTATGGAAAAAAATTCTTTAAACAGAATGAAATTGGCGGTGGAATAGGGTACAAAAGAAATGTTGTTCATTATTATGGCTTCAAGCCCGGCGACTACCCCGAAATCATTTCCGTGCTTCCACTCGAACGAGACCTCTATAAACAACGCTTCAACCTGATAAATGCCGATGTGTATTTCAAAAGTATTCACCACCCCGATTCCCTGAAACTAAACTATTCAGCCGGTTTTAAATATTATTTTCTGAACGATTATTATAAAACATCCGAAAATGCCATCGATTTCACAGCCGATATCAACAAAGACCTGCATCTGTTCAAAATCACCAGCTCACAGTTTATAGGCCTGCAGGCTCAAGTAAAATATTGTTTCGACCAGGATTCCCTGTACGAAAAAAATGCAGGACTCATCTCCTTAAAACCATATATTAAAACAACTTTTAAGGGTTTTAATTTCAATCTGGGGGTGGATATTTCGGTGTCGGCAGCTAACAATGCCAAACTATATTTTTACCCTATTGCCGATGTTCAATTCAACATAGTGAAAAATATCCTGATAGTTTTCGCTGGCATCAAAGGCAATTTGCAGCAAAACACCTTTTACAGCACCATCAGCGAAAACCCTTTTATCAACTCTTACATTCCTTTGTCGTACACCAGCACACCTTATGATATTTTTGGAGGCATCAAAAGCGAAATAAGCAAAACGATGAACTTCTCTGCAGCTGTGTCCTATTCCCGCATCCAGAATATTCCGCTGTATGTTACTGACACCACACTGGTGTTTCGCAACAAGTTTAATGTTATCTACGATAGCGCCAAACTGCTCCATGTCAGAGGCGAATTTGTTTACCACCAGGACGAAAGGTTCAAAGTGCTGCTAGGAGGTAACTTTTACCATTACAAAATGGATAACGAGCTAAAAGCCTGGCACAAGCCAATATTTGATGCGTATATAGATTTCTGGTACAACATCCGCGACAAATTTATCATTACTGCTGGCATTACCGGACGTTCAAACATCTATACCAAAACTTTCAAAAGAACAGAAACCGGTATAGTGGCCGGAAAAAAGAATTTTAAAGGTTATGCCGATGTCAGCCTGGGCTTCGAATACCGGTATTCTAAAATATTATCGGCCTTTATCAACATTAACAACCTGGCCAACATTAAGTATTATACCTGGAACAACTACCGCGCCTATGGATTTAATATGATGGCAGGAGTTACCTATGCTTTTTAGAATCCGGATTTCATTACGCCAATAGGACGGCAGATAGGACGGAAGATA
>DAONFU010000030.1:10960-15286 GCA_035403765.1 Bacteroidales bacterium
TTGAAAAGACTGTATAATAAAATTATTATGTAAGTTTGCTTACATAATAATACCGTGACGATGAGAAGATTTTTCAGTATTTTGTTTCTTTTTCTTTTTGCCGGAAACACCTTTGCACAGTGGGAGTCGGACACACTCCGGCGGTCGTCCGGTTTTTATCTCGCCCCTGCAGTATGCGGCCTGTCCGACAAATACTCGACAATCAAATCGCAACCGGCCTTTGGGATAAACCTGGGTTACCGTTTTGTAAACAAGCTGAAATATGGTTTTTTTCTGGAAGGCGGTGTAGGCATTTCCTGGCTGGGATCCAACTATCCCGTGGAAGAATATACGGTGTTTACCATGGGCAGAAACTGGACATATACCGAGGACAGCCGGGCAAGCCAGCTCTACATAAGCACCCCCTTTTTAGCTGGTTATAAAACCGGCCACGGTAAGGTGCGCTTTCAAACTTGTGTGGGAGTTTCTTTCAACATCAAATACAGCGACTTTCAGAGAGTTACCATTGATGGAGACTATCCTTATGGATTAAAAGGAACAAAAACATCTGGCGAGGAAGCTTCTTTTGGAACCAGTTTCAGCGGCATTATTAAGGCCGGAATTAGCATCCCGCTCACCAGGCGAATGAGCTTGGATGTATTGCCAGGTCTGCGCTACAACTTTGCCGCCACCAGGCTGGAGGAACTGGATTTCAGAACCAGCGTGAGTACACGCTACCAAAACTGGTCAGCAGGCATTGATATTGGCCTCATCTGGGCCTTGGACAACAAGCCTCCGCTAAAGCTGGAAGAGCCCGCCAAACAAGAAAAAGAACGCAAAGTAGATTATACCTACCAATATAATCCCGATGAACCCTCCCAACCTGCCAAAGAAGAAAAAGTAAAAAAAGGCCCTTATAATTTCATTTATTTCGAGGCGCTGGGCAGTGGCCTCACCTATTCATTCAACTACGAACGCACCTTGCTGCGAAAAGACATTTTCAGTTTGCAGGCACGTGCTGGATATGGATTTATAGGCGGCCTTTACAGCTTTCCGGTTGGAGTTAATGTTACCCTGGGCCATGCCACACAAAAATTTGAAGGAGGCCTGTATGCTACCTTTGAAAGAGTACTTTTCGAGCAGTTTAATGTAAACATTGTCCCCGAAATTGCCTATCGTTACGAAGGCAGCAACCACCTTTTCATACGCCTGGCGTTGATTTCTCATTATGTTACTAAAACAGGAGAACTGATACCCGGATTTGGAGTTAGCGTTGGAGGATGCTTTTAAGCCCAATCAAGCAATAGAAAGGTGAAATAACAAGGCATTGATTTTTTATGCCGGTCGGTAATGATATTATTAACCCTTGGCTTATTTTATTTCCATCAGTTCTACATCATAGATCAGCGTGGCACGTTTGGGAATTTTATTATCATCGCCCATAAAACCAAAAGCCAGATGCGAAGGGATGATGAGCTTGGCTTTGTCGCCCACATGCATCAGCTTGATGCCTTCTTCCAGGCCGCTTTCTACCTGGGCCTTGCCCAGCTCAAACAATTTCATGCCGTCATTTTTTGAATTGTAACATTCCATGCCGTTGATCAACGAAACCACAAAACTGATAACCACCTTGTCCTTATCTCTGGGTTGTGTCCCTGCTCCTTTTTTATATATCTGATACCTCAGGCCGGTGCCGGTTTTTTGCATGGTCCATTCGTGCCGTAGGATATAATTATCTATGGCCCTGTCTTCCTTGGCTGTAAGTTCTTTGTTCACCTTAATCAGACTGGTTTTTATGGTATCTTCATTTATGGTAACCTGGGGCTTTTCACTATTACCACATGAAAAGCTCATCACGGCCAACCATACCAGCCCAAAACAACCAAAAAACACCCGTCTATTGACCACAAAGTTCTTTTTCATACAAGGGCAATAATGAAATAAATTCTTCAACACTTTCTTTTAATGATTTTTTGATGTCTGCTCCGGAGGCCCTCAGATGGCCCGCGCCGGAGAAATGTTTGCGGGCAAACTTATCTACATCCAGCTCCCCTGTTGAACGCAACGAAAGCTTCGTCATGCCATTCTTTTCGGTAAACAAGGCCGCCAGACGAATATTTTTTATGGTAAGCCCGTAATTGACAATGCCTTCGCTGTCGCCAATCTTAAAATGAAACCGTTTCATCTCCTCTTTATCAATAACGATATAAGCGGTGGCATATTTGTCAATGATGGTAAGTTTTTCACTCAGACAATATCCCAATAGCCTCACGCGGCTTTCCGAAAAATTGCAAAACACCTTGCGTTGTATCTCTGCGGGATCAATCCCAATTTCAATTAACTTCGAAGTAATAATGTATGTGCCCGGATAACTGCTACTATGGCTGAAGGAACCTGTATCGGTGATGATGCCCACATACACGGCAACTGCAATGTCATAGTCGATAAAGGCTTCATCGCCCAGGCCCGCAATAAACTCATATACAAGTTCTGTGGTTGACGAAACCGCTGGCCTGGTATAAGTAAATTGGAAAAAATCCGAAGGAAATAAATGATGGTCAATGAGTATCTTTTCAGCTTTAGACGACCTGAGAGCTGACGCCAGGCCACCCACCCTGTCTGGCGAGTTAAAGTCCAGACAAAAAATCAAGTCGGCATTAGCCAGGAGTTCGGTACATTTTTCTTTCGATTTAGTGCCGATTTGTATGCATTCGGCACCCGGCATCCATTTATAAAACTCCGGAAAATCATTAGGCACCATGGCAGTGGTATTAGATTTTTTTTTGAGATATAGCCACATGGCCAGCACCGAACCCACCGCATCGCCGTCGGGATTGTTATGCGAAAGCACTACAATACTCTTTGCAGCACTGATTTTTTGCTGAACGTCTTTAAAAAAGGTAGTTTTCAAGATATTTTTTTTACAAAATTATTATTTTTTGCCTTGGATAGGCGTATTTTATTATTTTTACGGTGATCAATAGTACGAAGTTATGGCTGGTAATATCACACTTACAATAATCAAACCCCTGGCCTTTCACAACAATAAAGCCGCCCCCATTTTACATCGGATTACCGAGGCCGGCTTCCGCCTGGTGGCGGCCAAAACTATGCATCTAACCGTAGAACAGGCCAAACAGTTTTATGAAGTACACAGAGAACGGGAGTTTTACAACGACCTGGTGGCCTTTATGTCGTCGGGCCCTGTGATGGTAGTTATGCTCGAGAAAGAAAATGCCGTGGAGGATTTTCGCAAACTTATTGGCAAGACAAATCCTGCGGAAGCCGCTGTAGGTACCATAAGGAAGGATTTTGGAACCAGTCTGCGGGCCAATGCCGTCCATGGTTCCGACTCTGATGCAAATGCACAAAAAGAATGTAATTTCTTTTTCGCTGAATGCGACAGGTTTTATCAGGAAGGGTAATATTCTTTAAAAGTTCTATTTTTATAAAATATCACAATTTTTTCGATGACTGGCTCAAGACTGGGTGCTGTATCGGGTTTTTCGGTGTGGCTGATGCCAGGTTTTTGCTCCTCAATTTTTTCTGAGGATTTTTCTTCCTCCTGTTTATCCACTTCCAAAACAGGCTCAACATCTTTTATTTCAACAGGTTCAGTTTCTATTTTTGATGATTTTGACTGATTTTCCTCTGGTTTTTCAACCACTTCTTCCTTTATTATGTCCTGTACGGACACTGTTAAGGGTTGATTGTCCTTCGCCGTTTGAGATTGAGACACCACAGGAGGTTTATTTTCCGCTGTCTGCTCAAAAAGGTCAATTTGAAAAGTTTTGGTCATCGGACCTTCACCCTTAACCAACCAATCGGAATTTATGTCAGGATACTTTCCCAAAATTTTGGTAATCAAATCCAGACTAGGCAAATTTCGGCCTGACATGATATGCGACATACTTGACCGTTGAATGCCGATTTCATCAGCAAATTTTGACGGTGTCAGATTTTTTATCTTGAGCACCAATAGTATTCTGTCAACCATATTACAATTATAAACTTTTTGGCCACAAAGATAATACATTTGTAATTTACATTAGTAACTTTCTTTAGTTTATTTATGTAAACTCATGAATTTTAAAATTGGATTACTTTTATAATTCAAATAAACAGTTTTAAATAATTTATTTACAGACTTTTATGATTGCAAATAATCTTTTGTTGAAATTATACTAAATACAAAGGATTTATTAAATTAAAGCTTTATATAAACACTTTATTATGCTGGTTTATAAAGCATTAAAATTAATTTTCCTGATTATTATGCAGTAATATAGTGATTTACAATTATTACTTTTATTAGTTTACTATTGTTACTTCTTTTTCATTGTTTAT
>DAONFU010000030.1:15386-19248 GCA_035403765.1 Bacteroidales bacterium
GTCATGACGAAACTACTTTTTCTTTTCTAAAACCTTATAAATCACCTTCTGTATCTCCGTGCGTATGCCGGAAGTGACCAGTTTATTGTTGGCAGAATATGGATACGTGCGGTTCGACAAAAACACATAAATCAGTTTATATTTCGGATCTACCCACACATACGTTCCGGTAAAACCAGAATGTCCGTAACTTTCAGGAGAGGCTTCTTCGCAGGTAGGCCCTCCCTGGCTCTTATCGCGAACAGGTTTGTCGAAACCA
Organism: Bacteroidales bacterium; assembly: GCA_035403765.1. GTDB lineage: Bacteria > Bacteroidota > Bacteroidia > Bacteroidales > CAIWKO01 > CAIWKO01. Next base: position 15,646 of record DAONFU010000030.1, read on the forward strand.
AGGCCACGGCGGTTGTCATCAAATTGGTATCCAGTAAATTTTTGCACTGTTTCCGGCATAAAAAAACGATAGTCGCCATACTCGCCCTCGTTGAGCAGCATCTGCATCAGTATGGCAATATCGTTTGCGTTCGAAAAAATTCCGGCATGCCCTCCAACACCGCCCAGCATAGCGGCTCCCGGATCATTAACGTCGCCCCATAACAATTGCTTACGAAATGTGGTATCAATTTCAGAAGGTACTATTCTTGAGATATCAAAATAATTAAGCGGCTGATAGCACATGGTACTTAAGCCCAAGGGCTTATAAAAGTTTTTGTCAACATAACGATCCAGCTTTTCATTCGCTATTTTTTCGATAATATCTTTCAACAGGTAAAAACCCAGGTCGCTGTACAGATAGTTATTTTGTGTTCTGAGTGTAGAATTTATGATGGCTCTGAAGATAGTGTCATAATAATATTTATGTATAAACATATTGTTGGCTACCCTGTAAGGGAAATCCACCGATGGCAGCGGCTTGTACACGCAGGAGTCCAGGGTATCTCCTATCAGGCTTTTTTCATAAAAAGGTATCCATGATTTTAAACCTGCCTCATGCGCCATCAGTTTGCTTATCGGGATGCCGGCTTTATCTGAATTTTCAATACCCTGGAGATAATCTGATAGTGTAGAATCCAGCGATATTAATCCCTTTTCGTAAAGTTTCATTACCGAAATTGTAGTAGCCAGAATTTTGGTTAGTGAAGCCACATCATACAAATCGGTGTTTTTTACCGGTACCAAAGCGGTATCGCTGGCTTGTCCCGTGGGATAAGTATGGTATCCAAATGCCTTGTTGTAAAGTACCTGACCATCTTTAGCTATCAAAATCTGGCAACCGGGGTAGATAGCATCTTTAATGCCTCTTCGGGCGATAGAGTCCACCTTGTAGAAACAGTCAGCCCGGTATCCTGCCATTATGGGCGAAACATAATCCAGCCGGCTCTGTTCTGTGATAAATCCAGTGTTGACAGGAAAATTTCTGCCGGCTGTAACAGGGAGTTTCCCACTGACCGCTATGCCGCCAAAAATTGCCTCTGCGCTTGCTTTTTGAGTGATATCGTCGCTTTGATAGGCCACCATAATGGCACTGATACCCGAGGTGTCGGGCATTTTGGTTAAGGCATATGGATTAAGCAGTAGATTGAGCACCACCCTCTTGCTATTTTTTATTTCACTGATAAATTGGATTATCGCCGGTGACAGTCCATAGTTGTTCACTGACGAATTATTGGTAGCATTCACGCTTATCAGCAAAAGGTTGTAATCAAATAGTTTTTCCTTTAATGTTATGATGGCGCTGGTATCAAAATTTTTATCGAAGCTGAAATGTCTCATAGGAGCATAATTATCTGCCGATATGGCAAATTCATTCATGGAATCGGCATTAAAGGATATTTCTGCTATCTTTTGATTTTCAAGGTTTTTAAGCGGAAGGATATTGAAATTGTTTTTGATAATCGTTACCGCAGCCTGATATAGTTTGGTGTTCAGTACTTTTGCCTCGGTCTTATGCAGGTCATTATAAAGATTTTTGATTTTTACCGGTTTATATTTTGCCAAACCGGCTTTGTACTTATAATGCAGCACCTTTTTGCATTTGTTGTCAATATCTTTTTGTGATATCAGGCCGCTGTCTATAGCTTTTTGAATATAGGTTATGGCTGTGGGAACGTCTTCCGACATCAGCAGAATATCATTGCCAGCCAATAGGGCTTTCAATTCTATTTCGCCGGGTTTTGCATTATTGCTGGCGCCTTTCATGCCTAAGGCATCGGTGATGATAAGGCCCTTAAATTTCATCTGTGTCGTCAACACATCATGAACAATTTTGGGTGAAAGGGAGGATGGCATATCTGAGGTGGAGTCGAGGGCGGGAACAAACAAATGTCCGGCCATCACAGCCGCCAGGTTATTATGTGCTAATTTACGGAATGGGTATAAATCCACACTATCTATTAATTCTTTGCTGTGATGTATGGTGGGCAACTCCGTATGGGAGTCTTTATCGGTATCGCCATGGCCCGGAAAATGTTTGGCGGTGGCGAGGATGCCTGTATTCTGCATGCCTTTCATATACTCCAACGCCTTGTTGGCCACATTTCTTTTATCTTCGCCAAAACTGCGGTAGTTGATAACAGGGTTGTAGGGATTGGAATTGATATCTACCACAGGGGCAAAATTCATGCTTACTCCCACTCTTTTGCATTGTCGGCCTATCTCCTCGCCCATGGCGTAAATAAGTTTATTGTCGCGGATGGCACCCAGCGTCATTTGCTTGGGAAAAGACATGGTGCTGTCTTTCAATCGCATACCCAATCCCCATTCGCCGTCAATGGCAATAAACAGCGGCGTTTTGGCAAGCGATTGCCAATAGTTAGTGTACCGCGCCTGTGTTACCGGCCCACCCTGAAAAAAACAAATGCCGCCGATATTATACTTTCTGACAAGTTCGGTAACCAATTCATTGGCCTTAAGACTCTGGTTTGAATAGGCCGACACCATAAATAACTGGGCTATTCGCTGCTCGGGAGTAAGATTATCAAAAACAGAATCCACCCAATTATTAATAGAAGGAGATTTATCAGGATTATTGTATGGAATATCAATTTTTTTTGCAAAAATCAATCCAACCAACAAAATCAAGACTACTAATAAAATTTTTGATTTCAGCATCGGTAATTATTAAAGTGGTAAAAATATCATTTCATAATGAGACTTATTAGTGTGGAGCAAAAATTTATTAACTTTTGAATGTTGCTAACATGTAAAAACAAAAAAAGCTGCAGTTTCCCACAGCTTTTCTCAAGGTTGTACTTACTTTATTTTGTAATGATGAATCGCCCTTCTGTACGTCCCTGTGAAGTAGTAATTCTCACAAAATATACGCCCGGCAGATAATCGCTGATGTTGATATTTAATAGTTTTTCGTTATTAAGACTATTAATGGCTGTCTGTCCGATGCTATTGTATATTTCCACACGATACACTTCAGCAGCCGAGGCAATATGTAAATAATCCGTTGCCGGGTTTGGCCATATCTCAACAGCCGGTCCGTCGGAAAAAGTTGAAATACCTGAGGTGTTAATAACCACAATAGATTCCGTATATACCTCAACGCAGGTATCTCTGTTCACTGTCAGTTCAATATCATAAGTGCCGGTGGCAGTATAAGTGTGACTGGGATTTTGCACATTAGCAGAACCTCCGTCGCCGAAATCCCATGACCATCCTGAAGGGCTGCCCGAGCTCAGGTCAGTAAAATCGCATACTCCGAAAACATTCAGGTCGAGGGTGTCCGCGCTTTTGACATACAAGGCCACCAGGCCGGCGCACGGGTCCTGAACAAAAAGGTTGCCTGTATATTTCCACATGCCTCCCGTAATGCTGTCGGTGTTAAAAGCACCGGCCCATCCATGATTGACATCAACAAAATCGATGGTAAGGAACTGCGTAGTATCCGACAATGGGATGACATTCCAGTTTAAACCGCCGTCGGTGCTGATAGAAGTCCCCATAAAATTATTGGTGTAATCAGCCCCTGCAGAAATAAAAGTATTGG
>DAONFU010000031.1:0-19195 GCA_035403765.1 Bacteroidales bacterium
AAACTCCGGCGCCTCTTCTGTTGTCTGTTTCACATTCAGGGCCTTCGTTGCTTATTATCGGAATGATGTTTTTGTTTTTTCTGAGTTTTGCAATCATGGCTTCATCTATCAGCATCCCGTTAGTAAAGGTTGCAAATATCATTTTTTTGAAACTGCCGGTGATGCTGAAAAAATCTTTGCGGGTAAAGGGTTCTCCGCCCAGCACGCCAATGACCGATGAGCCCAAAGCTTCTCCTTCTTTGAGTATCGATATAATTTTTTCGGTGCTCATATCTTTTTCTCCGGCACGGTTTTGGGCTTTCTGATAGCAACCTTTGCAGTTCAGGTTGCAATTTTTGGTGATACTGAAAAAAATCAGGGGTGGCACTTCTGTGCCCAGGTTTTTAGACTTTTTGCGCGTTTTTAATGCCCTGAACTGAAACCAAACCACTTTGATGAGAAACAATATGTTGGTGAGACTCGTGCTATTGAATCGCAACAGATTGATAAAAAGTTTCTTGTAGTTATTTTTATAAAGTGTGCTGTTAAAAGCAGGAATTTCAGGCATGTCTCAAATTTAATTTAAACTGCAAATTTAATAGTATTTTCAATTCAGTCCTAATCAAATTTTGTTAATTGGAGGCCTGTCGTTTCCCAATTACTTTTTAAAATCAAGGATATTGGTGATTTGCAGCAATACATCAATTGGAGAAATTCACAAATCTGTATAAGCACTATATAAGTACCATCCGGATTCACAAAATAAACAGCTTCAGGAGGGTTTCACTTGAGGTGCTTTTTCTATTTTATGCCGTTATCGTCTGTTGACTGGGGAACGGTGAATTCTTCGGGAAATTTTTGCTGAACAAGATTTTCTATTTTCATGGTAATCTCGTCAATATTGTTGTAATCGTATTCTATTTCAAAATCTGTCAGGGCTTTTTGCGTTCTGCATCCGATATATCCGTCGATATCCCCAATTTCTTTTCCTAGTCGTATCAGGCATGATTGAATGGCGGCCTGCTTTTGGCGAATTTCAAAGCGGTCAACCTGGGTGCCAATGGATAGAATTGCGCTGGTGGCAGCAGCGGTATATGGACTCATGCCATGACCTTTTCCTTCGGCATAATATTGATAAACAAGCTGATGGCTTCCCCTGCAATCAAAATGCCAGGCTTCTGATTGGAGTAGGGGTTTTGATATAATGGGAACAACTCCATATTTGGCAGCCAAATCCCAGAATTTTGCCAGCGAAATTTTTATCTTGCTAAGATCCAGGTCAAACGCCCGTCCGGCTTCATGAAAACTGCCACCCGGAGGAGGACTGTATGCCTCTTTCTTGCCGGATGCATAATCGTTATAGGCTTGGGCTTGCATATCGTAACTGCGGAAAAGGTCGCTTAGTATCAATTTGCCTCCTTTTTCCGAAAGGTCTCGGCTTATGCTCATAATGGCCTTGCAGGTATCTGGTGTGCAGTATGCCATGCGTGATGGCAAAGGTACCTGATCACCCAGGCTGTTTTTGTATATCGAAAGAATGTCGATTTTTAGCAACGGCGTTTTCATACGTTTTGTTTAATTAGTTGATATTGCAAATTTTAAGATAATTTCTAAAGTGTTAAATTATTAAAATATAAGCAAAAATAAAAATTTTAACCTGGTAATGCAAGAAAACATTGGAATTTATCGGACCATTGATGTAAATGATTAGCCCTTTTGCCCGATTATTAGCGGAAAAATAAATTGTGTGCATTGTTTTTAATTAATACCTGTTTCTTATCTTTGTCAAAATATTTACTTCAAGTACTAAAAAATATAAACAACGTAAACACAATAAGTTATGATTACTAATAATTTTGTAAAACGCCACAACGGGCCCCGTGGTAAAGAAATTGAACAAATGCTGCAAAAAATCGGGGTTTCCTCAATAGATGAACTTATCGATCAAACCATCCCGCAAAGTATCCGCCTGAAAAATCCAATGAATCTTCCCGAAGGGATGAATGAATATGAATTCCTTAATCATTTGAAAGATATTGCCAGCCGTAACAAAATATACAAAAACTTTATTGGCCTGGGCTATTATGGCACTATTACCCCTGGTGTTATCACTAGAAATATTCTTGAAAACCCGGGTTGGTACACTTCGTACACTCCTTATCAGGCAGAAATTTCGCAGGGACGTTTGGAAGCCCTGTTGAACTATCAAACCGTGATTTCCGACCTGACGGCTATGCCAATAGCCAACGCTTCACTATTGGATGAAGGAACAGCCGCCGCCGAAGCCATGATTATGTTTTTCAATGGCCGCAGCCGCGATCAGGTAAAGAATAATGCAAACAAATTTTTTGTCTCAAAATGTGTCTTTCCGCAAACCTACGAAGTATTGAAAACACGCTCGAAACCACTGGGAATAGAGCTGGTTATCGGAAACTTCAGAGAAATTAATCTGGATAATACATTTTTCGGCGCTTTGCTGCAATATCCAACCTCTTATGGGAAAATTTTCAATTATGCAGGATTTGTTGAGCAAGCCCATTCAATGAATGTACATGTTGCCGTAGCCACCGACCTGTTGTCGCTTACCATGCTTACCCCCCCGGGCGAATGGGGTGCTGATGCCGTACTGGGCTCTACCCAGCGTTTTGGATTGCCTATGGGTTATGGCGGACCTCATGCGGGATTTTTTGCCGTAAACGAAAAATTTAAACGCAACATACCCGGACGTATTATTGGTGTCTCAGTAGATGCTAATGGCAGCCGAGCCTATAGGATGGCGCTGCAAACCCGCGAACAACACATAAAACGTGAACGTGCTACTTCCAATATCTGTACTGCTCAGGCATTGCTTGCTATCATGTCGGGTATGTATGCCGTTTATCATGGCCCCGCTGGTCTCAAAGAAATTGCCCGGCATATCAATATCCTCACCGGCGTGTTGAGTTCCGAAATTCAGAAATATGGATACACTCAGGAAAATGAGTTTTTCTTTGACACCCTGAAGATAAAACTTCCGGATCACGTTAAGATTACTAACCTGAGGAACCTGATGCTCGAAAATAAGATAAATCTCAGGTATATCGACGAAAAAAGCATAGGAGTTTCCATTGATGAAACCACACACCTCAACGACATCAATCTGCTGTTATCTGTTTTCGCCAATGCTGCAGGCATGAATTTTACGCCTTTTGTGTGCAATCAGGAAGCCTGCCGGCAAATCACCACTATTCCTTCGGAACTGAGGCGGACTTCACCTTACCTGGAACAATCCGTATTCAATTCCTATCATTCCGAAACCGAAATGATGCGCTACATCAAAAAACTGGAAGTAAAAGATCTTTCGCTTAATCGAGCCATGATTCCGCTGGGTTCATGCACCATGAAACTCAATGCCGGTGCAGAAATGTTTGCACTTAGCTGGCCCGAATTTGGAAACGTCCATCCCTTTGTTCCTGCTGACCAGGCTGAAGGTTATTTGTACCTGATCAAAGAACTTGAAAAAGCTCTTTGCGAGATTACCGGTTTTTCCGCTATCTCCTTTCAGCCTAATTCGGGCGCAGCCGGAGAGTATGCCGGACTGATGGTTATCAGGCAATATCACGCCAGTTGCGGACAACAACAACGGGACGTGGTGCTCATTCCGGCATCAGCTCACGGCACCAACCCAGCCAGCGCGGTAATGGCCGGTTTTAAAGTGGTGGTGGTAAAATGCGACGACCATGGAAATATTGACACCAACGACTTGCGTGAAAAAGCCGTTCAACACAAAGATACACTTGCGGCACTTATGGTAACATACCCGTCAACTCACGGTGTTTTTGAAGAAAATATCCTCGAAATTGTGGATATCATTCATCAGCATGGCGGACAAGTGTATATGGATGGAGCCAATATGAATGCGCAGGTTGGATTTACCAGCCCTGCACGTATTGGCGCCGATGTGTGTCATCTTAACCTTCATAAAACATTTGCTATTCCTCATGGCGGTGGCGGTCCAGGCGTAGGCCCGATTGGTGTGGCCGGTCATCTGGTTGAGTTTTTGCCGCAACATGTGTTCTGCGGTGTGTTAACTACCAAAAACGGTATCACCGCGGTTTCTTCCGCGCCTTTTGGAAGCGCCATGGTGCTCACCATATCTTATGCCTACATAAAACTCATGGGCGGAGCTGGCCTTAGCGAAGCTACCCGATTTGCCATACTCAACGCTAATTACCTGAAGTCATGCCTCGAAAACCATTACCCCATACTATATGCAGGTTCTAAAGGCCGCGTGGCCCATGAAATGATACTCGACTGCAACGATATCGACCACAAAACAGGTATTGGCGCTATTGACATTGCCAAACGCCTTATGGATTACGGATTTCACGCACCAACGGTGGCTTTTCCCGTGCACGGAACCCTGATGGTGGAACCTACAGAAAGCGAACCTTTTTCAGAACTCAACCGCCTGGTTGATGCCATGATATCCATCCGGGAAGAAATTGCTGAAATTGAAAGCGGAAAAGCCGATAAAACAACAAATGTTATTAAAAAAGCACCTCACACGGCCATTATGATAGCCGCTGATGATTGGAATTTGCCCTATAGCCGTATGAAAGCGGCGTTCCCAATGCCTTGGTCCGCAAATGATAAATACTGGCCGGCTGTGACTCGTATTGATGATGCCTTTGGCGACAGAAACCTGGTGTGTGTGTGCGAACCTATCGAAAGTTATAAAGAATAGGAGCGTTTTAAGTTATTTTTTGAAATACCTTGAGAAGTTTTTCCTGATTTTTGCAATCTTTGGATTAATATAAACAGTGCAGTAAGGCCGGTTAGGATTATTGGCAAAGTAATGTTGGTGTTCTTCTTCCGCCGCATAAAATGTGCGTAGGGGGGCTAATTCAGTTACAATTTGATCGGAAAATATTTTTTGTTCTGTCAGTGATTTTATAACAGTAAGGGCTGCATTTTTCTGCGCATCATCGTGATATAATATAATTGACCGGTATTGTGAACCAAAATCGGGGCCCTGACGGTCGGGAGTGGTAGGGTCGTGTGAAGCGAAAAATACCAGCAGCAAATCTTTGTAGCTAATGATTTCAGAGTCGAAAATCACCTGGCAAACTTCTGCATGTCCTGTTTCTCCAGAGCATACCTGCCCGTAGGTGGGATTTTTGGTCTCGCCGCCAGCATATCCTGAAACCACTTTTTTTACCCCGGTAAGTTGCTCAAAGATGGCTTCAATACACCAAAAACATCCCCCGCCAAAAGTGGCTGTATCTAAATCTTTTTTGTGTTCCATATATGCTTTGTTTACATTATTCGCTGCTTGCCCGGTCAGGACAAAAAACACGACGCTTATGGCAATAAATGCACTTTTCACATTTGTCAATATAAAACAGTATTTTGATACTAACGCAGACAAAAGCACAAAAGTATTCCCTACTTGTTGATAATCATTTTTTTGGCAAGATGTGCGCTTGTGGTAGAAATTACATAAAAGTAGGTGCCGTTTGCCAAATGGGTTGCGTCAATCGTTTGTTGGTGGATACCAGCTGATTTGTCAAGGGTTTCATTATAATAAACCTGCTTTCCATCCATGCCGAGTATCATCAGGCTGACCTTATTTTGCGGCGATTCCAGCTCGTAGTCTATGGTAAAATTTCCGGGATTGGGATTAGGATACGACTGGCTCATTTTTATTCCCGAAATAAACTTAGCTTGTTCCACACAGCCAACGGTATTGTCAATTATGGGAAATATCATAGCGTCGATATCCAGCTTGCTGCTGTCCCATTGGGCGCCCTGCAAGGTGTACCAAAGGTTGTTTGAACTCCATTGCTCCCATACCAGCTGCAGGTTGCCTCCCTGGCCTTTGTTTGTGCTTACCAGAGCTATAGAATCTGCTCCCGAATTGGTGATGTCAAATCCCAGGCAATAATCCGAAGTAACTAATACGGGAAAGGGAAACATCACAACATGTGCCTGACTCATGTCGGCGGAAGTGTCCACATTTTTTATAGTATCGGTAATGGCTACAAACAGTGTTCCTGGACTAAGTTGGCCTGTGTGTACCTGATTTATGGTGTCTGTGGCGTCATAAGTGGTGCCGTTGATGCTATCCATATTCCAGATTGCAAAGCGGATAAGGCCCGAGGAATCGGCGCGCTTGTAGCCAAACCAATAAATGGCACCTTCAATATGATAATAGTAGGAAACTTTATACTGCTGACATTTGCATTTATCATTCCAGCCATTTGTTCCCAGCACATAGCCGCCGTTATCCGCTGGAATCATCACATATTCAGGGGCGGTCAGATTTGCCAGATTACCGGGCAACAAGGTGTCGTTGGGCGTTTTGCCAATGGCCAGCTTATCTTGTTTGGGTAATGATACCGGCGTTCCTGATGTTTTTTGCCCAAAGGCGTGTATTCCGGTAAATAATATCAGCAACAGGGCAAATATTTGGTATGATAATTTGATTTTCATAGGTTGCAAAGGTACAAATATTTTGAGTGCAAATGAATAAATGTTAATGTAAATTCGCAATTGCAAAACGAAAAACCATTCGCCAAAGTATTTGTTTTGAATAGATAGAGATGATTTTTTTACAATCGCCATGTTATAAAACTTACCTTTGCAAAAAAATTTTTTAATATGAAAGTAGAAAAAAACAAGATGGTTTCGCTTACCTACCGGCTTTCAGAAAACGATGCCCAAGGCTTATTGATTGAAGAAACAGTTGCAGAACAACCTTTTGATTTCCTTTTTGGCGTTGATGGTGTTATTCCCGGATTTGAAGAAAACCTGCGCAATCTGACAGTTGATGATGTATTTGCATTTGCCGTGGAAGCAAAAGATGCTTATGGCGCATACGACGATAACGGAGTGGCTGAATTGCCAGTTTCCGTGTTTCAAAAAGACGGCAAATTGGACACCAATGTTTGTGTGGTGGGCAATATGGTTCCTTTGCGTGGCGAAAACGGTCAGCCATTTTATGGAATAATTAAAGAAATAACAGAATCTGTAGTGGTTTTGGATTTCAACCATCCTCTCGCAGGGAAAAATTTGTTTTTTAGTGGCAAGATTATTGGCATTCGCGATGCTTCTGAAGAAGAAATCTGTCAGCGTCAGGGACACAACCATGAAGGGCACGATTGTTCTTGCGGTTGTAGCTGCTAAAGGTCATTTTATCATAAAAAAAAGCCCCGGCCTGAGCCGGGGCTTTTTTTATGCGCAATATGAAATCAATCTTATTTGATAATGCGTAACACTTCCGTGTTGTTTATCCTGATATTATAAACTCCCTGTGGAAATTTTGAAAAGTCAATAAGCATATTGGTTTCATTGTCCACTTTTTCGTTATATACCAACTTCCCGAGGGCATCATACAGTTCAATCATAGTAATTCCTTTATCCCAAAAAACATTCAGAACGTCGTTAACGGGTACAGGGAATACAACCGGCTTGGTGCTGGATATGGATGAGCTGTTTTCAACACCGGTGGTCGAATTGCTGGTTTTGTTGTAGTTGCCATAGTTGTAGCAATCAAGAAAATATCCATTAGATTTTGCACCATTATAAAAACTCTGGTTAAACAGGTTTAAGGCTGTCAGGAATTGTGTCCCGGTAAAATTGGAACCGCATCCGCCGATAAATGCATTGGCGCTGTCGAGCAGTTCCTGTGCTGTCCAGCCAATAAAATCACCGCTGGTAATAACAAGTTCTCCAAGCACACCGGAGGAGTATGAGAAGTTGGCATCGTACTGGTCAAAAACAATATTCAGGGTAGCAGCCACTATCTGTCCGGCCAAAAGGTTTTCGTATGTAATTCCCGGATTTACCATAGTGCCTGAAGGAAGCAATCCTGAAGCAGGTCCTGATGGCAGAAAATCAAATATTGCCTGTGCGCTTGACAGCACTAAGGTGTTGGTGCAACCGATGGCAAGACCGTTCGGGAATGCCCCGCCAAAATTGTTGTTAAGATAATGCCCGGGACTGGCAGGACTAGTAGTGGGTTGCCCCCATTCAATCTGTGTATAGGTGGTGTAATTACAATCAGGACAATTCACCGTTACATTCACTGTTTGGGTGCAGTTGTTGGCATCAATAACTGTAATTGAATAATTGCCGCTTGGGAAGTAGAAAACATTAGCCGGGAAAATGGTGTTGCCGATAATATAAGTATAAGGTGCTGTTCCTCCGGTAACATTCAATGTTATTACGGATATTCCTCCCTGGCAAACTGGGTAGCTTTCCTGCACGGTAACTTCGAGGCTTGCAGGAACGGTAATTGATATGATGCTTTCATCTGTGCATCCTGCTGCATCAGTTACCGTAATGACATGGTTGCCGGGTGTTAGCAGGAATGTGTTGCTGCTTTGGGCAGGACCGCCATCCACACTATATGTATAAGGTTCCGTTCCACCATAGGCTGTTACACTTACCGAAGCTGTTCCGCTGCAGGCCCCCTGGGGGATAACGCTCAAACAGATAGTGATAGGAGTAGGTTCGCTAATGGTAATAGTTTCGTTGGTGGTGCAACCATTGGCATCAATCACAACTATTGTGTAAGTACCCGCAGCAACGGCAAATGTGTTGCTGTTCTGGAAAGCTCCTCCGTCGAGAGCGTAAGTATAGGGAGCTGTTCCGCCAATGGTAGTGGCTGTCAAGGTGGCTTCACCGCCATTACACAGGATGGGAGTGGCAGATAGGTTGAGATCCAGTAGTTGAGATTCAATAATGGTTATCGTTTCGAAGTCTTCACAGCCATTAGCATCGGTCACCATGATTGTGTATGTTCCTCCGTTGACAGTGAAAATATTGCTGCTCTGCGATGTGCCATTCAAACTATAGGAATAAGGACCCGTGCCGCCGGTAACATTGGCAGTAATGTCGGTGGTGCCGCCGTCGCAAATCAGGGTGTTGGCTGACAATGTAAGCTCAAGCGCATCGGGTTCGGTGATTGTAATAGTTGCAGAACCCTGACAGCCATTGGCATCTGTAACAAGAACGGTATAAGTGCCTGCGTTAACAGTAAAGGTATTGTTCTGTGGCACACTGCTGTTCATTGCATAGGTATAGGGAGCCGTTCCACCAGTAACCGTTGCCGTAATTATACTTGAACCACCGTTACATAATATCGGTGTTGATGAGAGGGTAAGGGTAAGTACATCGGGTTGAAGAATGTTAATCTGCTGATAGCCATGGCAGCCGTTGGCATCTTGCACAACAATCACATGTCCTCCGGCAGTTAGGTCAAAAACGTTGCTGCTCTGATAGGCTCCGCCGTCGGCAGCATAAGTATAAGGAGTTGTGCCGTCCGTGGCATTAGCCGTAACCGATGCTGTTTCACCATTACATAAGATAGGGTTAACCGATAAGGTCAGGCTGAGTTGATCAGGTTCGGTAAGGATGATGCTTGCAACAGCATTACAGCCATTGGCATCAGTAACCACTACAGTATATGTTCCTGCAGATACTGAAAATGTGTTGGTCGTTTGGGATTGTCCTGTTCCTAACGAATAGGAATATGGAGCCGTGCCTCCGTCGGCAATAGCTGTAATTATCGAAGTTTCGCCATGGCATAGTATCGGAGTGGATGATAAGGTAAGCGTAAGTATTTCAGGCTGTAAAACAGTAATTGTGGCTGATGTTTCACATTGGTTGCCATCCTGAACAACGATGGTATGTGTACCGCCGGTCAGCACAAAAACATTGCTGTTCTGGAACGGACCGCCGTCTGCGGAGTAGGTATAAGGTTCGGTCCCTCCCGTAGCAATGGCGTGAACTGTTGCCGGATCGCCGCTACAGGGAGCCTGTGAGGCTAAGGCCAAAATAAGTTCGAGAGCAGGTGGTTCGGAAATAGTTATGGTTGCCGAGGCCTGGCAATTGTTGGCATCAATTACATTAATGGTATAGGTGCCTGCGACAACGGACATTTGGTTGCCCTGCATAATGCTGCCGGTTGTGCTAAACGTGTATGGTGCGGTGCCGCCGTCAACAGTAGCCGTAATGGTGGAGGTGCCTCCGTAACAAAGAATAGGCGTTGATGTCAGGGTGAGCAGGATTGGGTTTGGTTCGGTAACAGTAATTTGTTCGGAAATCTCACATCCCAGGTTGTCAATTACTGAAATGGTGTGTGTGCCTGCGGTAAGTGTGAACGTGCCGCTGGCCTGTGGTGTTCCGTTGTCTGAGCTGAAGGAATAGGGTGTGGCTCCGCCAGTGGCAGATGCAGTGATTGAGGTGGTGCCGCCGTTGCATAAGATAGGATCTGGCACAGTGAGAGTCATTTCGAGCGGGGTAGGCTGGGTGATGGTGATATGCACAGTGTTTGTGCACCCGTTGGCATCCATTACGGTGATGGAATGAGTGCCGGCATAAAGCTGAACCAGGTTGTTGGGTTGGAATGGCCCGCCGTCCACGCTATATAAAAATGGTTGTGTGCCACCGATAGGAATAATATTTACTGTGGCAGTTTCTCCGTAACATACTATCGGCGAAATAATAGATAAGCAAATTACAATGGCCGGGGAAGTTGTAACAGTAATGGTAGTTGTAGCGGTACATCCATTGGCATCAGTAATGGTATAGGTATAAGTTCCCGACCCAACGGTAAAGGTTCCGGTCCCCGTGTAGGGTGCAGTACCTCCGGTGGCTGTTACCGTAACATCGGTGGTGGCGCCGTTGCAGGTAATTACCGCCGCTGTGGCAGTTGCTGTCAGCGGGGCGGGCTCCTGCAGAGTAATACTTGTTGTAGCGGTGCATCCGTTGGCATCGGTGATGGTATAATTATAGGTTCCGGCACCCACTGTGAATGTGCCTGTTCCGTTGTACGGGGCTGTTCCGCCGGTGGCCGAAACGCTAATCGTGGTGGTGCCGCCATGGCATAATATCGGGTCGGCAGTAGCCGTAGCAATGATGGCAAAGGCAGGATAAACAACTGTTGATGCAGAAGCAGAACAGATATTATTTCCATTGGTTACGGTAACAGTATAGGTTCCGGCAGCGGCGCTGGTGAAGTTAGTTATTACAGGGTTTTGCAGTGTCGAGGTGAAATTGTTGGGGCCTGTCCAGGAGTATAACTGATTATTTCCGGTACCTGAGGCATAGAGGTTAATTGTGCCTCCATGGCATACGGGGCCGCTGTTTGATGCAGTAACAACAGGTTGTGCATAAACATTCACTACAATAGGAACAAGATGCGGGCTGATGCATGAATTGGAGAGGCCTTCAGCGACATAATAGGTAAAAGTACCAACCGATGCTGTGGATGGTGTCAGCGATGTTTGCGGTGTTGCATTCGGAGAGGTGTAATAAAATAATGTATAAGAAGGGTCTGTGGCTGTGGCAACCAAGGGCGAAGCCATGGCTCCCTGGCAATAATTTACCGGACTAACTACTGTTGGCGAAGAATTAATATTTGTCACCGTAATGGTAAATTCAAAGAAACAATTGGTGGTTCCCGGAGGTACTGAAAAATATGTAGTGGTGCCGGGTGTTGCAGGGAACGGATTGGTAATTGTATATTCGATAGAGGTGTTGGTAACAGGATATTCATTGTAAAAATGTGAACCTGTTACAAAATTTCCGGCTACCTGTGTGATGGGTATAGTGTTGCCAATGTTGCAGTAGGTAAGGTTTATGTTGCTTTGGCCTGCACAATTCTGGGCAACATAATCTTCGGCATCAATACTGATTATGAGCGGGTTGTAAACAGGTACTCCACCGCATGGTCCCTGGCTTTGGTATCCCTGGATAAAATCCTGTGTGGCAGAAACCTGGCTGATGGCTCCGGTGCCGCTGATAGCGCCATCGAGTATTATTTGGGGAGGACAGTCAATATTAGTTAGCAGGTTGCAGTCGGTGGTGGCTCTTAGTCTGTATGTGAGCGTTCCCAGCAGGTCGTTGGGATTAGCGGGCAATGGAAGTGTGCCGATATCCCAGATTATGGAGCCGTTGGCGCCCAAAGTGGGGTCGAAATACAGGTTGTTGGGAGTAGGAGCAGGGGTAAATAAAATATTGTTCATGCTCGAAACATAACTGGATGCGTAAGGGATAGGGATGACT
Organism: Bacteroidales bacterium; assembly: GCA_035403765.1. Classification (GTDB taxonomy): domain Bacteria; phylum Bacteroidota; class Bacteroidia; order Bacteroidales; family CAIWKO01; genus CAIWKO01. The sequence goes on from DAONFU010000031.1 coordinate 12,034, forward strand.
ACTCTGGCATTGTTGATGGCTTCAGTGCCCCGGTTTCTTACTTCCAGTTGGTATTCAATTTTGTCGCCGGGATAAGCTATCAAGGGATTGCCGGCAATATAGGGCACATTTCCAATACTTTGGACAATATTTAATCCCTCCGGCTCGGGAACATGAGCATCCACAGCCATGGCAATGCAGAAAATAATATAAGTATCCTGAGTGGAACCGTACCTGAAAGTGGTGCTGGTTTGGTTGTTTGTGATTACTTGATTGTTGGTATTGGGAATGTTAAACATGCTGATGTCCATACCGGTGTTGTTCAGCAGATTGGGGTTCCGCGCATTTCCACCCGTAAATACTGAACTATTGAAGAAGTTATTGGTGCTGTTGCCGGAGTGGTTTAATGTAAACCAACTGGCGTCAGAAACTTTTTGAATTTGGAAATAGTCGCCGGCAATTCCAACATCACCTTCTCCTGCCATCATCCCCAATTTCATGTTTACATTTCCATATTGTACCGTGTTAAATCCCGAAACCGGCAAGTCATAGCTTATTGTTTGATTTCCGACAACATAAGCATAACCGTCAAAAACGGTTACATCTCTCCAGTTCATTTTGTTATTTTCATAAATCACAATCATTCCCCATCCGCCGTAATATCCTGTTGAACTGCCATTTCCTGTGGTTAAGGCCATGTCGGCTACCCAGTATTCTCCTACACCGTTTTGCTGTACCAGATCAGTAACTTCTATATAGCCTGCATACATATCGTTATCGCCCGGATACAAGATGTCATTTACATTGGCGGTAAAAGTCTGATAATACGACATACCAGGGCCTTTGACTTTAATATTGCATTTTTCGGCAGTAGAAACGTAAGCATCGGTCCTTCCTGTCCAATACAAACCTGCATAAATAATATTTGAACAGGAGGGTATGGCGCCGTTTTCTGTGGAAAAGGTCAGCGTTGCCGACGATGAGTTGCTGGTGGCTGCATCGGCATCGGCATCAACTAATATCATGATGTTGTTGCTGTTGAGGGTTGCATCGGAATAATTCTGAAGTGTCAGGTTGGTGTTTCCGATCATAGTAAAATCGCCCTTGATACTGTAAATTGTTTTGGTGGGGCTATATACCGAAGTTCTTTGTGAAAAAGGTTTCTGGACCTGTCCTGTGGCGAAAACGGCATAGGAGAGCAGGATTATTGTGGTAAACAGTTTACTGATAATTGAGCCGCTGACCCTTGATTTGTAACCATTATTTTCCATTATGTATATATTTAATTGTTTTTAATTGGGAATGGACACCTGGTAAAATATTTCAAAACTATCTTGTGTAGCAGCCTTGAACATTTTGTTGATAGAGGATGGATTGCAGTTCATATTGCATAAAAAGAGTATGTATTTCAGGTGAGAGAAGCCGGTAAGGCTTTGGAGGTTCAGGGGCACCACTTTCATGTCGTCGGGATTATTTAATTTTATAGTTATTATTTGAACCTGATCAAATATTGGATTTTCTTGGTACAGGCTGGCGAAGGATTTGGAATCAGTTTCTAATCGAACAGCGGGGCCATTACCGAAATTTTTTATGCTGCCATTTTCGATGCAAATAGTGGGAAGAACATCAAAAACGAGACTTTTTAGCACTTGTTGGGAGGCCGGTGCTCTGCCCATTAAGGCAGTTTCGAGCTTAATTGCCTCCTGTGCTATGATATTGGTTGATAAAAACAATAACAATGCGGGAACAGCTATCAGGGAAACCCATTTTGAGCGTAGCGCAACAGCAGGTTTTGGCCGGATAGTCTTTTGATTTTGAAAAGCAGATTTTTTCATCATTTATTTGGTTTTTGAGATTTGAAAAATGAGATTGTTAAAAAGTAGCCAAATATACAACATAAAAATCCGAAAGTCAATGCGAAATCCCAAAAATAGTTATCAACCTTCAATTAACTTTGCTAAAGCATTGATTTCAGAGGATATAATTGAAAAAATAGTTGAAAATAAATAGTCAGACATACAGCTATGTTGAATAACTGTGATAAAAAAATTAATCAAAATTGTTTCGGATGATGAAAAATTAACAATCTTTTCGTGATTTTTCAAAATGGACTGTATTTTTCAAATCGGTATTATGCCTGCTGAATATTTTGTGGAGTGTAAATGTCGTATGCACTTACAGAACTTTTGCTTCATAAACTACTCAGCAAAAGTATTCCATGAAAATTGCGACACGCCTTTGAAAAATAGTGCATCAATTAACAGCGCAGGCTCACTTGCGCTTAACTTCAACCTGTTCGTAGCCTTCAATTATGTCTTCAACTTTTATGTCGTTGAAGTTTTCGATATTTAATCCGCAATCCTGGCCTGCAAATACTTCTTTGACGTCGTCTTTAAAGCGTTTCAGGGAGCCAAGTTTACCGGAGTAAACTACGATACCATTGCGGATGATGCGTACCAGGGTGTTTCTGGCAATTTTGCCGTCGAGGCATTGACATCCGGCGATTGTTCCCACTTTGGTAATTTTAAATACTTCTCTGACTTCGAGGTTGCATACAATTTTTTCTTCAATTTCTGGCGAAAGCATCCCTTCTATAGCGGAGTTGATTTCGTTGATGGCGTTATAGATGATTGAATACAGCCTGATGTCAATCTGCTCGTGTTCGGCATGTTTTCTGGCCGTGAGCGAAGGGCGTACCTGGAATCCAATGATAATTGCATTGGAAGCCGAGGCCAGCAACACGTCAGATTCCGTAATCTGGCCAACTGATTTATGGATGACGTTGACTTGTACTTCTTTGTTAGAAAGTTTGAGCAGCGAATCAGACAAGGCTTCAACAGAGCCGTCCACATCACCTTTTACAATAATGTTTAATTCTTTAAAGTCGCCGATGGCAATGCGTCTGCCAATTTCATCGAGGGTAATGTGCTTGTGTGTTCTAATGTTTTGTTCGCGCTGAAGTTGAAATCTCTTGTTGGCTATTTCCTTCACTTCGCGTTCGTCCTGCATAACGGTAAAAGTGTCTCCGGCCTGCGGGGCACCGTTAAGTCCCAGCATCAATAATGGAGTGGAAGGGCCTGCCGTATCAATAGTCAGGTTGCGTTCGTTATACATGGCCTTGACTCTGCCAAAGCTGGAACCTGCCAGCACCATATCGCCCACACGCAGCGTGCCGTTCAGCATCAGCAGTTTGGCAACATAGCCACGACCTTTTTCCAGTGAGGATTCCAGCACGGTGCCAAAGGCATTGCGATTGGGGTTTGCTTTTAGTTCAAGCATTTCAGCTTCCAGTAGAATCTTTTCCAGCAACTTGTCGATATTGATACCTTTTTTTGCCGATATTTCCTGGCATTGGTATTTTCCACCCCAGTCTTCTACCAGAAGGTTCATGGCCGCCAGAGCTTCTTTTATTTTCTCGGGATTGGCCGTAGGTTTATCTATCTTGTTAATGGCAAAAATCAAAGGAACTTTTGCTGCCTGGGCATGATTGATAGCTTCCACGGTTTGGGGCATTACGCTGTCGTCGGCGGCTATTACGATAATTGCAATATCGGTAACTTTTGCACCGCGGGCACGCATGGCGGTAAATGCTTCGTGGCCGGGGGTGTCCAGGAAGGTGATTTTCCTTCCGTTATCCAGCGTAACCTCATAGGCGCCAATATGTTGAGTGATGCCTCCTGCCTCGCCCGCAATGACATTGGAATTGCGGATATAATCGAGCAACAGGGTCTTTCCGTGGTCCACATGTCCCATAACCGTAACAATAGGGTGTCGTTCCAGGAGTGCTTCGGGAGCATCTTTCTCGGCGTGAACGGCCTGTTCCAATTCGGCGCTGATAAATTCTACCTTAAACCCAAATTCATCAGCAACGATGGATAATACTTCAGCATCGAGGCGTTGGTTGATGGATACAAACAACCCTAGAGTCATACAGGTGGAGATAATGCTGGTTACAGGCACATTCATCAGTGTGGAAATTTCGCTGACAGTAACAAATTCTGTAACTTTCAGAATTTTCTTTTCCTCTTCCTCTTTTAAATGTTCTTCTTCTATTTGTTGCTGCACCATATCCCTTTTTTGACGGCGGTATTTTGATGCTTTTGACTTGGAAGGTCCGGTAAGCTTGGCAAGAGTGTCGCGGATTTGTTTTTGAATTTCTTCTTCCGAGACTTCAGGATGCAGAGGTTCTTTTCCTTTTCGGCTGTCGTGTCTCGCCGGTTTTGCTGTGCCCGTGCTGCTTCCTGTTCCTCCTGTTTTGCTTTGCATTTCCGAATCGCCCGTTTGAATTCCTTCTTTTTTGATGCGTTTGCGTCTGCGCTTTCTGTCCGAAACTTTGTTGTCTGACGAGGTGGCTACAGGCTGTTTTTGTGGGGGCTTTTCAACAGGCAACTCAATTTTTCTAATCACTTTGAGGCCATCCAGTTTTATGTATTCAGTGGCTATCAGGTTGTTGTCTTCCTTCACCTCTTCCTGGGGCGAAGCGGTTATTTCAGAAACTATGGGTGGTTCTCCGGCATCTGCTTTTTCAACGGTTTCTTCTTTGACATCCGGTGCTGGTTCAACGATAGTTTCTGTTTTAGTTGCTTTTTTAATGTTTTTTTTCTCTTCCGGAACCTCGGTTATTTCTTCGGTAACTTCGGTTTTGGCTTTTGATTTTTTTGTTTCTTTAGGAGTTTCTTCAGTAGCTTTATTAACGGATTTTTTTTCATTGACTTTTTCCAGGTCAATTTTTCCTACAACTTTTAGCCCTTTCAGTTTCCCGGTTTTTGGGGCTACCTCAGTTTCTTTTTTTTCTTTTAAATCGGTTTTTTCAACTTCTTTTATTTCTTCTTTCTCTTGTTTTGAGGCTTTTTTGGCATGTTTTTCGGCCGTTACATTTTCGGGTTCAACAGTTTTGGGTTCCTCTTTTAAAGCTTTTTTTACCGGTTCAGGTGTTTTTGGGGTGGGTTCTTCCTTTTTTTCAATGATTTTTGATTCAACGGGATATGAAACCGGAACATTCTTAATAAAAAGTTCTTTGTCCTGGGTAAGTTCGGTGTCTTTTTCGCGGTCTTTGGCCTTGTCGATGGTGATAGTTTCGTGTCGTACGCTGCCAATGTCAAGTTTCTTCGACGTTTCCTTCACCTGCTTGTCCTTTGAATATTCTTTTTGCAGAACTTCATAAATATCCGAGGTGATTTTACCATTGGGATTGTTGTCCACCTTAACTCCTTTTTTCGAAAGGAAATCAATGATAGAACTCACCGAGACATTGAATTCACTGGCAATTTTACTTAATCGGTATGTTTTTACGGTTTCTTCCATTTTTTACCTGATTGAACCTTATTTTTGTTTTGTGTTTTTGGTATGAAAATATTCTTTGGATATTTTATTCAAATTCTGATCTTAATATTTTGATAACTTCTCTGATGGTTTCTTCTTCCAGGTCGGTGCGTTTTACCAGTTCGTCCACACTAAGTTCGAGAACACTTTTTGCGGTATCGCAACCAACATTTTTTAATTCTTCGATAATCCATTCTTCAATTTCATCTGCAAATTCCTGCAGGTCAACATCTTCAAAATCTGAATCCGAATCACGGTACACATCAATTTCATAACCGGTAAGTTTTGCCGCTAATTTAATATTGTAACCGCCTTTGCCGATAGCAAGCGACACCTGATCGGGCTTAAGAAAGACATCAGCTTTTTTGTTTTTTTCATCAATTTTTATTGAGGAAACTTTTGCAGGGCTGAGCGCGCGGGTGATATACAGGGATATGTTCGTGGTGAAGTTAATTACATCAATATTTTCGTTGCGAAGTTCGCGCACTATGCCGTGTATGCGGGCACCTTTCATTCCAACGCAGGCGCCCACGGGGTCGATGCGGTCATCGTATGATTCTACGGCTACCTTGGCGCGTTCGCCAGGGATACGAACAATTTTCTTAATGGTTATCAGGCCATCAAAAACTTCGGGAACCTCGGCTTCGAAAAGACGTTCGAGAAATACAGGCGAGGTGCGCGAAAGGATAATGACCGGCGTGCCGTTTTTCATTTCCACTTTGGAAACTACAGCGCGCACCGATTCGCCTTTGCGGTAAAAATCCGATGGTATTTGTTCTGACTTTGGTATGATAAGTTCAATACCGTCATCATCGAGCACCAGGATTTCTTTTTTCCATACCTGATAAATTTCGCCGGTTACAATCTGGCCTACTTTTTCAATGTATTCTTTGTAAATATTGTCTTTTTCATGCTCCATAATTTTGGAGACCAGGTTTTGGCGCATGGCAAGTATTTCGCGGCGGCCAAAGTCTTTTAGCTTGACTTCTTCTGAAACGTCTTCGCCGATTTCAAAGTCGGGTTCAATTTTAATGGCATCTGAATAGGCGATTTCCTGATTGGGGTCGGTAACATCGTTGTCGTCAACAATTTTACGGTTACGCCATACTTCAAGGTCCCCCTTGTCGATATTTACAATGATATCGAAGTTTTCGTCGCTACCGTATTTTTTTATGAGCATATGCCTGAAAACGTCTTCAAGTATGCGCATCATGGTTTCGCGCTCGATGTTTTTGTATTCTTTAAATTCAGAAAACGATTCAACAAGATTGATGTGTTCCATTATTCAGTAATTAATTTTATTTGTTACTAATTTTTATGATGATTTTTGTTTCTTTGATGTCTTTTAATGCAAGGGTAATTTCCTGCTCGGGAGTTTTTTTCTTTTTGTTTTCGGGAATCAGCAGGGTAATGTCTTTAGTGCCAACGCCCAATAAGGCTGCTGTGAAATTTTTACCATCATGGGTAATCACTTTCAGGTCATTGCCAATGTTTTTGAGGTATTGTCGCTGCAGTTTTAATGGCTGATCGAGCCCTGCAGAAGAAACCTCCAGTTCGTAATCTTCTGTTTCGCGGTCCAGTTTCGATTCTATGTGGCGGCTGAGTGACGCACAATCGTTGATACTGACAAAGCTGTCGGAATCAATGGAAACGGTGATGAAGTTGCCGGATTTTATCCGGGTTTCCACCAAAAAAAGCGGTGTCCCCTGCAACTTTTCGTTGACTATCTCTGCTATTTGTTTTTCTGTGATCATAGTTTATTAATAAAAGAGGGGACTTGCGTCCCCTCAACAGCTATTCCTTTTGTCTGTTGTCCTATCAGGACTCGAACCTGAACTCTTCTGAACCAAAATCAGACGTG
>DAONFU010000032.1:0-18292 GCA_035403765.1 Bacteroidales bacterium
TTATTTCATCAATTCGCCAATAATGGTATCAACGGAAATGCCTTCGGCTTCGGCTTTGTAATTTTTTACTAAGCGGTGGCGGAGTACCAATGGAGCCACATGCTGCACATCTTCGATATCCGGCGAAAACTTTCCGTTGATGGCGGCATTGCATTTGGCGCCGATAATCATGTATTGCGAGGCGCGAGGGCCGGCCCCCCAAGAAATATAATCGTTAGCCCACTTGTGTGCGGCGGCTGTCTTTGGCCGGGTTACCGAGGCCAGATTAATGGCATAATTATACACATTGTCCGGCACGGGAATTTTGCGGATAACCGACTGAAATTCAAGAATTTCTTCGGATGTGAGAACCACTTCCACCCGAGGTATATAATTGGTGGTGGTGGTTTTTACAATGTTAACTTCCTGCTCAAAATTGGGGTAATCAAGCCAGATATTAAACATAAACCGGTCGAGTTGTGCCTCGGGCAGCGGATAGGTACCCTCCTGTTCGATAGGGTTTTGCGTGGCTAATACAAAAAACGGCTCGTCGAGTTTAAAAGTATTTCCTGCCACGGTAACGGCTTTTTCCTGCATGGCCTCCAGCAGGGCAGATTGTGTTTTGGGCGGGGTGCGGTTAATCTCGTCGGCAAGAATTATATTGGCAAAAACAGGGCCTTTGATAAACCTGAATTTGCGTTCTTCGTCAAGAATTTCGGAGCCGATGATATCGGAGGGCATCAGGTCGGGGGTGAACTGTATCCTGGAATAGTTTAGCCCCAGTGATTTTGCAATAGTATTGATCATCAGCGTTTTGGCAAGGCCGGGGACACCTATGAGCAGGGCGTGCCCATTGCTGAAAATGGATATTATGATGTTGCGCACTACCTCATCCTGTCCAATAATAACCTTGGCCGTTTCGGCTTTCACCTTGTTATACTTATCTACCAGCGCTTCCAGGGCTTCAATATCGGATTTGAATTGCATCTTTTCTGTATTTTATTGTTAATTGTTACGGAGCCAGGTGTATTTAAAATTGCAGTCTTTATAATTATCGGAAATACTGACAAAAGTGCTTAGAGTTTTCTCGTTGATCCAATTACTGATTGCCTGATTTTGTTTAACCTGCACCGCGATATTTTGAATTTGCGGATAGTCATCTTTTAAATTGGCCTTGTGCGGTTCGCTGCGCGACTTGAGCTTAAGGATACGGTAGGCCTGTTGCCCATCCTCATTGGTATAAACCATTGGAGCCGAAACCTCGCCCACTTTCATTTTTTCGATAACAAAAAACATATTGGGGTCAATTTCTTCGGGTGAAAATTTCGAATTGCCCGAATACTGGTTGGTGAGCAATCCGCCGTTTGCTTTGGTTGGGTCGTCAGAATACAGTGTGGCTACCCTTTCAAAAGTAAGCGAATCTTTTTTTATAAGTTCGGCTATGCGGTCAATTTCTTTTTTCGATTTTATCATATCTGCCGGCGAGGCTTTAGGAATCATGAGTATATGCCTCACATTAATATACTCGCCCCGTCGTTCTATCATTTGAATGATATGATATCCTTTTTGAGTTTTCACTATGGGCGAAAGTTCTCCTGGTTTCAGCGAAAAAGCGGCTGCTTCAAATTCGGTAAAAAGCTCTCCCCTGCCCACAAAACCGAGTTCGCCGCCTTTGGTCATAGAGCCGGGGTCTTCGGAATACAGATTGGCCAGGGTGGCAAAATCTTCGCCTTTTAGCACACGCTCCCGCAGGCCGTTTAGCTTCTCTTTAACCTTGTTTACCTCTTCCTGACCGATAACGGGTTTTTTCACTATCTGAGCCACTTCAATCTGGGAGCCCACCAGGGGCAAGCTGTCCGGCGACACGGCATTGAAAAACTCCGTTACTTCGGTAGGTGTTATTTTCACATCCTGGGTTAGCTTTGCCTGCACATTTTGTATCAGCAGGTAATCGCGTATTTTGCTGCGCATCTCCTCTTTAATCTGAAGCACGGTCTTTTTGAAATATTCTTCCAGTTTTTCCTTTGACCCTATCTGCTCGATAAAATACCGCATCCTTCGGTCCAGTTCGCTTTCAACCTGCTTTTCGGTAACGGTGATGCTGTCAATTTCGGCCTGAGTAAGCAAAAGTTTCTGAAACATCACTTCCTCCAGAATCTGGCATTTGAGCCCGGGGCCTTTGGTACTGCCCTGCATCAGGTACTGGAAATACTCGTTTTCGATATCGGAATACAGCACGATGTTGCTGCCCACCACGGCTACCACCTCGTCGATAAGTATTTTTTCGTTGTTTTGTTGTGCTATGCCGGCCAGTGAAAAGGTGAGCATCAAGAATAACAGGACGGCTTTATTTTTTGTGTTTTTCATTAATTCGAGGTGTTATCTGATAATAACTGTGTTAATTATAAATTAGTATGAAACGTATTAATTTTTAAAAACTTCAAAATCTTTTTTCCGTAAGGCATTATCATAAATATCCTTCCTCATATTTTCAATCAGGGCAAGCTTCCTTTTGTTGATAATCATATCGCGGATATTGCTTTGCTCAAAACTCAGCGGCGATACACCCTCTTTGATCATAAATCCCTTGATATTCATCAGGTAAGTAAATGCTGAATCCTGAATCTCAATAAAGCGGTTGTTTTTCAGGTATTCTTCCTGATTATAGGTACTAATAGGGATTTCTTTAAGGATGTCGTTGAACAACAGCCAGTTTTGATCATCGAGATAATAATTTACGGCGTATTTATGGCAGAAATCCTGCAGTTTTTTCATGTCTTGCGGACTGCCCGACCGTATCAGATTACGTACCGTGGCCGCTGAAACTCCTTTGGGTATTTTTACATAGATTACCTTAACAATATTCTCCTTCAGTACAAAATTATCTTTGTGCAGCTCATAGTAGCGGGCAATCTCTTCATCCGAAACTATTGTATCAAGCCTTTGGCTGATAAGTTTTGACTCGTATTTAAAAACCGTGAGAGAATTCTTGTATTCTTCGAGTTGTCTCGAAAAATCTTTTTCCTCATCCGAAAGATTTTTCTCGGCCTGTACAAGAATTAATTGCTGATTGATCCAATTATTAACATATTCGCTGGCAATATCCGCGCTATCTTTGCCCGAAACATTCTGAGGCATAACACCCTGTATATCAGACAAATACAAATATTCGTCATATACCCGTGCCAGAGTTTGCTTATTATCGTCATGCTTGGCACTACATGCGCACAAAACAACTCCAAAAATTAAAAAGACCTTTTTCAAAAAATAGTTTATCAAAATACCGCAAGAAACGGGTTGTGTGTTAATGGTAATATGTCTTATTTCAACAAGGATTCAAAAACGCCCTGATTGACTTCATAGGAATATTTGCTTCTGAGTTGTTTTATCCATTCCTCTTCAAGATAGTTCTGATAGTCGGCGGTGATAAGTCCCTTGGCTTCTTTTAGCAGTTTGGGTTCGGGTGCTACCAGGTTATGCACCACCACGAAAATAACTTTGTTATCTTTACTGATATCTTCAGTTACGCCTTTTTCCCATTTGATTTGATCGATAACAGGGTTATCTTTTCTGGAATACTTTTTATGTTCAATTTTTAGTGTGGGAACCGTATCAACATTGATTTTCTTATAAATGTCCATTTCGGTAATTTTTCCGTTGATATAGTTTTTCACCAGTTTGCGGGCGCTTTTGGCTGTTGCCAGATTACTGCATGTAAATACCGAAGCATCCAGGCGCTCGTCCCACATATATTTGTTTTTATTATTTTCGTGGAAAGCAGCCAGCCCTGTGGTATCCTGTATGGCTTTTGACCACACTTTTTTGTCGGTTAGTTCAAACAGCATGATTCCATCCCTGTATTCTTTCATCAGGGCTTTAAATTCGGGGTATTTTTGCTCGAGTTTTGAATCTTCGTACTGCAAACAACTTTCGTCAATAAATTCATCATAGCGGTTATTGACAAAATCGGTGATTTTCATCTTGATTCTCCTCCCCTGCTTGGTGCCAAGAAATTTAGCAAAATCCTGTTGCGTTATGGTTTTGTCTCCTATAGTAAACATGGGTTTGTTAAGATTGGCTGCTTTGGCAGGTTCCCATTTTCCATCATAAATGGTTGAATCCACCACGGCATAAAAGTCGTTGACAACACCTGGGAGTTCTTTAAATCCATATTCGCCCATGATGCGGTTGATCACCGATTCTTTGCTTTTGTTGGCACGGCTGTCTTTTATTATCCGGGCTTTCAGCTGGGTTTTTTCTTCGTCGAAAGATTTCACAGGGGTTCTTTCGATGAGTTTTATAATGTGCCATCCATACACCGTTTGCACAGGTCCAGAGTATTCATTAAGATTGAGTTTAGCCACGGCTTCGATAAATTCGGGCACCATGCGATTTACTCCAAAACCTTGCAGCACACCGCCTTTTGCGGCAGAGCCCTTATCGTCGGAGTATTCTTTGACCACGTTTTCAAAAGTTTCTCCACTTTTTAATTTTCCATAAGCCTCGTCAATTTTGGTTTTGTATGAAGCAAGATTTTCGGGTTTTGCATCTTTAGGCACTTCAATAAAGATATGAGCCACCACCGCCCTGCCCATGGCCGGTTTTCTGTTTACCACCTTTATCAGGTGATAGCCATAATCGGTGTGTACCGGCTGTGAAACCTGACCAACTTTGGTGTTGTAGGCTCCGTTTTCAAAAGGATAAATCATATCAAGCACCGAGAAATAACCGAGGTCGCCGCCATTGCCTTTAAAAATTGATTTTGAATCGGGTTCTTCGCGGTCGCGCGCCGAAGGGTCATCGGAGGTTTCTTTGGCTACGGTAGCAAAATCCTCGCCTTTTAGCAGGCGTTCTCGTATTTTCAATACTTTTTTATAGGCAGCCAGGGTATCTTCCGGGGTGGCATCTTTATTGACTTTTATCAGGATATGGCTGGCTCTGATATCCCACTGCAGCCTGTCGTATGCTTCTTTTAAAAGATCATCATCAACCTGTTTGTCGGTGAGGTAGGGCTGAGCCAGTTGTTTGCGGTATCCGGCAAGCTCGCTCTTAAATGAAGTAAACGTGTCAAGTTTCAACTCTTCCGCTTCTTTTACTTTGAGTTTAAAATTGATATACAGGTTCAAGTACTCATCGAGTGATTTTTTGTCCATCAAATCGCCTTTGATATTGTTTTTTTTATACACATTAAGAAATTCTGTTTTTGTAATCTTTTCGCCGGCTACGGTAAGAAGGACTTCGTCATTAACCTGTGCATTTGCCATTCCGCAGAAAAATACGGACAATACTAAAATAATAAACCTTTTCATAGTTTTTCAATCTGATTTAATAAAATTAAGTGCAAAAATATGATTTCTTCTAACAAATTCAAAAAATTATCTGCTATAATTTGGGGCTTCGCGGGTAATAATCACATCGTGCGGGTGGCTTTCGGCCACACTTGCAGTTGTTATTTTTATGAATTTGGCTTTTTGTAGTGTTTCAATATTTTTAGCACCGCAATACCCCATTCCTGCTTTCAGGCCTCCCACCATTTGATGGATTACCTCCGACAAGGTTCCTTTGTATGGCACCCGTCCTACAATGCCTTCGGGTACAAGTTTAAGGGCATCATCTTCGCTTTCCTGAAAATAACGGTCTTTTGAGCCGCGCTGCATGGCCTCAATAGAGCCCATTCCGCGATAGGTTTTGAATTTGCGGCCTTCAAAAATCACAGTTTCTCCCGGTGATTCATCCACTCCGGCCAGCAAGGACCCCAACATCACAGTATGGGCGCCCGCCGCAATAGCTTTTACAATGTCGCCGCTGAAACGTATGCCCCCGTCGGCTATTAAAGGAACACCAGAACCTTTGATGGCCTTGGCCACGGAATGTATGGCATACAGTTGAGGGACACCAACACCGGCAATAATTCGTGTGGTGCAAATTGATCCCGGCCCGATACCCACTTTCACGGCATCGGCGCCTGCCTTTATCAGGTCTTTGGCGGCTTCGGCTGTGGCAATATTGCCCACTACCAGATCGATTTCAGGATAGTTTTTCTTAAATAATCTGGCAGCATCAATTACCCCTTTGGAGTGACCATGAGCGGTGTCAATAACTATGGCATCCACCCCGGATTTCACCAATTCGCTCACGCGGTCGAGCATATCTTTGGTAACGCCTACACCGGCAGCCACCCGTAGTCTTCCCCGCTCATCCTTGCAGGCATTGGGACGCGCCTTTATCTTAATGATATCTTTGTACGTGATCAGACCAATCAACCGGAAGTCCTTATCCACCACGGGCAATTTTTCAATTTTGTATTCCTGCAGTATATCTGCGGCTTTTTCAAAATCAGTAAATTCGGTGGTAGTTATCAGGTTTTCTTTAGTCATTACTTCGGATATCGGCCGGTTGTGATTTTTCTCAAACCGCAAATCACGGTTGGTAATGATGCCCACCAGCCGGTTTTTTTTATCAATAACCGGTATGCCGCCAATTTTATATTCCCTCATTAAATCAAGGGCATCCTTTACGTAGGCCTCTTTTTTGAGAGTGATAGGATCGATAATCATCCCGTTTTCAGCGCGTTTTACCTTTTTCACCTCGTTGGCCTGGTCAGCAATTGACATATTTTTATGAAGCACCCCTATGCCTCCTTCCTGGGCAATGGCAATAGCCATGTGCGACTCGGTAACGGTATCCATGGCCGCGGATACTATGGGCATTTTTACTTTTATGTTTCTGGTAAACAATGAGGAAACATCTACCATTCGGGGCAAGACATCTGAATAGGCCGGTATTAATAATACATCATCATATGTTAACCCTTCGCCTAAAAATTTTTCCGATTCCATAAATTAAATATGTTTTTAGTTTTGCAAAAATATGAAAAATAGTTGGTTATTACCATTTTAACAAAACAGTCAGTAAAAAAAAGCCAGCTTTCAAAAGCTGGCTTTTTTTTTACCTCACCAAGGTAACGATTCCCCTTTTGATGAAAGTTTTATTAAAAGCATTTGTTATCTTCACGTAATAAGTGTAAACACCCAGTGCACATTTCTTCCCTTCAAAAGTGCCATCCCATCCAGTTTCATAGTCTGTGGTTTCAAAGACTTTGCGGCCCCAGCGATCATAAATTATCATCTGGTATCCGTCCTTTTCAGTATATACACCCACCGGTTTAAACAGGTTATTAAGTCCATCGGGGGCAAAAGCATTGGGAACATACAACCTGGGGGGTTGCAACAACACTATTTCGTTAGAAAGCACCTTATCATCAAAGACGAGGTTATTGTCGTACACATCATGTAACTCTGCTTCGATCATATATTTGAACCGGCCGCCGCTTTCAGTATAATTTTCCACATTATCGATATATGCCGATTCGTTCATTACCATCGAAATAATTTTGGTATAAGGCTCGTATTGATCCACTTCGCGCCACAGGTTGTAGGCCACGGGTACCCGGTCTTCGTAAAGGTTCCAGTACAAACTGTTCTTAAGATATTCCGGCACAGTCCCTTCGAGGAAGATGGAACGTCCGACATTGGAGGTAAGCATATCCAGCGAGCAGCTGTCCGAAACAACGACCTTGTAATAATAGCTCTTTTCGTTGACATTCACCGAATTGTCATCATAAATTACGTTGGAGTATGAATTGGTGGGAGGAAGTTCATCTATGGTGTCATAATTAATGCCATCCACCGACCTCATAATTTTGAACTTAGTAATATAGGCCGTGGAATCAACATAAAATCCCAGGCGGATAAAGTCGTTATTCTGCACCGTGGCATATCTGAGATAAATAAACTTCGGCTGGTTGGGTTTGGTAACCACGACGCACTGCGAATTGGAGGTGGATGTCTTCTGATTCAGCGTGTCATAAGCTCTAACCAGGTAACAGTAATTGGAGCCGTTGACTAAACCGGTATGCTCATAACTCAAACCAGTGGCAGGAAGATCTGCAAGAATGGTATAGGGCCCGCCATTTTCACTAACCAAAAGTCGATAGCCTTGTAATCCGGGGTTTGTAAAATTGATGTATGAAGTCCAGAAAAGTGAGATTTTATCGGCACAGGCATTGATTAGCGGAGGGGACAGGTAGATGGTTTTGTGCTCCGGACTCATAGGACTTAACTTTTTGCAACTATCCACCGCTGCAATGCAATAGGTTTCAACGTTGTTTTGGGGAGTAGAGGTCATATCCAGATAAGAAGTAGCCGGCACATCTACGGAATCCCTGATAAACCAGGCTCCGGTACCGATATCTTTGCGGTAGATATAGTATTTTACTGCATCGGGCGATGTATTTGGCTGCCATCCCAGTAAGGCCTTGGTTGTTACAAAATCAACGCTTACCGAATCGAGCAGTGTGGGGTTGGGCGGAAAGCCGTCGTGAAGTTGTTCGCCATCCACCGAGGATACAGAAACACATCCTGAAGAATCGGCAATTTCAACACGGTAATTAATAAAGGCGCTGCAAATGGTAACCGTATCGAGGTAGGTCAGCTGATTGGTTGAATCCAAAAAATTCCACGATCCTGCCGGGAATTCACGGTAGATATGGTAATACTGTGAAGAACTGGAGAACAAGGGGATATGCACAGGGTTCCAGTTCAATTGAGCGATGGGGCCTCCGCCGATAGCTGCCACATTTAGATAAATGGTGCTTACCGTATCGCTGGGAGCCGATTGATACAAGCCATAACATCCCGAACGAGTGGTCATATAAAAATACTGTTGTCCGCTGTTTCCGCCCAACCCGCTGTAGGTTTTAGTGGTTTGATTGATATTGTAAATACTGTCGATTTTAACAAAGGGGCCTGCGGCTGTGGATGCATGGTAAACGAAAAATCCATTAAATGAATTCATGGTATCAATAGGAGGAATCCAGTTCAATGTAATATCTCCGTTGCTATGCACCTGTGTGCATTTCAGCTCGGGAGGCGGTAATACGGGAACAGGCAGCACCACAATAGAGATAGTGGCAATTTTTATACCCGGAGCCGGGCAAAAATCATCGTAAACTTTTATAACAAAATTATGCACGTTGAACATGGTTCCGCAAACGCCGGGAATACCGGTGATAGAAGCAGGGTGTGTCAGGTGATCGCAGGTTGTTCTCCAGTGAAAATGAGTAGAAACAGCCAACATGGCCGAAAGCACCGGAGGCGGTGTGAGGGTAGCGCATGGAGGCCTTGGACAGCCGGAGACCTCACTCACAAAACCAGCACCAAAATCCTGCCCGGAAGCTTCCAGCGTAACCGTTTGAGGATTGTTGTTAGGCAGGACACCGTAATCAATTCCAGTAATATCAACATCAACGGTATCTCCAGCATACACTGTATCGGTAAATTCATAGATGCCAGTATTGGGGTTTAAAAATGGCCCTGCCACTGAGGGTGGGGTGTTTGACCCCGGACAGGCGAGCAATACAATTTGCATTTCCCTGAAAATCTCGGCGATTTTTATTCCGCAGCGGTAGGCAGTAACTTTGGTAACCGTAACAAAAGCTCCGCTGGTATAGGATGTATAAGAAATCTCACCGTTGTATGGATTCATGGTGGCAGGCACATTCAGCGGGTTTTGGGCAGTGCCGGGCAAGGGACTGTTGTAGGTATAGGTGCCCGTATAACCCATGTTGGTGGTAGCATTTTGTAAGGCCGGAGCCCATGAAAAAGCAAGAGAATCCAGCTCCTTATCGGTAGCATTATGATTATACTTGAAAGGGTATCCGGTACAAATAACCGTGGATGGTACTTCAGCAAAAACTGGGCTGTTATCGTAGCAGGGGTTGGTATTCTGGCCATTGTAGGGATACATAATAGCCCTCAGGAACCAGTCTTCACTGGTGGGGTTTACCATATTCACACTGGGATTACGGCAACAGCCGTCGTTGTAAAAAATCCAGCCGCTTGCTGGTGGCACGCCACTAAGCAACACCCCTGCTGGATAAGCCACATCGGATGTAAAATACCATTCTTCAATGGCTCCGGTATTGGCGGTGGAAGGTGTAGGCAAGCACTTTATTTGAGCATCATAATTCCAGCAGTCCGGCGAGATATCCGTTTTCCCATCGAGGATGCCATCGTCACCATCATGAGGATTAGCGCCGGGTTTCAGGGCCATGGTAATTTGTGTAAGACCGGGGTAGCCTTGAATATGCATAATTTCGCCCGTGCTATAAGTAATTCCATTGCACTCGCGGTATAGCTTCATAATAAACCTGAAACGCCCGTTTGACAGGCATTCCCACGTAATTTCGCCTCCCATATAATGAGAGGCCAGCAACTTGCTATCTGTAAACAACTGACTTCCAAGTAGTAAAATTAGTAAAAGAAAGGTTTTAGCAGGTTTTATCATCGTTTATATATTATCTCGAATTTTTATGCAAAGTAACGAAAAAACTGACACATTTTCATCATTTTATCAAAATAAACTTGCCATTCATTCTAATTAACGATATTAATAAAAAAAGATTTGGTGAACGAAAGGGTATAAAAAAATTATTTTCCTGCTTTGCCCACAATCAGCTCCAGCATAGAGGATGCCTGAAGGTATTTTTGAGATGTTTGCAGCAATTCTTGTGAAGTAACGCTATCAATGGTATTCATTAAATCCATATAATACTTTCTATAATCAATCCCATATTTCAGCAGGCTTTTAAATCGATCGGCCACCTGGTAAGGCCCGTCAAAAGATCTTAGCACTGAGCCGGCCAGGTATTTTTTTACCAAGTCCAGTTCATCCTGAGCTATTAATTCCGTATTTAATATTTTTAATTCTTTGTAAATTTCGTCCACGGCGCTGTTGCATACCTCCGCCCCAACCTCTGAAGCAATCAGAAATACACCAGCTTGTTGAAAAGACATCATCATCGAATAAATTCCATAGGTATAGCCCTTGTCCTCCCTGATATTTTTCATAAGCCGCGACCCGAAATATCCCCCGAAAATAGTATTCAAAATATATAACTTCATAAAATCCTCATGCGTCTTATTGATTGAGAGTTTTCCAATCCTAATGGCCGACTGCACCGCGGAGGACATTTCAATATACTGTTTTTGCCTGCCGGAGCGAATAACTGATGAGGTTGGGTTTTCATTAGTTTGCGTTCCTTTTTGGGCATAGCCAAAAAAATAATTCAGCAGGGATACTATATCTTTGCTCAATTTGCCGGACACCACCACATTGCACTTTTCGGCAGTATATCTTTGCTGGTGAAAAGCCTGAAGTTTTGCTGCCTGCTGCCGGTCAAAATCGGCTGCCGTAGTAAGGAAGCCATAAGGATGACGTTTGCCGAAAAGTTGTTGGTTAAAATGCAATCCGGCCACTTCGTTCACTTTGTGTCCATCGTCGATAAAAGCCTGTTTATCTTTACGGGTATGGGTTTTTAACTCATCATCCGAAAATTTAGGGTGATTGATTATTTCGTTCAAGACAGGAAGCACATATTTCAGGTGTTTGTTGAGCACCGATAAAGAAACAACAGCATGATCCTTGGACACGGATTTATTAAGCCAGACACCATAATAGTCGAGTTTTTGCGCGATTTCGAAAGAGGAATAACTCAAGGTGCCTTCGGTGAGCATTTTATTGGTGTAAAAAGCAAGCAAGGGCGCAGGTTGGTAAAGGTTGCCCGCCTCGAAGATAAAATCAATTTTCGTGATGGCGGTTTCGCCCAGGTCAAAAAGATAGACAGGAATATGATTATCGAGCTTTTCTTTTGCCGGATTGGGTATATGTAGCTTATGTGCTGTTTTTAATGCCGGTGGTTGTTTTCTGTTTATCATCTGTTCTTTTTTCTTTTGCCGGCTGCCATATAATACATCACGGAACAGTTTTTATCAACCAGCACTTTGTTGGCCGCCTGCTGTATGTCGGATGAAGTAACCTTGCTGTAATTTTGTGTTTCGGAATTTACCATGTCAATATCGCCCAACAATTCCGATACAGCCAGTCGTAAAGCTCGGTTCAGGATGCTGATATTGGAAAACTCTAACGTAGATCTCACATAATTTAAAACTTTTTTATGTTCTTTTTCCGGGACCTTATGCTGCTTGATGTGGCTGATTTCATCCTGAATTGCTTTTTCGGCCATTTCCATATCCACGCCCTGCATAAGTTTTCCGCTGAACACAAACAGGCCATCATCCACATCACCTGTGATATAGGCATCAAGGTCGCTGAAAAGCTGTTTTTCTTTTACCAGCCTGTTGTACAGGCGCGAAGAGTTACCGGCCGAGAGCACATCGGAGAGAAGATCGGTGGCATAGTAATCTTTGTCCATACGACATCCCATGTGGTAAGCCATGCAAATCATATCAAAAGGCACATCGCGTTCGACACGGAGTATTCTTTTTTCTTTCTGCACCGGCTCTTTGGGAAGTTTTCTTTTAATGGGTGTCCCTTTTTGGATAGGCGAAAACCATTTGTGGCAAAGCTCAAGGACTTCTTCGCCTGTTATATTGCCAACCACCGACAGTATGGCATTGCAGGGATTATAATACTTTTCATAAAAATCTTTCACATCCTGCATTGTAGCGCCTGCTATGTGACTGATATCTTTACCAATGGTGGACCAGCGGTAGGGGTGTTTTTTGTAGGCATGTGGGCGCATCAACAGCCAAAAATCCCCGTAGGGCTGGTTGAGATACCGTTGTTTAAATTCTTCAATCACCACATTGCGCTGCACATCAAGACTTTTGGGAGAAAACGCCAGATCGAGCATACGGTCGGATTCGAGCCAGAAAGCTGTTTCAATATTTTGCACAGGGATGCTCAGGTAATAATTTGTAAAATCGTTGTTGGTAAAAGCATTATTTTCTCCGCCAGCCAGCTGCAATGGGTAATCATAAGAAGGGATGTTTTTCGACCCGCCAAACATCAGGTGTTCGAACAAATGGGCAAAGCCCGTTTTATCGGGATGTTCGTCCCTGGCGCCCACATCATACAGAATGTTAACCGCAACCATGGGCGTTGATTTGTCCTGATGGACAATCACTTTGAGGCCGTTATCAAGTATATACCGAGAATATTTTATCATACCAACACATTCAATCCTTACCCAGGCTGACAAGGGAATTCCCTGAAGGAAAATCACTGTCCTTTTAACTCTTTAATACATTTTATCAGTGCCGGCAGCACCGTTGCCACATCGCCGACCACGCCGTAATTGGCGGCTTCAAAAATAGGCGCATCCTTATCTTTGTTTACTGCGACGATAATCTTTGAAGAGCTGACTCCGCCAAGATGTTGAATGGCGCCGGAGATGCCGAAGGCGAAATACAGCGTGGGCGCAATAATCTTGCCGGTTTGGCCCACGTGCTCGTGGTGAGGCCTCCACCCTTCGTCGGCCACAGGCCTGGAGCAAGCCGTAGCGCCACCCAGGGCCTCTGCCAGCTCTTCGATAGGTTGCCAGTATTCAGGTCCTTTCATGCCGCGGCCGCCGGAAACCACAATCTCAGCGTCGGTAAGCAACATTTTGCCGGTAAGCTTATTCGTTTCAATAACGCTGGTTGCAAAATCTTTATCAACCAGCTGAGGGGTATATTGTTCTAAAACGGTATCCACGGGATGTTCGCACAGGCCAAATGCATTTTGAGCCAGCGTAATTATTTTTACCGGTGATTTGATAAGCACCGAGGCAAAAGCCTTGCCGGTATAGACTTTTTTCTTAACCACAAAAGGCTCGGTGGTCTGGGGTAAGGCAACGGCTCCGGTTACCATTCCTGCCTTCAACCTGACAGAAACCCGCGGAGCCACGGCTTTTCCGGTCATATTGTTGGCAAATACCACCACGGAGGCCTGCTCGCTGACAGCCACCTGTGAAATAACCGAGGCATAAGCCTGGTTGACCAGTTGGTCAAGCCTGGCATCATTCACGGAAATTATTTTTGATGCACCATACTGGCCGACTTTTTTCAACTCCTCCTCTGCCACGCTGCCTATGGATAGCGCCACCACAGGTGTATTCAGTTGCTGGGCTATTCCGTATGCATAAGAAATAAGTTCATAACTGAGTTTTTTGAATTTTCCATCCCAGTTTTCGAGATATACTAATACTGACATATGTTTTCAGATTTATGTTTATGATTATTTTTTTATAACACCCTGGCTTCGTTGTGCAGCAAATCCACCAATTGTCCGATATTGTCGGCATCCACCATTTTGCAGGCAGTTTTTGCTTCGGGCAATTCATAGCTAACAGTTTCGGTGAGTGCTTCGATGGCAGCCGGTTCCACCACCTGCAGGGGCTTGGTACGTGCTGCCATGATGCCGCGCATGGTAGCAATCTTAGGTTCTATTGCGATGCCTTTTTGCACCACAGCCACAAAGGGCATCGCTGCATTAACTTTTTGGTATCCGCCGTCCACCTCGCGATTAACGCTGACAGCTTCCCCTTCGACATCAAGGGATGATACCGAGGATACCGATGGTATATCAAGCAATTCGGCAAGCATAGCGCCCACCGTAGAGCCATTGGTGTCGCTGGATTCAATGCCGCACATAATAATATCATACGACAGGGATTTTATCGCTTCGGCCAACTGGCCTGCTACAAAATAAGCATCCAGTGGCTCTGTGTTTATCCTGATGCCATCGTCGGCACCCATAGCAAAAGCCTTGCGTATAGTGGGTTCGGCGGCAACATTACCGACGCTTATCACACTGATTTTTTCGATTACCGAAGGGTTTTTTTCTTTCAGCTCGATAGCCCGCGAGAGGGCGAGTTCATCCCAGGGATTGATGATCCATTGCACCCCGGCAACATCAATACCCGCAGCCTCTGGGGTAAGCCTGATTTTGGTCGTGGTGTCGGGGACATTACTTAAACAAATTAAAATTTTCATGCTGTAGATGTTTATTTTTGTTGGTATCTGATTATTAAAACACAGTGAAAAATCTGGCACTGCAAAAATAGCAGGTGCAAAAGTACAAAAATTTCGGAATCCTGATGTGGATAAAATTGTGTTACTTTGCATATCAAAACGACTACCGATGAGTCAGAAATTACAATTTTACAACACATTAAGCCGCAAAAAAGAATTTTTCGAACCCTTGAATCCGCCGCATTGCGGCATATATGTATGCGGCCCCACAGTTTATGGCGATCCTCATCTTGGCCATGCCCGCCCGGCCATTACTTTCGATCTAGTTTTCCGTTTTATGACACAGTTGGGCTACAAGGTACGCTATGTCAGAAATATCACCGATGTGGGCCATCTGGAACACGATGCCGATAGCGGGGAAGACAAGATAGCCAAAAAGGCCCGTCTTGAAAAACTGGAACCCATGGAAGTGGCTCAGTACTATACAAACCGCTATCATGAAAGCATGCGTATGCTGAATGTGCTGCCACCGAGTATAGAACCGAGGGCCTCTGGCCATATTATTGAGCAGATGGAGCTGGTGGGCAAGATATTGGATGCCGGGTATGCTTACATTTCCAATGGTTCGGTATATTTCGACGTCAAAAAATACAATGAAAGCCACCAGTATGGTAAACTTTCGGGCAGGGTGCTGGAAGAACTGCAAGCGAATACGCGCGAGCTGGAGGGACAGGAAGAAAAACAAAACCCCTATGATTTTGCCTTATGGAAAAAAGCAAGCCCCGAACACATCATGCGGTGGAACTCGCCGTGGAGCATAGGTTTTCCCGGATGGCACCTGGAGTGTTCGGCCATGAGCGCCAAATACCTTGGCGAGCAGTTTGATATTCACGGCGGAGGTATGGACCTGGTGTTCCCTCACCACGAATCAGAAATTGCCCAATCGACGGCAGCCAACGGGGCTGACCCTTGCAAATACTGGATACACAACAATATGATTACCATCAACGGCCAAAAGATGGGTAAATCACTAAACAACTTTATTACCCTGGAAGAATTTTTTACCGGCAATCATGCCTTACTTACACAGTCATATTCGCCAATGAGCATAAGGTTTTTCATTCTGCAGGCCCACTACCGAAGCACCCTCGATTTTTCAAACGAAGCCATACAAGCCTCCGAAAAGGGACTTAAAAAACTATCCGGTGCACTGGCCGACCTGGAAAAAATTAAGACTTCGGAAACCACCGGGCCGGAGCTGGCAACGTATATCAACAGCTTACGGGAAAAATGCTACGAAGCAATGTGTGATGATTTTAACAGTCCTGTGGCTATTGCCGTATTGTTTGAATCCGTAAGGTGGGCCAATGCACTCAAGGAAAACAAGACCACCATCAGCCAGGCCGACAAGAATAAGTTTATCGCCGATTTTGGAAATATATTATTTGACATATTGGGCATCGTAAAAGAACCCGTACAACAAAATGTGCAGATTACCGATGACCTGATGCATATCATTCTCTCGCTGCGTCAGGAGGCAAAAGCAAAAAAGGATTTTGCCACCTCCGACCTGATAAGGAACAAACTACAGGAGCTGAAAATCAACATAAAAGACACCAAAGACGGCCCGGAGTGGAGTGTGGATTGAGCGCGTGATTTATTCAACAGTTATCTCATAAAGAATCCCGCTTAAATCCTTTTTGGGGAAAGGAATAAAACCCTGCTGAAAAGGACTTCCATGCCACCAGGCGGTATCGTGAAATTCCTGTGAAATGATCAGTATCATTTGGTTGTTGGGGATGCAGGTAATGCGGCTGTTCATATAAGCCACTACGGTCAGGTTATCCTTGCGGGGGCCAATCCGCCAGATAATCTCATCGGGTTTCCATTCTATCTGGAAATAATAAAATCCGGAGGCAAACAGTTCGTTGTCGGAAGCCGGCGTGCGTATGGTCAGGGATCTGTACCAATAGTCCCACCGATGGGCAAGAAAAGTCTGGTTGCCATAATTTACCGGTTTGCATCCCACCTCATAGTTTTGAGGGTCGGGACAGGCCATATCCCAGTTGGTACAGCACACCATAATATTAGCAGAATCGAGCCGCAGGGCCTGAGGCAGGGGAACATGCCAGTCGGCCACACGGTATCGGTTGGCCACCGGATAATAATAGGTGGGAGGAAACTGATAGGAAGGGCAATAACTCACCGTTTTCAGGATTTCAAAATCTATCTCTGAATAGCCGGTATAGTCCGACCTGTCGTCTTTTCCGGAGCCCCAATAGTTGTGCAGGTACCCTTTTTCGTTGCACTTGCGGCAATTGTTCCAGGCTTCGTTTTTCTGCGATGCCAGCCAAATCCCATTGGTGATACCATTCCATACGCCGGCTTTGTTGAGTAATTCGGTCATTTTTACTTTCACCGTATATTTTCCATAGGTCAAGCCGTGCCGTGTCATCACGCCAATACCCTTTTTTTTCCATTCGCCGGGGCGGCTAGCTTCGTTTTTCATGGTAACCGAGGCCTCCACCGTATCAACGACAAGCTGGCTGCACGGGCAATCGGTATTGCCAGGTTTGGTAAGCACCAATTCTTCCTGTTTGTGAAAAGTGCGGTTCCAGTTATAATCGCGCAGAGAATAATTTTCATTAATCACATCAGCCATTACGGGGATGTTAAAAAATCTTGATGAAGTATCTATATAGCTAACAAAAGTCCGCAGCGGGGCATTGCGATATAATTCATCACTGCTGCCGCAATATTTGTGTGTGAACGGCAAATATTTTTCAGCGATGAAATCCGCAGGGTTAACATAAATTCCACCATCCAGGCCGGGCCGGGCAACAACTTTCAGCACATTTCCCGAAGGCAAAATCTCAAGGTTCTTTTGATTTTTTCCTTCTCCGAATAAAAAATAATAATACGGATTATGAAACACACTGTCGCGATGTCTGCTGACATCGGCAATGTACTCTGGAATTATTTTATTATCGATATTATCTTTGGTGCTAACCACCAGCAAAAAACTATATTCCCCTGTCCTGGGATTTCGTTTCCAGCGTTGATTAATAGTACCATCGGAATATCTTTTTTCATTGCGCGGGTTGCCTTCTATCCGCATACTGAAGGCCACTTTATGGTATTTTTCGTCGGCAGGTATTACACTTGTTTCGGCAAAGCCCGGAAATTCGGTACTCCTGCAGCCATAAAAATTTTCAGCGGCAAAAACATTTTCGCGCTGGCTACCGGCAACACATTCAGGAAACTTATAACTCTCGTTTTGGTAATAAAGATTATAATAAAACTTTTGATCCCTGCCCGACATATTCCGGAGCTGGAATTCAAAATGGAAATAACCATCGGCAGTCTGCCGTGCCGAAGGTATCGTAAATCCGTCGATAGCATTGACATAATCAAGGTAAATAATCTTCCGTTCAAGGGCTACGCTGTCAACAACATTCCAGTTTGTCAGCGTCTTAAAATCTTTTACTTCAAAAACA
>DAONFU010000033.1:0-3195 GCA_035403765.1 Bacteroidales bacterium
AAAAGCCGCATGTCATGGGTTATGATAGGGCTGGCCATAATCTTTCTTACGGCGGCCCAGTTGATGGAAGTGTATAGTATTTATTTTAATCAAAAGTCTTCTTCCTTCCTTACCGTTTATTTTCTGTTGGTGATGTTTGTAGCGGTTTTGTTGTCGATTGGTATTCATCGCATTGGCAACCTCTTGCGTAGCGTGAAAAAAGCCGATGAACGACGTATCGAATCGGAAAACCGATTCAAATTGTTGTTTGACAATTCCACCGATGAGATTTTTCTGGCCGATTTTGAAGGTAATTTTATTGAGGTGAATCAGGAGGTTATCAAACGTCTTGGTTATTCGCGCGAAGAGCTGATGAAGAAAAATTTTACCGATATCAAAACACCGAAATACATTCCCTTAGTAAAAAAGAACATTGATATCATTATTCAGAATGGCCACCACATATACGAAACCGAACACCTCACAAAAAAAGGTTCGGTGATTTTTCTCGAGATGTCGAGCCGTGTTATCGATTATTTCGGTAAAAAGGCCATCCTGAGCCTGGCACGCGATATCACTGACCGCAAGGAAATTGAACGGAAAATTGCTGCCACTATCATTGAAACTGAAGAACGCGAACGCCAGCGTTTTGCTGCCGACCTGCACGATGGGCTGGCACCGCTTTTATCTACAATAAAGCTCTATACCGATTTGTTGAAAAAAGGAAATTTTAATAAAATCAGCCCTGCCGAAACCCTGCAGGCTGTTGATGAACTCATCGATAAGGCTATTGTTTCTACCCGCGAAATCTCTAACAATATTATGCCCAGTATATTACAGGATTTCGGCTTGCCTGTTGCCATCAAGGATTTTTGCAATTATATCAACAATACGCAATCGGTCAAGATTATTCTCGATACCTCACAGTATAAACTTTTGGGTTCAAGAATTGAGGAAACGGTGCTATTCCAGAGTATAAAAGAATTGGTTAACAACTCGCTGAAACATTCGCGAGCCAAAAACATCGAAATATATCTCGAAAGTCATGACCGGCAGGTTAACCTGTTTTATAAAGACGACGGCATCGGCTTTGACGTGGAAGATAAATTGCAGCAACCTACCGGAATGGGATTGAATAATATTGTCAACAAAATTAAAACCATCAACGGCCTCACACTCATAAAAAGCAACGAAGGTCAAGGGATGTCGGTGCTGGTTACCGTTAACGTAAAATAATTGTAGCATGAATATCATAAGATTAGTTATTGCCGACGACCATGAAATTTTTCGCAAAGGGCTGCGTATCATTCTCAACGAGATGGACGAGGTGAAGGTTATCGGCGAGGCTCAAAACGGCCACGAATTGTTTGAGATACTCAAAAATGCCACCGCCGACCTTGTGCTGATGGATATCCGCATGCCTGTTATGGACGGCATCGAAGCCACCCGCAGGGTGGTGGAAAAATATCCTTCCATCAAAGTTATCGCCCTTACCATGTTTGAAGAGATAAGTTACTTCAACCAGATGATTGAGGCAGGGGCAGAGGGTTTTTTGTTAAAAAAAACCAACAAAGATGAGCTGCAGCGGGCTATCAACCAGGTGATGGCCGGGGAAAATTATTTTTCGGAAGAGTTTATCAGCAATGTGAACCGTAATATGAGGCCTTCGCTAAGGATGGCCGGCATCGAACTTACCGACCGCGAACAGGAAGTTCTCGAACTCATATGCAAAGGTATGTCAAACGCTGAAATTTCCAAATACCTCGGTCTTAGCGCACGCACCGTGGACGGGCACAGGGCGCATCTGCTCGAAAAAACGGGTGCGAAAAACTCTCCGCACCTGGTAATGTTTGCCATTAAAAACGGGCTGATCAAAGCCTGAGAACTGTCGCTAACCGTTCAGAATCCCCAAAAAGAACCATAGCAACGCATTTTTTTTGAAAAGCATACATCCATGGTGGCCATTGGTTTACTTTTAGTTTGTGGAGAGATGATATCCCGGATTAACCATTTCTGTACCCATAAATTGCTGGTATTTTTCTTTGTCGAAAAAATAATCCCAACAGCCTAGACTATGAAATACTTCCCCGCCAAAACCTGTTTTAAACCGGTATAAGCCATAAAGCGGGTGGGAGATGTCATTTTTTGGCGAAATTCCAAACATATCATATTCAATGCAGCCTTTTTCCTTCGAGATTTTTATGGCTTCCCATTGCAGGGCATAAGTAGCCATGAAATTCCTGTTTATGCTTGATGAAGCGCCATACAAATAGGAGCCGCGTTGACCGGATATTACCAAAAACATAGCAGCCAATGGTGTTTTATCACATTCGGCTATTAGATAGTAAACCTCTGCTGGCGATTTTGTGCTGTCGGCCCGCGTGGTTAAAATGGCTTCAAAGTACTTAATATCATTCAAATTCAATCCGTTTCTTTGCGCGGTATCAGAGTACAATTTATACCAGATATGTAAATCGCCGATATCAGCTATTCTTACTGTAACGCCTTTCTTTTGCGATAATTTGATGTTATATCTGGTTTTAGGCTTCATGCGTTCCAGGATGGTCGCAGTATCTGTTTCCAAACTGATATACAAGGTGTTGGTCGGTAAAATATTCGTTTGTGCTTTTCGGAGATTCCAGTGGAAAGTATTGAAATTTAACCTTAATTCCTGCGACTTCAACGAAGGCGCATCAATGACATTGCCGGTGTGGTCAAAGTACGCATTGTCTCTTGCCCAAAATACTTCCCAGCACAAATCATACCTGATCATAAAGCAACCAGCAGGTAAAAATGATCGTAAACACTCCGACAGTTCTTCTAAAAAAATTCCCTGAAACTCATTGTCGGGTTCGAGTTCTGGGCCATAGGGAACATAAGCAATGCTATTGTGCTTATTCAAAGGCAAAATGATTACCAAAAGGTCGGAATTGATATCGTAATCTGCTGCCGCATCATGAAAAAGATGGCTCTTTTTTGATTTAAAATTAATGGCAATAGTTTCACGGCCAGTTTTTCTTTTTACAAGTGACCAAAAAGCGGTTTGTTGCACTATGGACGTTTTGTAAAGCTCGGCAATGTTTTTTTTATGTACTTCTGATAACATGATATACTTTAATAATGTGTAATCACTATAGCGTTAGCCAATTAACGCTGTGGATAATCGTTCTGAAAGGTGAGCTGTTGCCAGTTGTTCTAAAAAGGTCGTCTTTACAA
>DAONFU010000033.1:3295-17944 GCA_035403765.1 Bacteroidales bacterium
CCTATAAAATTGGCCTGCCAACATGGCCAGGCCCTCCAAAAATGTCAAAAATACAAATTTTTTCAAGACGGGCAAATTCCGGGTAGGTACTATTCCATTTAAAGATGGCCGAAGACAATATTATGTCAGAAAACAATCCATTGATAAAATGCAGTTAAACAATTCTTACAAAACACTAGTTTGGCTTACTAAAAATTCTTAACCATTTAAAAACAAGTGAAAAGACCATGTGATAAATTCCCGAATAATATACGTATATTTACCCGTTGAAAAAAATATTTATTTTTTTTAGAAAATATCAATTTTGTAAAACACATAAAGACAATGTATTGCATAACTTTAATAACATGCGTTTATCGGTAATTTGGGGAAGGCGCTTCTGTAATCCTTTGTTAATGACTGTTTTGTGTGGTAACCAGGTATTTTTACCTGCATTGCCTGATGTGTCTTTTACTCTTTTTTACTTGGAATACTCAATCTACTTTTGTATCGTCAAAAAAAAACAAAAAATGGTCAGAGTAATCATAGTCGATAATGAAGCAACCTTTCGCAAGGGACTCAAAACCATTTTATTAAACATCGGTGGTGTGGAAATAGTAGCGGAAGCCTCCAACGGTGAGGAGTTTCTTGAATTACTCGACAATACCATTGCCGATCTTGTTTTTATGGATGTTAAAATGCCTGTTATGGATGGTATGGAAGCCACTCGCAAGGCGAAAACTCACCACCCCGAACTTTCCATTGTGGCATTTTCTTCTTATGAAACCCAGCTTTATCAGGAAAAAATGATGGATGCAGGCGCTTGTGAATACCTGCTGAAATCAGCTGACAATTATGATTTATTAGCAAACATAATAAATAAAACCAAAACCGGAAAGTTTTCCGGGATGAATAAGTATTAATAATTAATAAAAAAAAGTTATGGAAACCAAAAAAGTATTAATCGTTGATGATGACATTGATGTGATTACCATCATTGAAACTATTCTTCAAAAAGAAGGATACAAAGTCATCGCTGCAAATGACAAAATCGAAGGCATGAAAAAGATCAAAGAAGAAAAACCAGATCTTGCCATCCTCGATGTTATGATGACCACTCATTACGAAGGTTTTGAGCTGGCAAAAGAAATTACCGATAATCCAGAATTATCGAACATGCCTGTGCTTATGCAAACCTCTATCGACATTCTTACCACTACCAAGCCTGATGTGCAGGCTATGGCCCGTGAGTTCAGAAAAAATCCCGGATTTAAAGATTTGCACGTGATTCTGGTGAAAGACATTAATACCGGAAAAGCCGGCGTCGATTATCTTTCGGAAGACGGAAAAAGCATCTGGTTCCCGGTGGATGGTTTTATCAGGAAACCGGTTGATGTAAAAAGATTACTCCCCGAGATAACTCGAATTTTGGGTGAAAAATAATTTATAGTTATTAACAAATAAAATGTAGCAACACAAATTTATTATGGAAAAAGCACTTGACAAAATACTAGAGAACTACGAAAACTGCAGCAGGGATTCTTTAATCCCGCTTTTACAGGAAATTCAGGAAAAAGAAGGCTATTTATCCGAAGTAGCAATTGTTAAAACCGGACTGAAGTTGAAAATTCCTACCAGCAAAATATACGGTGTTGCTACATTTTATAACCAATTCAGGTTTGAGCCGGTTGGAAAATATCATATTATGGTATGCCGTGGCACAGCCTGTCATGTACTCGGATCAGCCACGGTGCTGCAAGAATTAGAATCTATTTTAAAAATCAAAGCCGGACAAACCACCCGCGACGGGCTTTTCAGCATTGAAGTTGTGGCCTGTATAGGCGCCTGTGGCCTTGCCCCGGTGATAAACATCAACGGCGAGTTTTTTGCGAAGGTTACTACCGATAAATTACAAGAAATAGTTGAATCATTCAGAGCTAAAGAACAAACGATATGAACAATTCAGTAAAACAATACCTGGAAAATCTGGCTGCCGGCAAAGATACCGACCTAAAAAACAGCCTTTTTGAAAATAAAGCCGGTAAAGACAAAGCTACCATTTTTATCGGCGCAGGAACTTGCGGTCTTGGCGCCGGTGCGGCAAAAACAAAAGCTGCCATTGAAGAGTACCTGAAAAATAATAAAATGGAAGCCGATATAGTGGAAGTAGGCTGCATAGGCTTCTGTGCTGTAGAACCCATCATGGATGTCAGGCTTCCGGGCAAAAACAGGATTTCTTTCGGAAAAGTTACCTTTGATAAGGTTAATGATATTCTCGGAAGTGTTACTGCCGGAACAATTAATTCGGAAAACCTTCTCGGACAGTTTATGAGCGATGAGCTC
Organism: Bacteroidales bacterium; assembly: GCA_035403765.1. GTDB lineage: Bacteria > Bacteroidota > Bacteroidia > Bacteroidales > CAIWKO01 > CAIWKO01. Next base: position 5,618 of record DAONFU010000033.1, read on the forward strand.
AAACCGTGGCCCGGAGTTAATGATATTAACCAACACTCGTTTTTCGTAAAACAAAAACGTCTGGTACTGAAAAACTGCGGTATTATTAACCCCGTGAGTTTCGAAGAATATATCTCCCGTGGAGGCTATGCCGGCTTCATCAAGGCAGTAAAGACCCTGTCGCCCGAAGACGTCATCTCTACCATAGAAAAAAGTGGTCTTCGCGGACGTGGAGGCGGAGGTTTCCCCACAGGAACAAAATGGAGATTGGCATTCAAAACACAGTCAGATCAGAAATACATGATTTGTAATGCCGACGAAGGCGACCCCGGTGCATTTATGGATCGCGCCGTCATAGAAGGCGACCCCCACCGGCTCCTCGAAGGCCTGGCCATCGGTGCGTATGCCATCGGTGCTACTGTAGCCTATATCTATATCCGTGCCGAATACCCGCTGGCCATTCAACGCCTCAAGATAGCCATCAAGCAGGCCGAAGAATATGGATTGCTCGGCCATAATATTATGAATTCAGGTTTTGACCTGAAAATAAAAATTAAAATGGGTGCCGGCGCCTTTGTGTGTGGTGAAGAAACCGCACTGATGCACAGCATCGAAGGTTTCCGCGGAATGCCCAGCCCACGTCCGCCTTTCCCTGCCGAAAGCGGCCTGTTTGGCAAACCTAGTGTCATCAACAATGTGGAAACTTATGCCAACGTCTCGGAAATATTAGTGAAAGGAGCCGAATGGTTTAGTTCTACAGGTACCGAAAAAAGCAAAGGAACAAAAGTATTTGCCCTGTCAGGAAATGTGAAAAATACAGGCCTTGTCGAAATCCCCATGGGAACAACGGTTCGCCAGATTATTTTTGATATTGCCGGCGGTATTGCTTTCGATAAAAAATTTAAAGCTGTTCAAATTGGCGGCCCTTCGGGTGGATGTATCACCGAAGAGAACCTCGACATCCAAATTGACTATCAGAACCTGATAGCAGCAGGCGCCATGATGGGCTCCGGCGGATTGGTGGTGATGGATGAAAATACCTGCATGGTGGATATTGCTAAATTCTTCATGGATTTTATTCAGCGCGAAAGCTGCGGTAAATGTATCCCCTGTCGCGAAGGCACCAAAAGAATGCTCGAAATATTGCAGAGCATCACTTCAAAACCAAAATCCGACGACAATAAAGATGCGCTCGAACGTTTTCAAGGTGTCATGCAGTTGGAAAAACTTGCAAAAGTCATCAAAGAAACATCGCTCTGCGGCCTGGGACAAACAGCCCCCAACCCGGTACTTAGCACCCTCCGCTTTTTCCGCCATGAGTACGAAGCTCATGTGTTCGAAAGGGTTTGCCCTGCAGGAAAATGCACCGACCTTAGAAAATTCCACATCATCGTTGATAAATGTACCGGCTGTACGGCCTGTTCCAAGAAATGTCCTACCTCGGCCATCATAGGAACCCGTAAAGCACCACATTTTATACAGGAAAATAAATGTATCGGCTGCGGCGCTTGCTACGAAACATGCAAATTTGAAGCTATTGAAATGATTTAAAAAACCAGGATATTATGAACCTTACTATAGAAATAAACGGAAAAAATTATCAAGCAGAAAAAGGCGAAACCATTTTAACCGTGCTTAACCGCAACGGTATAAAAGTTCCCACCTTGTGCCATATGAAAAACTTTGTCCCTTCGGGCGCTTGCCGCATGTGTGTGGTGGAACTCGAAGGAAGTGCAAAACTCGTGAGCTCCTGTTCTTTTCCTGTAAGCGACGGCATGAAAATTAACACCCGTTCGCCCCGAGTTCTGGATGCACGCAAAACTATCGTAGAACTGCTGCTGTCGAACCATCCCGACGATTGCCTCTACTGTGTGAGAAATGCTAACTGCGAACTACAGCACCTTTCAAAAGAATATCACGTGGTTGACCGTCGTATTCATGGTATGAAAAACAAACACAAAATGGATCACTCCAGCCTGAGTATCATCCGCGATCCGGCAAAATGTATCCTCTGCGGACGCTGTGTCAGGGTGTGCGAAGAAGTAATGGGTGTGTCGTGTATCGAATATATCAACCGTGGCAGCAAAACTCTCATAGGCACCTCGATGGGCAAAGGCCTCAATACTTCCAGTTGCGTGAATTGCGGACAGTGTATCATGGTTTGTCCCACCGGCGCCCTCTCGGAAAGAAACCAAACTACCGAAGTTCAGGATATCCTGCACAAAAAAGAAAAAGTAGCCGTGGTCCAATATGCTCCCTCTATCTCTGTTTCTTTAGCCGAAGAGTTTGGCATGAAGCCGGGGCAGGACATTAACGGTATCCTCAATGCCGCCTTGCGCAAAATGGGATTCTCCTTTGTGTTTGATACCACCTTCGGAGCCGACCTTACTATTATGGAAGAATCGGCAGAGCTGATCGACCGTATCGTTAAGGGAAAAACCATGCCTATGTTCACCAGTTGTTGCCCTGCATGGGTAAAATATGCCGAAGAGTTTGCTCCCGATTATCTTGATAATCTTTCAACGTGCAAATCGCCTCAGCAAATGACCGGTGCTATTATCAAGAGTTATTTTGCCCAAAAGGCAAAAATAGAACCCAAAGACATTATCTCTGTGTCTATCATGCCCTGTACCGCCAAAAAATTTGAAGCCCAGCGTGATACTATGGGACGTGATGGCATCAACGATATAGATATCGTGATGACTACCCGCGAACTGATAGAGTTAATAAAACTGCATGGCATCGATATGCACAACATTGAGCCGGAACTGACGGATTCCCCACTGGGAGTGCGTAGCTCGGCAGGAAAGATTTTTGGTGCTACCGGCGGTGTGATGGAAGCTGCTCTGAGAACTGCCTATAAACAACTTACAGGCAACGAACTCACAAATTTTAAAATCAATGCCGTCCGCGGACTTAAAGGACATAAAGAAGCCCGTATTAAGATAAACGACCTGGAAATTGGTGTAGCCGTTGTCAGTGGTCTGGCCAATGCAGGTAAACTTATTGAAGAACTAAGGAATGGCAGAAACGACCTCCACTTTATAGAAGTGATGACCTGCCCGGGCGGATGTATTGCCGGCGGCGGACAACGTATAGGAATAACCGAAAAAGTTATTGAAGCACGTATGAATTCACTCTATGAAATTGACGACAGGGAATCATTAAAGGTTTCACACAAAAACCCCGAAATTGTTGAATTGTATGCCAACTTCCTTGGTGAACCGCTGCAACATAAAAGCCATGAGCTCCTCCATACCAAATACTTTAAACGGGAAGTGCTTCTATAATTTAGAATAATAACCTGACAGCAATTACAGAACAATGGGAAATCTGATAAATAACGAGCTTGTTTACACGGTCAAAGACCGATGCCGGGTATGTTATACCTGTGTCAGAGAATGTCCTGTAAAAGCTATCAAAATAATAAACGGGCAAGCGGAAGTTATCTCGGAGCGATGCATAGGATGCGGCAATTGTACTAAGGTGTGCAGTCAGAAAGCAAAAGTGTTTGTGGATACCACACAACCAGTGGAAGAATATCTGGCTGCCAAAGAAAAAATTGTTGCCTGCGTTGCTCCAAGCTTTCCGGCCGAATTTGCTGAAATTTCCGATTACAGAAAACTTGTCGGCATGCTTCGCCAATTGGGTTTTACCTGGGTGGTGGAAGTTGGATTTGGCGCCGATATGGTGGCTAATGAATACCAAAAGGTTATGAATGATGTAAATGCCCCGAAAAGCATTTCGTCCGACTGCCCGGCCATAGCCTATTATGTAAGGCATTATCATCCCGAACTGATAGAATCGTTGGCGCCCATTGTTTCACCAATGGTGGCCATGGTAAGGATAGTAAAGAAAAAATATGGAGAGGATGTAAAGACAGTTTTTATCGGGCCTTGCATTGCTAAAAAAGCAGAATCAAACGAGGTAGATCAGGTGATAACTTTTATCGAATTACGAAAACTGTTGAAAAAAGCAGGCATTTCTCATGAGAACATTACCCCGTCTGATTTTGACCCGCCTTATGCAGGTAAAGCATCGATATTTCCTGTAACCCGTGGCAAACTGCATTCCATCAATAAAACGGATGATATTTGCGAAGAAAATATCATTGTGGCCTCCGGAAGAGTGCACTTTAGGGAAGCAATCCGCGAATTTGAAGAAGGTCTGAAAAAATCACAACACCTAGAACTGCTGTGTTGTGAGGGCTGTATCATGGGGCCAGGAATGTCTTATAACAACATGTTATTCACCAAAACCACCAGGATCAGAAACTATGTGCGGCAAAAGATGCAGACGCTGGAAAAGAATACCTGGAAAAAAGAGTTTAACGAATTTAAAGATCTTGATTTTTCGCAACAGTTTAAGCCTGCTGATCGCCGTATTCCAACACCTTCCGTAGAAGCTATTTCAAAGGTACTCGAATCCATGGGTAAAGTGAAAGCTGAGGATCACCTTAACTGCGGAGCCTGCGGTTACGATTCCTGTATTGAGCATGCCATTGCTATCATTGAAGGCTTTGCCGAAGTGGAAATGTGCCTGCCCAATACTATTGAGAAACTTCACAATTCGGTGCAGGAACTCAATCTTTCGAACGAGAAACTGGCAAGCGCCCGTCAATCGTTGCAACAATCCGAAAAACTTGCCAATATGGGCCAGTTATCAGCCGGTATTGCTCATGAATTGAATAATCCGCTCGGGATTATCACCATGTACAGCAATATTCTGAAAGAAGAGGCTCCTGCTGAAAGCCCTATCCGCGAAGATTTGGAACTTATTGCCGAACAGGCTGACCGTTGCAAAAAAATTGTTGGCGGGCTGTTGAATTTTGCCCGCAAAAACCAGGTCAAACTGGTGGAAACAGATATCCTGAAGTTTACCAATCATAGTATAGAATCTGTGATTTTGCCACCCAATGTGCAAGTGGAGGTTAAATCTGAATTGTCAAACACCTTTGCTTTCATTGATAACGATCAGTGGATGCAGGTGTTGACCAACCTCGAAAAAAATGCTATTGAAGCTCTGCCCGACGGTGGAAAAATTACTATTACTCTGCGGGAAAGTAACGACGACGTTGAGTTCTGGGTGGCCGATTCGGGCCCTGGAATATCCAAAGAAAATCTGGATAAAATCTTTACGCCTTTCTTTACCACGAAACCTATAGGGAAAGGGACAGGACTCGGGTTACCGCTGATTTATGGCATTGTAAAAATGCACAATGGACAAATTAACATCGAAACAAATGATAACCCCGAAACAGGCCCTACAGGCACCTGTTTTAAAATCAAAATACCAAGAAACAAAAATAAAACCTTATAAAATGACAACGACAGAAAAAAAAGTGGTTTTGATAGTCGATGATGATATCGATAGTTTGACACAATTGACCTTACACATGAAAAACATGGGTTTTGAAGTGGTTACAGGTGAAACACAAAAAGAAGGGGAGGACTTAATCAATAAAATGAGACCCGACCTGGCCATCTTTGACCTGATGATGGACAATAAAGACAGTGGTTTCATTCTTAGCTATAAAATAAAAAGGAAATATCCCGATGTGCCTGTAATTATTGCCACAGCCGTTACCGCTGAAACAGGACTGATGTTTGGATTGAACTCTGATGAAGATAAACAATGGATAAAAGCCGACCTCTATCTCGAAAAAGGTATCCGTTACGACCAGTTGCAGGTACAGGTAAAAAAATTATTAAAACTCTAAAAAATCCTTATGGCAGTCCTCAAAGTATTGATAGTTGATGATGAGGTGGGAATACGTTCCGGCCTGACGAGAATTCTGAAGAACTTTTCGGTTGATTTTCCTTTTATTGAAGAGGCCTTTACTTTCGAAACCATTGAAGTGGGTACTGGCGAAGAGGCATTGTCGTATCTGGATTCTACCCCGATAGATATCGTTTTGCTTGATAACAAACTTCCTGGAATACATGGTATAGAGGTGCTGGAGTACATCAATAATAAGGGTATTGACACGAACGTAATGATGATTACTTCCTATGCTTCGCTCGACCTGGCCATCAAAGCTACCAATAACGGAGCCTATAATTTTGTTCCCAAGCCATTTACTCCACAGGAACTGAAAACGGCCATGGAGGGTATAACCAAACACCTCTACCTGAGCCGGATGACCAAAACCCTGAACGAGGAAAGCAAACAGGTGCGGTTTCAATTCTTATCGGTGTTGTCGCACGAACTCAAATCGCCAATCAACGCCATCGAAGGCTATTTGCGCATAATGCAGGACAAACAGGTGGGTACCGACCTAAATGATTACGAACAGATGATAGAACGTTCGTTGGAACGTATCAGAGGCATGCGTTCCCTTATTATGGATATGCTCGACCTTACCAAACTTGAAAACGGTAAAAAGAAACGGGAAATTACCAAAGTGGACGTTGTACAAATAGCACAAATAGCTATCGATACTATAAGTCCTCTGGCAGCCCAGAAAAATGTTAAAGTTTTTCTTGATTCCAACCAGTCTAACATATACATGAATGCCGACGCCAACGAGATGGAAATAATTTTTAACAACCTTATTTCTAACGCCGTCAAATACAACAAAACCAACGGAACGGTGGAAATTAAAATAGCTACCGATGACAATAAAGTGTCTATTGCAGTTTCCGATACTGGCATTGGAATGTCGGAAGATGATATCGCAAAATTATTCCAGGATTTTTCACGAATCAAAAACGAAAAAACTAAAGGTATCAGCGGCAGTGGACTCGGACTTTCGATTTTGAAAAGAACCGTGGAAGATTTTTATCATGGAACGGTAACTGTGAAAAGTACACCTGATGTTGGAAGCACCTTCACTGTTGAAATTCCTAAAAACTATTAATAAATTTTACAGAAAACGAGGTACAAATGAAATTTACTCCAGAGAAATACAATATTCCTGATGTCCCCATGCAGCCATTTATCGACGCTGAAGAAATTGAGGGGTATCTAAATAATGCCGTATCCACAAAAGAATCAGTCAGGGCTGTCATAGCAAAATCCTTATCAAAAAAACGTCTGTCGCTGGCCGAAACTGCCATTCTGATTAAGACTACCGACCCTGAACTTGTTGAAGAGATAAAAAATGGAGCCAGGCAACTGAAAAAATTGGTGTATGGCAACAGGATAGTGCTGTTTGCGCCTCTGTACATCGGAAATAAATGTGCAAACAACTGCACCTATTGTGGTTTCAGAGCTTCTAATACCGCTGCTAAAAGGGTAACCCTCACCGACGAAGAGATTGTTAATGAGGTGAAATCCCTCGAAGATAATGGACAAAAGAGATTAATTCTGGTTTATGGCGAACATGCACAATACAATCCGGAATTCATTGCCCATACCGTCCGTCTTGCCTATTCTGTTAAGAAAAATAATGGAGAAATAAGGCGTGTGAACATCAATGCTGCACCACTGGATATAGAAGGTTTTAAGGTTGTAAAAGAAGCAGGCATTGGTACCTTTCAGGTTTTTCAGGAAACATATCATCCCGAAGCCTATAAAACATACCATCTCAGGGGTAAAAAAGCTGATTACGGATACCGTCTTACCTCGCTAGACCGTGCTCAGGAAGCCGGTCTTGATGATGTCGGCATCGGCGCACTTTTTGGATTATACGACTGGCGTTTTGAGGTAATGGGACTCGTGCGTCATACCAACCATCTCGAAGCATGCTATAATGTTGGCCCCCATACCATTTCATTTCCACGGATTAAAGATGCTTCTATGCTCAGCATGGGCGACAAATATTTTGTGAACGACGACGATTTCGCAAAACTGGTGGCCATACTGCGTCTTGCTGTGCCATACACCGGCATGATATTAACCGCACGCGAACCCGTGGCGCTGCGCAACGAAGTTATACAATTCGGGGTGTCGCAAATTGATGGAGGCACTAAACTGGAGCTTGGCAGCTACGCTGAATCAGAACATGTGGAACAAGACCTGAATAGAGGCCAGTTCCGAATCAACGATAGCCGATCCCTGAGTGAGATTATCTCGGAACTGCTCGATCAGGAAATGCTGCCTTCATTTTGTACTGCTTGTTATCGGCTGGGAAGAACAGGCGAACATTTTATGGAATTTTCGGTTCCCGGCTTCATCAAACGTTTTTGTACTCCCAATGCCATTCTAACCCTGGCCGAGTACCTGATGGATTACGGCAATGAACTAAACAGAGAAAAAGGCTGGAAGCTCATCGAAAAAGAGCTCCAGGCAATGGGGGATGAGAAAAATGTTGCCGAAATAAGAAATAGAATAGAACTTATTAAAAACGGAAACAGAGATCTGTATTTCTAAATATCAAGAAAAACAGCAGCAGCCAGTTTAATTGAAATATGTCTGCAAATTGTGATGCAGATTGCGCAGAATCGGTGTAATTATATAAGTAGAAAATAACCATTATTATGAGCAAGGGAAGGGATTTGAAACCACAAATAGGTATCTTTGGCAGACGTAACAACGGCAAGAGCTCATTGATAAATTTGCTCGTTGGGCAGGAGGTGGCTATTGTGTCGGAACAGCCTGGCACTACCACCGACCCGGTGCGAAAATCCATTGAAATATTTGGTATTGGTCCTGTGATAATGGTTGATACAGCCGGTATTGATGATACGGGCAGCCTCGGATCCAAAAGGATTGAGAAATCATTTCAAGTTATTAAAACCATTGATTGTGCTGTGCTGGTTATTACGGAAAATTTCTTTGGACAACCAGAATTTAAACTGTTAGAAGAATTTAAAAGATACAATACCCCCTTTGTCATTGTTCACAACAAATCCGACTTGCAGCCCTTATCGGAAGCCACCCGAGAACTTGTACAAAAATATACCAAACAAGACATAATTGAACTTAGCACACTCAAACCTGATAACCTGGGAATACTGGTGGAAGCCCTGAAAAATGCTATCCCCGAATCGGCTTACATCAGCCGTTCTCTGATCGGAGATATCATCAACGAAGGAGACTATGTGCTGTTAGTAACACCTATTGACTCGGAAGCTCCCGAAGGCCGTATGATATTGCCACAACAAATGGCAATACGCGATGTGCTCGACAATAACTGTATCTGCATAGTGCTTAAAGAAACAGAACTTCAGCATTTTTTTAAAACCTCCTGCATAAAACCTTCGCTGGTTGTTACTGATAGCCAGGCTTTCGGGACCGTCAAGGAACTGGTGCCTGATGATATTCCACTGACAAGTTTCAGCATAATTTTTTCTCGCCTCAAAGGCGACTTTGAGAATTATGTGAATGGAACCCAGACGATAAGCTCCCTGCACGACGGCGATAGGATTCTGATACTTGAATCGTGCACGCATCATGTTAGCTGTGATGATATTGGAAGAGTGAAAATCCCCATGTGGTTATCAAAGTTTACAGGTAAAAAATTATATTTTTCAAACGTGTCTGGGTTGGATGCGTTGCCGGAAAATATCAAAGACTATAAATTGGTTATACAATGTGGAGGCTGCATGGTGACCCGCAAACAAATACTAAACAGACTTAAGCCATTTACAGAGAATTCGGTTTCCATAACTAATTACGGAATGGCAATTGCTTACATGAACGGAATCTTTACGCGGGCACTGCAGCCTTTTTTTAAAACCTTAGATCACAGTCTTTCCCGGAATTCAGAACAATAATTTTTGCAGTAATGGACAAACTGATGTACCATGAGCTGGACTATGAAACCGTAAGGACATTACTGGCAACTGATGAGGCTGCTGAAATACACAGCCTGTATTCGCATGCCGGACAAACCCGTAATGATGCCATAGGCAACAAGGTATATCTGCGGGGGCTTGTCGAGTATTCCAACCGATGCGGTAAAAATTGCTACTACTGCGGCATCAGAGCCGGGAACAAAAATGCCCACCGCTATATCGTATCCGATGAAGAAGTATTGCTGGCGGCTGATTATGCCTGGAAAAAAAATTATGGTTCTATTGTTATACAGTCGGGTGAACTAAGCAACAATAAGTTTACCGAAAGTATTTCCAGGTTGATAAAAAAGATTCATCAACTGACCGAAGGCCAACTGCGTATTACATTGTCATGTGGAGAGCAGCCCGAAGAAGTGTACCGCGAATGGTACGAGCTTGGAGCTAAAAGATACTTACTGCGGATTGAAGCCTCAAATCCTGATTTATATCGTAAACTGCACCCCGACAATGCAAAACACAACTATCAAAGAAGGTTGCAAGCCATCGATAACCTGGTAAAAATTGGTTATCAGGCAGGTACCGGTGTGATGATTGGATTGCCTTTTCAAACCATTGATAATCTAGTGGAAGACCTGTTTTTTATTAAAAATTCAGGGGTGCATATGGTCGGAATGGGCCCATATATTGAACATGAGGAAACTCCTTTGTTTAAGTATAGAAACCTTTTGCTTTCTGTTGAAAAGCGCGTGGAATTGTCGTTAAAAATGATTGCCCTGCTACGGCTGATGCGCCCTCGCATCAACATCGCTTCTACTACGGCCTTGCAGACCCTTGACCCACAGGGCAGAGAAAAAGGCCTGATGGCAGGGGCCAATGTTGTCATGCCTAATATAACTCCTGTTGATTATAAGAAAGAATACAATTTATACCAGGGGAAACCCGGACTTGCCGATCAACCCGACCAAAGTGGTCATCGGCTGGAGCAGATTATCGAGTCTGCCGGTTGTAGTGTTGCCTTTGGAGAGTGGGGCGATTCAAGGTTTTATGCAGATCAGCAAAGCGGGAAATAACGTTGGATATTCAGGCAAAAAATTGCTGGTTATATCCTTTTTTTGTTAGCAAATTCTTGGTAATTGTTCTCCGGCCAGCATATCCATAATCCTCCTGCCGCCAATAGCTGTTTTTAAGACAGCCTTACCGCGTGGCTCGTCAACCACTGTTCCGATAATAGTTGCCTCTTTCCCGAATTCGTTTTGCCTCATGATTTGTAATGCTTTTTCAGCATCTTTGCTGTCAACAAGCATAAGCACTTTTCCTTCGTTTGCCACATAAAATGGGTCGAACCCCAACAATTCGCAGATGCCTCTGACATTTTCTTTAATAAAAATTGCTGACTCATTTACTTCAATGGCAAGCTTGTTGTGTTCGGCTAGTTCGCAAAGTACCGTGGCCAGTCCTCCTCTGGTGGCATCGCGCATAAACTTTACCTGGCACCCGGCCTTGAGTATGTCTTGTATCATGTGGTTTAAAGGCGCGCAATCCGACGCGATATCGGTATTGAAACTGCCAAAGTTGCGTGCGGCCATAATGGTCATCCCGTGGTCGGCAATGCTTCCGTTGAGCAACAAACAATCACCTTTTTTTATTGTTTTTCCGCTGCTGATATGTCGGTGGTTTTCGTTAAGGATTCCTATGCCTGATGTGTTGATGAATAATTTATCGCATTGGCCTTTGTTGACTATTTTAGTGTCACCGGTAACGATAATAACTTCCGCATCTTTGGCTGTTGCAGCCATACTTGCAACTATTGTTTTTAAGTCATTTATCGGGAACCCTTCTTCAATAATAAATCCTGCACTAATATATCTGGGCACCGCTCCGGATACCGCCAGGTCGTTAACCGTTCCGCACACTGCAAGTTTGCCGATGTTGCCGCCATTGAAAAATAGGGGGTCCACCACATAGGAATCGGTAGTAAAAGCCAAGTTTTTGCCCGGAATTTGCAACAAAGCCGAGTCGGTTTGTCCGGCAAGTATCGGATTATCAAATTGTGAATAAAAAACTTCTTTGATAAGTTCATGGGATAATCTGCCTCCGCTGCCATGTCCAAGTAGTATTGATTTATCTTCCATTCTATTTTTTTTTAAGCTATTAGTCATTAGTCATTAGGCATTAGTCATTAGTCATTAGTCATTAGTGGTCATTAGGCATTAGTGGTCATTAGGCATTAGTGGTCATTAGGCATTAGTGGTCATTAGGCATTAGGCGTTAGGCATTTTGAACCTTGCAGCTTTCCAGCTTTCCAGCCTTCCCAACTTTCCAATTTTTCTACTTTCCAATCTTTCAATCTTTCAATCTTCCATCCTCCCAACTTTCCAACTTTCCAATCTTCCAGCTTTCCAGCCTTCCCAACTTTCCATCCTTCCATCCTTCCCAACTTTCCATCCTTCCATCCTTCCATCCTCCCATCCTCCCAGCTTTCCAACTTTCCATCCTCCCAATCTTCCAATCTTCCAACCTTCCAATATTCCAATATTCCAATATTCCATCTTTCCATCCTTCCATCTTTCCATTCTTCCATTCTTCCAACTTTCCAACTTCCTAACCTGCTACCAGCCTAACCTACCTTCCAAAATTATAATAAGCTGCGCAGGCCCCTTCATGCGAA
>DAONFU010000034.1:0-17913 GCA_035403765.1 Bacteroidales bacterium
CATAACCGTCGAAAATGGTAACATCTCTCCAGTTCATTTTTGAGTTTTCGTACACGACAATCATCCCCCACCCTCCATAATATCCGGTGGAGCTTCCATTGCCTGTGGTGAGCGCCATATCGGCCACCCAGTATTGTCCAACACCATGTGCGCGCACATAATCGGTAACCTCAATATAGCCGGCATACATATTATTATCACCTGGATATTGAATATCAGTTACGGCCGCATTGAAAGTAGTATAGCCGCTGGAGGAAGGCCCTTTCAATTTTATAGCGCGTTTTTGTGCAGTGGTCACAGTAGTATTTGTCCTGGCAGTCCAGTATAATCCTGCATAGATAATATTTGAACATTGCGGGATTGCTCCGTTCTCAGTTGAAAAAGACAATGTGGCCATGGAGGAATTATTGGTGGACGGATCGCTGTCGGCATCGACCTTTATCATGATGTTGTTACTATTGAGTATGTTGTCCCCATAGTCTTGAAGCGTCAAGTTGGTGTTGCCAATCATGGTAAAATCGCCTTTTATGTTGTATATTGTTTTGGTAGGCGTATAAACGGAAGTCCGTTGCGTAAATGCTTTCTGCACTTGCGCATTTACAAAAAAATTGTTGCAAAAAAACATTGCAACAACCAACAAGCCACTTTTTATATAGCTTGAAATAACCGGGGTAATATTTATAGGCTTCATGGCAAGGGGGGTATTGAATTTGTACTATTTATTCGGGTAAGGATATTTGATAAAAAACAATTACGCGGCTGGAGGACTCAGGCCATTTTAGCCTGATTAGGGCAGGATCGAAATTATAATTGCATAAAAAATGAACATATTTTAATTTAAAAAAACTTTTAAGTCGAGCCATATCGAAAACAAAATTCAAATCTCTCTCATTTAAGATGTTCACTGTTATTAACTCAACCTGCTCAAACAGCGAATTGGTTTCGTATAACAATTCCAGCGCTTGCGGCTCAGTAGTCAGACAAACAGGTGGATTGTCGTTGGTTTTCAAAGTCCCGTTATCGTGAACGTAAATCCGGCTTTGCACATCATAAATAAGGCTTTTCAGCCTGGCAGCATCTGTGCTTGACTGATCCTTATCAGAGACAATCATCGCATTGATTACTTCATCCATGGTTTTTATGTTCTGAGCAAAAGAATTTTGCACTGATACAGCATAAAAAATGGCAAATAATAAAATGAAAAAACTGCATTTTCTATTAATTATCATAGAAAACACGCGGCTTTCCCTTCTGTAAAAAAAGTACTTGAAATTTTTCATATCATTTATTTTTTTGAATTATTAAAACACAGTTTATCAGCGACTTACGCTTAACCTTTCACTTAATTATAATATTGTATTTCATGAATATAAAGGTATAGCCAGCCACTGGCCCAGGAAACAGTAATTAACTGAAAACCATACGGGAATTACGTAAAAGAGGAATTAGTGATTCACTTATTTTTTACACAAGGACTGATGTAAAAATGAATCGAAAACAGCGGAAAAAGATTTATTCTTATAAGTCAACAAAATATATATTGTCTAATAAAATAAGAATAAAAAGAGAAAATTATTTTCTGAATATGGGGATTTGCAGCCAATTTTTTTTTTGAAAACTTACTAATGAACCCTCCATGAGGCAATCAGAAACTACAAATCGCAAAGTTTATTTCTAATGGCATACTTAATTAAATCCACATAAGACTTCATGTTTAACTTAGAAATAATTTTTGTTTTATGAGTTTCCACCGTACGTAAACTGATAAACAACTTTTCAGAAATTTCCTTGTTGGAGTGGCCTTCTGCAAACAACTTCAGCACTTCCATTTCTCTTTTCGACAACAAAGCTTCGGCATGAGTACTAATAAAACTACCCTGATCGTCCATTTCAGGTTTTAACCCACTGACAATAGTATTTGCCACCTCCGTATTAAAATAATTTTTGTTGGCAATCAAACAATTAATTGCCGTCATCAATTCATCACGCGATGCATTTTGTTTCATCAAAAAGCCGTTGGCGCCAGCAGCTACTCCTTTCTGAATATAGTCCACCGAGCCAAACATGGATAAAATAAGAATCTTGGCTGCTAATTTATAGGATTTAATTTTTTTTATGAAATCCACCCCACTCATGTCTGGCATCATTATATCCGTAACAATAACATCCGGCTTGTGTTTAATAGCCGATTCAAAAGCATCTTTGCACGATAAACAGCAGCCGCAAATGGTAACATTGGGTTCGGCCGAAAGCATGGTACGAATTCCATCCAGAATTATCTGATGGTCATCAACTAATAGTACTTTAATATTTTTCATAAATTGGGTTATTTCGGAATTTTTACCATGATTACCGTTCCGGAATTGATACCGGATTCAATACTTATAGTTCCGTTAAGCAACAGTGTCCGTTGGCGCATATTAGATAATCCGTTGCCTTTGTTTCTGTTAATCATTTCTTTATTAAAGCCGGTACCATTATCTTCGATTACAATCAAGGAGTTGCCTTCGTTCTCAATCAAGGCTAGTTTAGCTTCCGTGGCATGTGCATGTTTGGCAATATTATTGAGGCCTTCCTGCACTATCCGGTACATTGAAAAAGCTTTTTTCTCCGAAAAATTATCAAAGTCGCCCATTACGGTGTATTCCAAATCTATCCTGCTGTTTTCTCTGAACTGCTTACCTAGTATCGAAAGCGATGTTACCAGCCCCAGGTCAGTTAGGATGGTAGGACTAACATTCATCGACATAAAACGTATTTCATCGATGACATCCCTGAATTCTGATTTTATTGAGGTAATAGCCTGCCGGGTATCTTCGAGTGACAGGTAAGCCGAGTTCTCCAGTTTTATTTTGATACCTGCCAGCCGCTGCCCCAGGCCATCATGCAATTCCATAGACAAGCGCTGTCGCTCAAGTTCCTGTCCGTCGATGAGAGCCGACATCACCTTTTTCCTTTCTGTTTCCAGCCGGTTTTCCGATTCGATTTTTTCCGATATATTGCGCGAAACACATTGAAATCCGGTTAACCGTCCAAGATTGTCTTTCAGAAAAAGTATGTTGGTATCAAACCAAATATCCCCTTTGTTTTTTTTGCGTATCCTGTGGACTAAATTGGGTTGCGAAGGGTACAATGCCAGGTTTTGTTTCAACAGTTGCCTGACTCTGGTTAAATCTTCCCCGTACAGAAAATCCGTAAAACTCATGCCAATTACTTTGGCAGGTTTATATCCCAAATGCCGGAAAACAGAATTATTGACATAGGTTATTTTTCCAGACCTGTCGAAAACCGACAAAATATCTATCATATTATGAGCCAGCAAACGGTATTTCTCTTCGCTTTCAATTAACAGATTCTCCGCCTGTTTACGTTGGCTGATGTCTCTGATTACGCTGATAAGCGCATAGGGCTCATCGGTTTCATCCATGATTGCAGAGGAATTAACATCGATAGGAAATTCGCTGCCGTCTTTATTTATAGCCACATACTCCTGGTTGAGCATGGACTCGCCCTTGATTCTTTTCACGAAATTACTACGGCATCGTTCGCGGTCAACAGGGGAAATAAAAGTGAATATGCTCTCCCTGGAAAAATTCACATCGCCCTCCTCATATCCGAAAACCTCATAACATTTTTTATTAATGGCCACAGGCAGGCCATCCAGGTCCGTCATCATGATGCCATCAGGCGATGTGATGACCAGGGTGCGGTACAATTTTTCACTTAATTTTAGTTTTTCTTCCACAAACAAGCGCTGCAAAACCACCGATGTTTCACTAATCAAGGTTTCAAACAGTTTGATTTGCGGAAGGGGCACATCCTCCTTCAACAGGATACTCAATCCGCCATAGAGTTTTTTGCCAAAAGTGAAACCCATAGTGTAAATTTTCGCAACACCTAGCAACTTCTGCACCTCATTACATAAATCTTTGTCCAGAAGATAGGCAAACAAAAAATGGAGGCCGTTATGGCCCCCGCCGGGTTCAAAAAATTTCTGACTGCGAAATACCGCCAATTCTTCAGGTTTATAATTGATATCAGCAATCAGCAGTTCTTTTTTAAAGGGGTCAAAGCCAAACAAGTTCGAAATTTTTTTTCTATATTTTTCCATGCCGTAAACCCATTTAACGCCAATGCTTCGTGCGTGATAGTTGAACTGCGTTACAACAACATAAGCGTTATTCAAATTCTCAAAGACTTTTTGACCGATATACTGATATGCTTCCTCCAGTTGATTTAAACTGACAAGTTTGCTTGAAAATTCACTGATTATTTTCTGTTCTTCCAGATGATGAAGAACTTTTATCTCGGCCTGTAAGCGTTCTTTAACTTCCGCTTTCAGCTCGAGCATCAGCGATTCATTAATCTTCTGGTTCTTTTTAAGGTTATTATAAGTAGCCTTGAGTTTTAGTTCGGCCTGACGCCTTTCGGAAAGCTCCTTGTTCAGCGCTCTGGTACGCTTCTTTACTTCCGATTCGAGTAAATGGTGCTCCAGCCTCTTGTGGTCTTCAGAATCTTTTATACGCAACATGGCTCGTATCTGAGCCTTAAATTCGCTGATATCAATAGGTTTGCTTAAGAAAGCATCGGCACCGGAATCCAGCGCCTGCACACGCATCTCGCTATCCACCATGGCTGCGGTAATCATTATAATGGGAATATGCCTGATTTTCTCATCAGTCTTCATTATCTTACACACCTCATATCCGTTCATATCAGGCATGGTAAGGTCAAGTAAAACCACATCCGGCATATGACTCCTGCATAATTCAATACCCACACTGCCCGAAAGGGCCGAAAGAAAAACCGCACCCTGCAGGGTATCAGCAATAAGTTCTTTCAGCAGAAAAATATTTTCAGGCTTATCGTCAATTGCCAATATTTTTATCCTTTTTTTCGACATATAAAATTATTAAACCACTGAATCTGCGGCAAAAAATTGAAGCAATAAAAAAATGCGGCACGGGCCAATTCACAGCAGAACAAATATATAAAATAATTGTTAATTTGCCAAATAAAATTAAAAAAAAATACAAAAAAAATGACTTATCCCAGCAATGAAATAAGCTCGTCTAAAGAATATATTACGGCATCGGCCTGGCCAAACTCGCCGGGCAGGCTTTTTTCATTGAAAAGCACTGTTTTCATGCCACAGGCCTTAGCTCCGACAATATCTTTTTCATAAAGATTACCTATCATCAGGCAGTGTTCGGGGGCAACCCCAATGTGTTGTGCAATGACAGTAAAAAAACGCGTATCAGGCTTCTCATATCCCAGCTCCTTCGAAGAATAGAAATGTGAAAAGTATTTATCAGCCCCTACCCTTCTCAATGCCTTGATCATGGCTAAAGTATCCGAAGCCCCGGCATTGGTTGCAATTACCATAATAAATTTTTTATTCACCGTCTTCAGCAGTTTCTCAGCTCCCGGTACCCATTCCACCGTATCCCATGTATGCATGGGCCCTGGATTTCCGGGAAAATCACGCATTATGGTATCTCCCCAGTCAAATATTAATGCTTTTACATTTTCTATTTTCATAATATTAATCCATTTGTTATTCTACCAAAACATAGTATGTATCTAATTTTTCAACCATTTGCCGAAAGCCAGTCGGCCACGTCTTTATAAACCTCATGCCTGTTCAGTTCGTTGTGCATTTCGTGCCTTCCCTGCGGATACAACACTAACTTTATATTCTCAAATCCTTTTTGCCTGAGAAAATCATCCATTTTTCGCGGGCCTTTCGAAAAACCGCCCACAGGGTCATCTTCGCCAGAAAAAATCAACACCGGAATTTTTTTATCAGTCTGCTGATACATAGCTGAACGATGAATGAATTTCAGCAAGCTGAACAATTCCCTGAAAAAAGAGGCAGAAGCCACCCACCCGCAATAATCGTCGGCAGTATATTTTTTACAAATATCTACATCACGGCTCAGCCAATCAAAAGGAGTAACACAGGGTTTGAATTTTTTGTTGAAGGCCCCGAACGACAGCTTATCCAACAGTTTGCTCTTATTTTTTTCGCCCAATACAAAACTTTGAATTTTTGCGACCATTAATCCAAAATCAAGCAATAAGGCCGGATGCCAGGCAGTGCCCGAAAGTACCACACCTGAAAGATTCCCGGGATACATCTCCAAAAAAGCCCGGGCATAGAAAGACCCCATACTATGTCCGTAAACAACTACGGGAGTATTTGGCAAAACCGTATGAATATGATCGTTAACTAGTTTTGTATCGGCCAGGATACTTCTCCAACTGTTGTGTCCTGCAATAAAACCGGTGTTTTCCACCGGGCCGGCAGTTTTCCCATGTCCGCGATGGTCGTTGGCAAACACGGCATAACCAGCCCCCGCCAAATATGCCGCAAAATCTCGATATCTCGCAGCATGTTCGGCCATTCCATGAAAAATCTGAATCACGCCCTTTATTGTGGTGCTATCATCTGGTGTCCAGCAATAAACAAACACCTCAACCTCATCCTTCGCAGTAATCGTAAAAGTGGCTTCTTTCATAATTTTAAACCTTTATAAATCCAGCAAATAAAAATAATTGGGCGTTGATATAAGTGGCCATAATCCATAAATTGGCATACCGAACAGGCTTCCTGAAACTTACAAAAGCCAGAATAGTGTCGGAAATCATAAAAAACAAAGCTCCTATAAACTGAAACAGGTAATATTTATTAAAGTTTCCTGCCATATTTAAAAAACATAAAAATCCTACCGACACCACCAACAAAATATAAAAAAAGACAGGAATTTTCATACTCCCCAGATAATTATACAGCTTAAAAAATATTATGCCTCCAATGGCCAAAAAAACCAATGCTGCCGTGCTAAACACCAGCGACCAGTTTACACAGGCCACCTGGTATGCCGAAATAAAAACGATATACAAAATCTGCATTATTGCAAAAAAAATCAAGCCGCCCAGAAACAACAATTTTTTTTCTGGCCAAATAAGAAAAATATCGCCAAGAAAAGCAAAAAACAATGCTATTACCAATATCCAGTGAATTTGAGGTGCGTTCATTACGTAATATATTGCCAAAACTGGCATCAGCAAGGGTTTGGTAAATGGGAGCCATTTTAATCTGTTGAGGCCCCAAGCCATTAAATTGCCTGTTGCAGCATACACAAAAACACATAACAGCACAATATTGGCCAGAAGTTTGCTATCCATTAACCTGGTTTTTAACAAACAAATATATCAATATTAAGTTAAAACCAAATAATTTGTTCTCTTTTATTTAATTTTGTAACAAATTTAATACTGACGATGCTCAGAAACTGTCAAATATTAATTTTTTTGATAATCGTTAACAGTTTTCTGTTGCCCGTATTTACGCAGGTGGTGGTAATCAACGAAGTGTGTACTAGTCCAAATCAGGGGCCTGCAGGTACTTCCGTCAATGCCAATTCGCTATATAATACCGCTTCGCTCGAACAGCCCCCCGAAAACCGTGAATGGATAGAACTTTATAATCCTCACCCCTGCGACACGGTGGATATCAGCTGCTATACGCTTGCCTCTAATATGTATCAGCCCGACTACGCCGGAGGAGGCACGCCCAACTGGGGGGCGTTTACTTTTCCTGCAGGGACAAAAATCCCTCCCTTAAAATTTCTCGTAATTGGAGGCAACAACGCGCAGGTTCCGGTGCTGGATTTCGACTTAAATTATTACCGGCAGAATTTTTTCGGGATAAATTACCTTGACGGTGATGAAACCCGCTGGTTTTTACGCGATGAATACGGCTGGATAGCCCTATACAGCCCCTCAGGCACCCCGGTTGACGCGATATATTGGGATGCCTACGGTGATGCGGCCAATCTTTACAGCCAGGAAGAATATTCGCACAGCATTGTTACCACCACAGCATGCAGCGGTACGCAAACACTGGCGCCGGCTCGCAATATTGCCGGCATTGAATTTGTTGGTATGTGCATGCCGGGCACTAATGTGTCTTTTCAACGGATTCTTGATGGAGGTGCCGTTTGGCACAACAGCCCTATATCCACCACGCCTCACCAATGCAATGGCCCTTGCGTTGGCCCGCCTGTGGTTACTGCCACCGTCGAAAACGAGAGCTGTGCCGGAAACGACGGCAGCATAGCGCTAAACATACAAGACGGACATACAGGCCCGTACACTATCAACTGGTTAAATCCTGCAGGATTGCACGGCAACACCATCAGTAATCTCCAGGCAGGTACTTACCTGGTACAGGTAGCCGATGCATACAATTGCTTTATCGTTTACGATACAATTAACCTGAGCGCCGAACCCGACCCCGCAGTAAATTTTACATCACTGATTAATGAAACATGCAATAAAAACAATGGCTCATTGCAAACCGCAGTCAGCGATGGAAATTTACCAATAAATTACCTCTGGAATATAACAGGGACCGGAAATACGGCTACCATCGGCAACCTGAGCGCCGGGACTTACTCCGTAACAATAACCGACAACCTGGGATGTACGGCAAGCAACAGCGCCATTCTGGTAAATTTTCCGGGACCGGAACTCATCATCGACAGTGTAGGCAACGAAATGTGCAGCGCCTCCGACGGAGCCATATTTTTAAACGTTAACGGTGGCAGCATCCCATTCTCCTACACATGGAATACGGCGCTAAGCCAAAACGCACCGCAGCTCACGGGCTTACCGGCAGGAAATTATTCCGTTACCATTACCGATGCAAACAGCTGTTCGGCCAGCGCCACTGCGGTTATTACCAACACACCGCCACCTGCCGCAACAATAACAGGTATTGAAGCCGACACCTGCCGGAAAAAAACCGGAGCCGCCACCATCATCGCAAGCGGCGGAAACCCGCCATACGCCTATCATTGGAGCGCAGATTCCACGCTGCAAGCCAACCAAATCACCAACCTTTCCGAAGGCACGTATTTTGTGGCTGTAAGCGACATTTTCTGCACCACATCGCTTCCCTTCACCATCCCGCTTATCCCCGGGCCAACAGCCGATTTCAGCATTTATCCTGCCGTAGTCACCATCGACGATCCACCCTTGCGGTTTGTAAACCTTTCTACTGGAATTATCGATCAGTATATTTGGGATTTCGGAGACAAAAGATACTCGTATGAGGTTAACCCCTATTACAAATACAGCGATACCGGTCATTACGAAGTGAAACTAACCGTAAAAAGTTATTCAGGATGTATCGACTCCATCGTCAAAGAAGCCGTGGTAATGGACAGAATTACCCTGTTTGTTCCCAACTGTTTTTCGCCAAATGACGATGGTGTAAATGATTATTTTATCATTGGCGGGCAACATATTACCGAATACGAATTGTTTATTTACAACCGGTGGGGCGAGCTTGTTTATCAAACCAATGATCTCAGCCAATCGTGGGACGGCCGGTACCAGGGCAATATCGTGCCCGAAGGCATTTATGGCTGGATAATTAATTATTCGGAAGATTGGTCCGGAATATATACCACTTCGCAGTGCCGGCGCGGCATGGTGAACGTTATCAGGTAAGGGAGTATAAACCGTGCTGAGGCTGCCAGCCAGGGCATGCCATCAGCAGCAAAAAATTTACACCCGGGAAAATTTGCTTTTGACAGGTGTTGGTAATTTAATCATCACAAAAACAACGATATATCTCATGGGTAAAACCTATTACTTTTCTAATTGCACAATAATATAGGTTTGTTAATTAATTTTTGCGACATTTGCACCCGCAACAGAAATTATTATCTCTTGGTAATTTAAACAAACATTACATGATAACTTTAGGTTCACACGATCTCACACTCGAAGAAATATACCAGATACTGTTTCACAAAGCAGAAATAGAACTCAGCGGCGAATCAGTCGAAAGAGTGAGCAAATGCCATAATTTTCTTGCAGAATTCAGCAAAGACAAGGTCATATATGGCATCAACACAGGCTTGGGCCCGATGGCTCCCTATAAAATTGAAAAAGAAAATCAGGTACAACTTCAATACAATGCCATACGAGGCCATTGTGCAGGTTGCGGCGATCCCCTGCCCGACAAATTTGCCAAAGCAGCGATGTTGTCACGCCTGAATACCCAGCTCCGGGCATATTCCGGCATACATCCCGAAGTAGTAGAACTGCTCACATTGCTCATCAATAAAAATATTTCTGCCGTTATTCCTGAGCATGGCGGTGTTGGCTCCAGCGGCGACCTGGTGCAACTGGCCCACCTTGCCCTGACGCTTATTGGCGAAGGCGAAGTATGGTATAAAGGAAAAATTACCCCAACGGCTGAAGTATTTGCCGCTGAAAATATCAAGCCTATTTCCATTCATATAAGAGAAGGCCTGTCGCTGATCAACGGCACTTCCGTAATGACCGGTATAGGCGTCATCAACCAGATGAATGCGTATAACCTTCTCAACTGGTCGGTATTTGCATCCTCTGTAATCAATGAAATTGTTGGGTCCTATGACGATCATTTTTCACATGAGCTGAACGTAGTAAAAAGACATAAAGGGCAGGAAATTATTGCCGGATATATGCGTAATATACTCAAAGACAGCAAGCTGATACGTAAACGCCAGGATCACCTTTACGGACGAGAGTTTAAAGAAGACATTCTCGCTGATAAGGTTCAGGAGTATTATTCATTGCGCTGTGTTCCTCAGATTCTCGGGCCTGTTTACGATACACTGGTGAACAGTGAAGAAATCCTGATCCATGAATTTAATTCGGTAAACGACAACCCGATTGTTGACGTCGAAAACGAAAACATTTTCCATGGCGGTAACTTCCACGGTGATTATGTCTCTCTCGAAATGGACAAGATCAAGATCGTTATGACCAAACTTTCGATGCTTGCCGAACGCCAACTGAATTATTTACTGAATCCCAAACTCAACGACCTCCTCCCTCCTTTTGTTAACCTTGGCACCCTGGGATTGAATTTTGGCATGCAGGGCGTACAGTTTACCGCTACATCAAGCGTTGCCGAAAATCAAACACTGTCGTTTCCCAATTATGTGCACAGCATTTCTTGCAACAACGACAATCAGGATATTGTAAGCATGGGCACCAATTCGGCGCTGATAACAAAAAGAGTTATCAGCAATACGTATGATGTGCTGGCCATTGAACTAATCACACTGATACAAGCTATTGATTATCTGAAATTTCAGGACAGGATGTCGGGATATACAAAATATATTTACGATAAATTACGTGAAATAGTACCTGCCTTTAAAGAGGATACTCCAAAAACCAAAGACATAAAAGCCATAAGGAAGTTTATGCAAAATTACCGTCTGAGGCCGGAGATTAACCTGCCCTGATAAAAGCCGGGAATTATTTTATTTTAAAAGTCATGGATGGAAGCGAATATTGATTTCCATCGGCACCTTTGCAAATTATATCATCAATAGTCACCTGATCGCCGGGCATTTTCTGACCGAGCAAAAAAGACTGCCTGCCCGAGAGTTTATTGGTTTCGGGATTCGGCATGGTGTACATCTCGCCATTGACGAGGAGTTTTAAAGAAAAACTTACCAATGTATAACCCGGGTTGTCGATTTTTAGTTCGTTGTCCGTCAATTGTTTGATGGTGATTTCACCACTGCTTATGCCGCTGATTGTGGCAGTAACATCGGTCAACAACTGAGGTTTGTCATTGTTTACCTGTGCAAAGCAACAATTTGCCAGAAACAAAAGACCGGCAAAAATCATAAAAAATTTAACTTTCTTCATGCGGTTATTTTTTTGTAAAATTAAAAAATATTCAGTACAAATCAAAAAAAATATCAGAATGGAAAATCATATCCCGTAATATGCAGCTCCTCTACCAGTTTTTTAATGTCCTTTTGCAGGGATTCGTTTACCGGCACCCCTTTGTCTTTGCGCTGGAGCCAAATATAATATTCCTTTTCGCCAGCGGTAAAAATACGTTCCTGGCCGGGCATTTTTTTCGATGCACGCAGCTCACGTAATATCTCACCGGTGATATGTTTAAAGTCTTCAGGATCGGTAAATGCGCTGATATCCATTGCAATAAAAAAATGTCCGAGTGGATAGGGTATTTTTTTCCCGTCTTTCAATCCGAGCAGCATTTTCATATAGCTACCGCTCTGCAGCGCTGCTGAAAGAATTTCCACCACGGTGGCATAACCATATCCTTTATAACCGGCGGTTTCCTCGCCCACTCCGCCCAATGGTGTCAGAGCCGCTTTTTCGGCTATAAGATCACTGAGTACTTCCTTAGCGTTGGTCTTTGATTCGCCATTTTCATCGATTACCCAGCCTTTGGGCAGTTCGATACCTTTGCGCGCATACAGTTCAATTTTTCCTCGTTGGCTTACCGAAGTGGCACAATCGAGCATAAAAGGAAAATCCTCATCGGTAGGCAGGGCAAAGGTCAGCGGGTTGGTGCCCAGCATATTCTCAACGCCAAAAGTAGGTGCAATAGATGGGCGGGCGTTGGTGCCTGTAAGGCCTATCATATTTTCTTTGGCAGCCATCAGGGCATAATAACCGGCAATTCCGTAATGCGTTGAATTACGAACAGCTACCATACCCATTCCGAATTTTTTTGCTTTATCGATTGCCATTTGCATCGACCGTTTAGCTATTACATGGCCCATACCATTGTGTCCGTCAACCACGGCTGTGGCAGGGCTTTCGCGAACAACCTCAAACTGAGTAAGGGGATTTAGAATACCATCTTTGATGCGGTCGTAATAAATAGGTTTCAGGCGATTAAACCCGTGAGAGTCAATACCAAATTTATCAGCAGTAATGAGCACTTCTGCACATATCTTGGCATCTTCTTCAGGAACACCGCTCCTGACAAGCACTTCCGTCATGAAACGCTCCATCGTTTCAAAGTTAACATAGGTAATATTTTCTTCAGACATTTTTATTTTTTTTAATTTTTTTTTGAGAAAAACTATCCCTGAATAGACAGCATATTTCATTTAGGCAAAACAGGTTATGCACCCGTCACTGCTTATGCTGCTCTTATTTGGGAAATTTAAAGTAAGTCATATAAATGGTTATATTTTTGTTTTTTCCGGAGTAAGGAAATTTTATCTGGCTGTAGTTCGGAGGGCCCATATTGGTCAACACGTTATTTGAAAAGCCATAACCCTCCACTGGAATATTCAATTGGTTTTTGTTCAGGTAACCATTGGCATCTTCATCGTGAAAAACGGCAACGGAATATATGCCTTTGGGCACTGAATCGAATGGTATCATCATATTTTGAGCGGTAATGGGAATAATAGCGCCTCTGAACACCGGACCGTTGTTGAGGAAACTGGTATGGCTGTTAAACACTGCCACATTAATGGTTCCCATAACTTTATTGATGTTTTTAACAAAAATATTCAACTTGCCATGCAAGGAATCAAAAATATGCATTGAATCGCTGGCGACAGAAAATGGGTTGGGTTGTATGGGAAGCCCACGGTTTGTTAAACTTCTGTTTATTACCGAATCAATTTTGGGAAGCAGCAAATTGGGCGGAATGGGCTTACTGCCAGGAATAACAGGAGGGATTGTATAATTTAAAATATCGGGATTGAACTGTCCGTAACTAGAAAACTGCCACAAAAACAGGACTACAAGCAGCATATACCAAGACTTTGTCATCAATCAAAAATATTTTTTACAAAAATAGTAATTTATACGTAAATTTTCAATCCGTCAAAAGCAAATTGCACATTTTCGGGTAATAACTTACTGGCTTCTGCATGAGTTCCCATATAATGACTGATATGTGTCAGGTATGCTTTTTGGGGTTGCAATTCTCCTATCAAATTTAATGCCTGTTCAAGATTATAATGAGAATAATGCATTTTGGTGCGCAAGGCATTTATTACAAGCACATCGAGGTGCTGCAGTTTTTTCTTTTCGCGGGGGCTGATATCGCTGGCATCGGTGAGGTAGGCAAAATTGCCGATGCGATAGCCAAAAATTTTTAGCAAATAATGTTTTGCTTCCACGGGCAGTATCTCAAGTCCTTTGATTTCAAAGGGAGCACTGGTGATAGTATGCTGCACTATCTGGGGAATGCCGGGGTATTTGTTCTGGCTGAAAGCATAATTGAATTCTTTTTTAATAGCCCGCTGTACCGATGCACGGGCATATACATCCATGGCACATCGTTGCATAAAATTATAAGCCCTGATATCATCAAGGCCACCAACATGGTCTTTATGCTCATGCGTTATCAGCACGGCATCCAGTTTTTGTACATTTTCGCGGAGCATCTGTTGCCTGAAATCAGGGCCTGTGTCAATAATCAAGGTTAGTTCATCCGTTTCAAGTAACACCGACGACCGCAATCTCTTGTCGCGCGGATCGGCCGACAAACAGGTATTGCAGGTACAGGTGATTACCGGAACCCCCTGCGATGTGCCGGTTCCGAGAAAAGTTATCTTCATTGGTGAATATGTATCAGTGTTTTTCCAGGCAATTTAACAACACACAAATATAATTTATTTACCTTTACAAAAAATTAGTTGTTATCAACAAAATAGGAAATTTATGGACTCAGCGTTTGAACCTATCAACATTTATGAACTTAATGAAAGTGTTTTCAGGTTGTTGGATAAAGACTGGATGCTGGTTACTGCGGGCATTCAGGGCAATTACAATATGATGACAGCCTCGTGGGGCGGTATGGGTATATTATGGAACAAACCTGTGGCATTTATTTTTATCCGTCCTCAGCGTCATACTTACAGTTTTGCAGAAAAATATCCCCACCTGACGCTTACTTTTTTCAGTGAAAAACACCGCCACCTTTTGCAAACCTGTGGCAGCCGTTCGGGGCAAGATATCAATAAAATGAAACTTGAAGGACTCACCCCTATGGTAACTGCCAATGAAGCAATTGCTTTTGAAGAAGCCCGCCTGGTATTCGAATGCCGGAAATTATATTTTGACGACATCAAACCGGCCCAATTCCTTGAAAAAACAATTGACAAAAATTACCCGCTGAAAGATTATCACCGTATGTATATTTGCGAAATAACAAAGGCGTACAAAAAAAAATAAAATGGACCAACAGGATATCTTTGACAGATTGAGAAGTATGTTTCAGCAGTTTGTGCCGCCTTTGGCTGTGATGATGGACACCAGCGAAAGGTACGACTTGTATTCTGCAAAAGAAGTTGAAATAAAAAATCGTAGTTATAAAGAAATTTATTTTGGCAGTGTTATACTAAAACCGAAATACACCGGTTTTTATTTCATGCCGATTTACCTGTTCCCCGAAATGTTAAACGACATTCCCAAAATGCTAAAAAAACTGCAAACCGGCAAATCATGCTTTCATATCAAAAAATTTGATGAGGAAAATTTTTATGCCATAGAAAATCTTATGAAAGCAGGGTTTGTAATATATAAAAAACACAAATACGTATAAAAAAGTAAAATTATAAATCTTATGTTTGAATCCATCAGGAGGTATTTCTGGAATGCAGAAATAAAAAACAAACTGCCCAGGCTGGTACGCGAAAAAAAAATCACGCATCCTTCGAATGCCAGAACCATCGGTATTATTTATAATGTAGGCGAAGAAAAAGATTACCTGATAATCACCAACTTTACCAGCCGGCTGCAAAATGAAATAAAAGAAGTGCGCACACTGGGGTGGGTAAATTACAAGGATCCCCCTCATTATTGTTATCCGCGGCTGATGTTTGATTATATTACAAAGAGAAATGTAAACTGGTTTAATAAGCCTTCAGGAGACAAAATCAATGATTTTATTGAAAAAGATTTTGATATTTTGCTGAACATCGATACTACCCATAATCCTGCGCTTACTTACGCAACCGCCTTGTCGAAAGCCAAGCTTAAAGTGGGGGTATTCTCTGAAAAAAACAAAGAATATTTCGACCTGATGATATCACTGGAAGAAACCCCTGAAATCGCAAAATTGCTCGAACAAATGATGGAGCATATTGCCATGTTCGCCACAAAAAAATAACACGGCCCGAAGTAAATTGTTAGAAAAACAAACCAGGCGCTTACCATTTTCCTTTCCTTTTCCGCAATTTAAAAAGTCAGGAAAATAACTTTGCCGCCCCTTTATCATAAAATTTTTATGGCAAAATATATTGACAAATCAATATTTTTTTGTACTTTTCGGCCAAATTATTCATACGTATGAAAAAGTTCACCTATTGTCTGATTCTTTTTTTATTTTCCTTCGGGCTTAAGGCGCAGAACCTTGAAACAGAAAAACTTCAGCAGGCATCGCAGATACTGCAGTCGCGCGGCGAAATTGTCGTGAAATTTAATGTTCCCGACAAAACGATGATCAATGAAGTTCTGACACACATCATGTCCATCGATAAAGTAAAGGAATTGCCTGCAGGTCATGGATATGAGGTAATAGCGTATGCCAACCAACAGGAATTTACTAAATTCCTCACTCACCACATTGCGTATGAGATCGTTCCGAAAGTTGTTCCCAAAGCGCTGACGATGGCCACCACCGTTGCCCAAATGGATACTTGGGACCGTTACCCGACATATAGTGTGTACGAACAAATGATGGCCAACTTTGCCAGCAGTTATCCGACCTTGTGCAATATCGACACCATCATGACCACTACTCCTTCGGGAAACTACCGCATCCTGGTAGCCCGCATATCAGATAATGTGAACACGCCGGAGAATGAACCACAACTGTTGTTTTCATCATCCATGCACGGCGATGAGGCTACCGGTTATTACCTGATGTTACGGATGATAAATTATTTGTTGACAAGCTACATTACAATTCCACAAGTTAACAGTCTTGTGAACGGGGCTGAAATCTGGATATGCCCGCTGGCAAACCCTGAAGGAACCTATTACAACTCGAACCCGGCAGGTAGTACTGTGGCTAATGCCAGGAGAAATAACCTTTCCAATGTTGACTTAAACCGCAATTATCCCGACCCAAGAGCAGGACAAAACCCTGATGGGAACTCGTCGCAGCCCGAAACAGTAGCTTTCATGAATTTTGCTGATATGCATCATTTTAATTTTGGGGCCAACTTCCATGGCGGCGCCGAAGTAATGAACTATCCGTGGGACACATGGACAACTTCAGGAAATTCAAATGCTGACCGCTTATGGTGGGAAGATATCTGCACCGACTACGTTACCACCGCCAGATTAGTGGATAATACCTATATGACAGACACTTATGCCGATGGTGTTACTGAAGGCGGCGACTGGTACGTGATTACCGGCGGAAGGCAGGATTATATGAATTTTTACAAACACTGCAGAGAAGCTACCATAGAACTGGATGGAACGAAACTGACTCAAACACAAAACCTCCCCGGAGAATGGAATAAAAATTATGCCGCTCTGCTAAACTTTATGCGGGAATCACTCTACGGTGTGCGCGGAATAATTACCGACTCCTGTAGCGGACAACCTATCAAAGCAAAAGTCTGGGTGAATAGTTACGATCAGACCAACGACAGTTCACAGGTTTATTCGGCCTTGCCCGTAGGTAATTACCATAGGTATATGATTGCCGGCACATACAGCATAACTTATTCGGCGCCGGGATATACCTCAAAAACAGTAAATAATGTGGTATTGGCAAACGGCAGCGCCACCGTGGTAAATGTGACCCTTGCTCCTGCCGCCAGCCCCGATGCGCAGTTTACAGGAACCATCACCGATAACTGCGCAGGTACCGTTCAATTTACCAATGCTTCTACCGCTTCCACAAACTTCGTTTGGTTTTTTGGTGACGGCACAACTTCCAACGATGTAAACCCTACTCATTCCTACACGGCGAACGGAACCTATACAGTAAAACTCAGGGCGCTTAATTGCAAAGGAAAAGACTCTCTGGTAATGATCAATTACATTACGATCAACATGGCAGCAGCACCAGCCACCACCGGCGGCTCATCG
>DAONFU010000035.1:0-3603 GCA_035403765.1 Bacteroidales bacterium
ATAATGATTTTATAAAACGGAAAGGATTTTTCTTTCTGAGGATGGTGCTTTCGTCAATGATGGATTTTGAAAAGCCGATGTCCACTCTGAAATAGGCCGGCATACGCAAGGTATCCAGGTATCTTTTATGTTCGGGAGGACCAAAAGGCAGCGGGCTGGAATATACCATGTTCAGGTGCATTTTAAAGGTAGGCCATCGCGGAAAATGGTCTTGAAAAAAGATATTAATATTCAGCAATTGATCGGTGGGTCTGGGAATATAGCCCGGCTGGCGCACCACACTGTCCACGACTACATTATCGGCGGTATAGCCAAAAATGATTTTTTCTCCGCCGGCATTGTAATAATCGGTGAATGTTTCTCCAATAATCTTTTCGCGGGTGCGCATCAGCGAAATGCCCAGCCACGATTCATCGCCTTTCACAAACTCGCCGTTTATCTTAAGATCAAGGCCATAGGCATATCCCTTTCCGCTGTTATTCGCAAAATAGCGCAGCCGCACATTGTCTATTTCGTACGGAATAAGCTTGTCCAGTATCTTATAATAAACCTCACCAACAAATTTAAAGGGCCGGTTCCACAATTTGAAATTCAGGTCGCCGCCCAAAAGAAAATGTATGGAGCGTTGTGCTTTCACTTCAGGGTGTATGCTCCCGTCAAATGCCCTGATTTCTTTATAAAAAGGTGGCTGGTTGTAAATACCGCTGGCAAAACGGAAGACAATATCGGTTTTCCAGTGTGGTTTGAACGATAAATTGATTCTGGGGCTTATGCAGAATTGCTTGTTAAAATCCCAATACACCGCCCTCACGCCATAGGTCAGCAACAGTTCGGCGCTGTCGATGTTAAAGGTCCAGGTGTCCTGTATAAACCCCGAAAAACGGTTGCTTTGCATGGCGACCTTAGTATTTACCACTTCCTGCAACAGCAAGGGGTTGGCAGGCTGCAGCCAGGGATTGGTGTAGCCCACAGAATCGGGCATGTGCGGGAGCGTAAACCCCGATGAGTCAATCATTTCCCATTCCTTTAACTTGTCGTCAATTATTTCATGCTGATATTTTACACCAAACTGCAGGTAATGATTTTTTTTGGTATATCCACCCCTGATGTCGGAGTTTATCACGGTGGCAATAAGCTCGTTGCGGGCATGTTGAAAATGAGTGCCCACGCCCAGCACCTCTTTCATCTCCCCGAAATCTTCTTCGCCAAAATCCGCTTCCAGCCTGCCAATCAGGTATTGTCCCT
This sequence comes from Bacteroidales bacterium, assembly GCA_035403765.1. GTDB lineage: Bacteria > Bacteroidota > Bacteroidia > Bacteroidales > CAIWKO01 > CAIWKO01. The sequence continues at coordinate 1,246 of DAONFU010000035.1, forward strand.
GTACATCATAGCTTTGCGACTCCCTGGTCTGGTACAGCGAATTATTCCACTTGAAAAACAGGTCTGATCTGGGTTTGTAGGCCAAAGAGAGGGCTCCCAGGTACGTATTTATATAATCCAGTTCTTTTCCATCAAAAAATATTTTCAGTTGGTATGATTCTTTGACGGTGCCAAATTCGGTCTCACGCGATTCGGGAACTACCATGTATTTGTTGCGGGCGTAGTTTCCCAACAGGCTGATTTCTATTTTTTTGCTGATTTGGTAAGTAGTATATAGCTGCACATCGGTAAATGAGGGTTTGTATTGCCCTTTGGTTTCCATGGCACGCAGCACGTATTGATTTGATTTTTGCCGCACCCCGAGCAGAAACGTAAAACGTTCGTTTTTTGAGGCGGCTTCAATATGCCCGGAGGCTCCCAGCAGGCTCAGCATGATAGAGCCGGCAGTTTTTTTTGGTTTTTTGTATTGTATGTCGAGCACCGACGACATCTTGTCGCCGTATTTGGCGTCAAATCCTCCAGACGAAAACAGAACCGAGGAGGTCAGGTCGGAATTGACAAAACTGAGGCCTTCCTGCTGCCCCGAACGCAACAATAGCGGCCGGTACACTTCTACATCGTTGACATACACCAGGTTTTCGTCGAAGTTGCCGCCCCTCACCGAATAGGCCGAACTGAGCTCGTTGCTGGAATATACGCCCAGGCTGGTTTTTTTTATCAGTTCTTCGATGGCGTTTCCCGAAGTGGTCGGAATAAATTCGGCCTGTTTGTGGTCGATGCGGGTGATGATAGCTCTTTCATCTTTTTGCCCGAAAAATTCAAAGGTGGGTATCTGGGTGGTGCTTGACACCATGATCTGGTTCATTTTTTTTGATTCTCCCGCTGCAAGTTTCAGGGTATGGGTTACTTTCTGGTAGCCGATAAACGAAAAAACTATGCTGATTTCCTGATTGGCAGGAACCGTAAGGTGGTAGTAGCCGTTTTTGTCGGTGGTGGCTCCGGTGGTGTTGCCCAATACCACTACATTAACCAGTTCAATTGGCGTATTTTTTTCGTCGCTTACTTTTCCTGAAATCGATGCTATGTTTTGTGCACCCGCCATGGTGGCAAGCAATAAAAAGATGATATAGAAAGCGCAGTATTTCATTCCTGATCAATCTCCCTGTTTTTTTACTTTAAACCTGCCATCGCGCCAGGCTTTAATAAACTGCGCCCAGGCAAAAGGATTCAGGAGATTGTTCGGACGGTATTGTCCTGCATAGTAGAGCTGGCTTACCTTGTTGTCGATGTAGTTTCTGTAGTTCATGGCGCTGCTCATAGGCACCTCATCAAAGAGTATGCGTTTTTCGAGTGCGTCAATATTTTTTTTCGCCCGTTCCAGTTCGTCATCCGGAATATCCGTGTTGACAAATGCCTGTTTAAACTGTTCGTAGGTGGGCCAGGGGTAAATTACGGTTTCGTTCATCAGGAGGGTGTCGGGCCTGAGAACCTGTATGAGTGAGTACCGGTTTATGGTCAGGGTGTCGGGGATGGTATAAAAAACCGTTTTATAACCTAAAGCGTTAAAAACCACCACGTCTTTGGGGTGGGCAACAAAAGAAAAAAAACCATACAAGTCGGTAACGGTGCCCCGCCAGGTGTCTTTGATAAGAATGTTGACAAAGGGAATGGGTTTCAGGCTGTCGGCTGTTACTACGATACCCGAAAACTGTATAGGGGTTGTGTCGGCGATGACCTGCGAAGCCACAAATTTTGAAGACAGAAGAACACAGAGAAAAAAACTCAGGCAGAAGACTTTTTTTAGCGGTTTCAGCATACATAATATTTTTGCAGCAGCAGGATTGGCAGTTACCGGAATAAACGGTGTAAAATTAAAATTATTTCACTTTAATAATCAAAAAAAAATGCTGTCGCTTGTTGGCAACAGCATTTCAATATAATAAGGAAAATAATATTATTTCTTCAGAAAACCTTTTTCACGGGCTTCTTTGAGACAGGCCGAGATGCCCTTTTTATCAATGGTACGTAAAGCAGCCACCGAAACCTTGAGTGTTATCCACTTTTTTTCTTCGGGGATGAAGAATCTTTTGGTTTGCAAATTGGGAACAAACTTACGTTTGGTCTTTATGTTTGAATGTGATACATTGTTTCCTACGATCACTCTTTTTCCGGTTAATTCGCATATTCTTGACATGGTACAAATTTTTTTCTTAGTAAGAAATTTCAAAATGGGGTGCAAAGGTGAGAAATATTTTTGAGAATACAAAATTATGGGTGAAAAATATTTTTGATGTCGCTATTCCGGACAAATTTTGTCGGGCAAATCTATCAAAATATTGATTATTTCCCCCATTTTTT
>DAONFU010000035.1:3703-17825 GCA_035403765.1 Bacteroidales bacterium
GGACAAATTTTGTCGGGCAAATCTATCAAAATATTGATTATTTCCCCCATTTTTTCCCCAGCAAAATTCCCATCAAGCCCCGAGTAACTTCTCGGAAGATGGTTTTGGCTACTCCGCTGTTGGCGATTTTCTTTAATGTTTTTCCGGCATCCGAAGTGCTCGGTTTGGGCAAAGGAGTGCTTTTGGGCACTTTCACCTCGGGATATTTGATGTCAGGATACGTGGGTTTGCTCTGCTGATCAGATGGTTGCGCGGGTTTTTCTGCAGAAACAATTTTAGCCATCAATAGTTCGTAAGCGCTTTCGCGGTCTATCACTTCATTATAGAATTTTGCTATCCTGGAGGCGGCAATTTTTTCATCCTGTTCTGCCGGAGTGATGATGTCCATTCTCGATTGCGGGGCGCACATCATCGTATGTACCAGCGGGGCAGGGATGCCTTTTTCGTTTAGCACGGTAACGAGGGCTTCGCCGGTGCCGAGTTCGGTGATGAGCTGGTCGGTCACATAAAAATCCGTAAGAGGAAAATTCTCGGCTACAAGCGTGATGTCTTTACGGTCTTTGGCGGTAAAAGCACGCAGGGCATGTTGTATCTTGGTGGCAAGCTGGCTCAGTATAATGGCCGGAATATCGGTAGGCGCCTGGGTACAGAAAAAAATACCTACGCCTTTGCTGCGGATGAGTTTTATGATGGTTTCTATCTGGTCCATCAGCGCGTCGGAGGCCTCTTTAAAAATCAGGTGGGCTTCATCAATAAAAATGACCAGTTTGGGTTCACCTTTATCGCCAATTTCAGGGAATTTGTGGTATATCTCTGCCAGCAGGCAAAGCATAAAGGTCGAAAAAAGTTTCGGCCTGTCCTGGATGTCGGTGAGTCTCAGTATGTTGATGTATGCCTTGCCGTCGCTGGTTTTCTGAAGCAGGTCTTCTACTTCAAAGGATTTCTCGCCAAAAAACAGGTCGCCACCTTGTTGTTCCAGTTCCAGCAGTTTGCGCATCACCACACCCGCAGAGGTCGGAGATATCAGTCCGTAATTTTCCGCAACTTCCTTTTTGCCATCACCTGTCGAAACATAATTCAGGGCGGCACGAAAATCTTTTATGTCAAGCAGTGGCAGCCGGTGGTCGTCGCAATATTTGAATACAATGGCCACTGTTCCCTGCTGGTTTTCATTTAGTTCCAGGATTTTGGAAAACAACACCGGCCCGAATTCTGAAACGGTAGCTCTCAGGCGCAATCCTTTTTCGTGCGAGATGGTCATCAGTTCGGTGGGATATTCACAGGGAGTCCAGGGCAGGCCTATCAGGTTCATACGTTCTTTGACTTTGGGGTTTTCGGCGCCTGCCTTTGAGATACCGCTGACATCGCCTTTGATGTCCATCAACAGGACGTTGACACCTTGTTCCGATAAAGATTCCGAAATGCGCTGTATGGATTTTGTTTTACCGGTACCTGTGGCTCCGGCAACAAGGCCGTGACGGTTGATGGTGGCCAGCGGCAGCCTGACCAGGAGTCCGGGGATAGCTTTTTTATCATACATGGCTCCGCCAAGCTCAATGCTTTTGCCCGAAAAAGTATATCCGGCCTGAACCTGCTCTATGAATTTTTCCTGTGACATGATCAATGATATTTTATAAAAATTTCCATTTTGTCAAAGATAAAATAAATTTCATCCGTATTGGAGGTGAATAACATTTTTGAAAAATAAAATATTTGGTGCGATTTTCAAACTTCGCAAAACTGAACAATCAATAAAACAGACGCAATCAGGTTACTCCGTAGGAGTGAAATATTGGTAAAAACTGTTTAAAGCAACAAACAACGACTCCGGCGGAGTCGAACATTTTTGTCTCCAACTAAAGTTGCTTCCTCAGGATATTCAGGGCAGCGAGGCTCGCCCGCCTGATATTGCGGCCGCGATCGTTGCCGAGCGAAAGTTTTTGGGTAAGGGTTTTTTCGGGGGTGGCGCAGGCTATCCAAACTGTCCCAACTGGTTTTTCGGGAGTGCCGCCATCAGGGCCTGCAATACCGCTGGCTGCCAGGGCATAATCGGTTTGCATCAGTTCCCGGACACCGGAAGCCATGGCACGAACCACTTCTTCACTCACAGCGCTATGTTTCTCGATGAGGTTTTTGTTTACGCCGAGCACTTTTGTTTTTATGTCATTATGGTAAGCAATAACCGAACCCTTAAAATAGGCGGATGCCCCGGGAACTTCCGTTATCAGGTGGGCAATGAGTCCGCCGGTACAACTTTCGGCTGTGGCAACACTGGCTTGTTTTTTTTGCAGTAATTTGCCTGTAACCGATGCCAGGGTGTCGTTTTCATATCCAAAGATCAGGTCGGGGATGAGTTTTTTTAATTTTTTTACTTCAGCGTCAAAAGCTTTTTTCGTTTCAACAGACCCTGCGTGATAGCACGACAGCCTGAGTTTTACAATGCCTGGTTCGGGCAGGTAGGCCAGTTTGATTGGGCTGGGAAGCTTGTTTTCCCACACGCTGATAAGTTCGGCCAGGGCCGATTCGCCAATGCCAGTGGTGAGGATGGTTTTATGGATGATAGGTGTTGAAATATTGAGTTTGGCCAGCAGCGGGATGACGCCGTCTGTCATCAGGGCTTTCATTTCAAAAGGTACGCCGGGTAAGGAAAAGTAATGTATGTTATCTTTCTGAAACCACATACCAGGGGCTGTGCCCAGGGTGTTTTTTAGCACCGTGCAGTTATGGGGTACCATGGCTTGGTTGCGATTTACGGTGGTAATTTTCATACCGCGCTGATAAAATAATTTGCGGATATTTTCCAGCGATGGCTTGTGTAAAATCAATGTGGACCCGAAATATTCGCAAAGCGTATTTTTGGTAATATCATCGTTGGTAGGCCCCAGGCCGCCAGTGATGATGACGATACCCGACTGCCGCGAAGCCTGTTGCAGCGCATGGCTGATTTCGTTTTTTTCGTCGGCGATGGTCAAAATGCTTCTTACCTGAATACCCGCCAGGTTCAGTTCAGCAGCAATGAAAGAAGCATTCGTATTGACAGTCTGACCAATCAGCAACTCATCCCCAATACTGATGACCGCAGCTGTCATTTAAAGGATAGCGTTTCGCCCAGGTCTTTGGGAACTATTGACATGACTGGAAAATCCGATCTGCGGATGATGTCGGAGGCGTGAGAGTTCACGAAGAAAGGTATCAGTCCGGTTTCCTGTTGGGTCATAATGAGGATAAGGTCAATATCGCCCTGCTGTTTGGCATATACGAGCAGGGAGGGCACCATATCCGATTCGTTTTCGGCTTCAATCATCTCGGCCGTGCAATTAATATCGCGTTCCTGAATAAATTTCTGGACCTGGGCCATTTTTGCCAGAAGCTGGTTTTTTATGTCTTTGTGATTTACCGACCATAAAATGGTGAGAACTTTCACGGTAGCGTTAAACCTCTTGGCGAGTTCTATGGCCCATTTAACTTTCTGACGGCTTTCCTGTGTCAAATCGATGGGTAGCAAAATACTGCGGCATCCGTTGTAGTGCGTGTCGGCACTGATGGTAATAACCGGACATTTGGCGTTACGGATTACCCTTGAGGTATTGGCGCCTACGTTAGGTTCTAAGGTATTAATACTGCTTTCTTTTCCTAAAATGATAAACTGGGCCTGAACCATTTCCGCTACTTCAGTAATTTTTGAATAAACTTTGCCACGGGCCACCATGTGGGTAATCGTCAGGCCGGTTTCTTTTGATTTTTGTTCGGCAAAGGCGGCAAGTTCGGCCTCAATTTTTTTCATCATGTCGTCCGACTGATCTGCTGAAAATAGTTTTCCGAACATCTTGCTTTCTTCGTGTACGTAAAGCAATATGATGTCGAGCTGTAACATCCGTGCAAGATTGTACGACTGACCCAGGGCTATTTCGGCCTGCTCGTTGAAATCATAAGGAACTAAAATGTTTCTGTAATTTTCCATAAATATTTATAATTTTGTACAGTTTGTAATAATAGTTTAAAACCCGCTATCGTAAAAAATGATTTTTATCTATCGGGCGTAAGAAAATATTTTTTAAAAATTGTTGTAAAGCGCCGCAAAGATAGTATTATATTTAATTGTATGAAAACATATTTTGAAGAATCGGAATTGATATTAACTGCTGATAAAAAGATTTATCACCTGAATCTGCACCCGGAAGAAATTGCCGATAACATCATAGTGGTGGGCGATCCGGGCAGAGTACCCTCGGTATCAAAACATTTCGACAGCATAGATATAAAAGTTCAAAACAGAGAGCTGGTCACACATACAGGATATTTGAATAATATGCGAATCACTGCATTGTCCACGGGTATGGGCCCCGACAATATTGATATCGTGGTAAACGAGCTCGACGCCCTTGCCAATATCGATCTGAATCAACGAATACCCAAACCCGGACACCGAAAATTGAATATCATCCGACTGGGAACTTCCGGCGCCATGCAGGGAGATATTCCCGTGAATTCGTTTGTGGCCTCGGCCTATGGACTTGGTATCGATGGCGTGTTGAATTTTTATAAAAAAACATCGGAAATTATTGAAAATGAGATGAATGATGAGTTTGTTAAACAAACAAACTGGCCCGGATTTCTCGCCAAACCATATATCATTAAAGCTTCTGATGGCTTGCTCAACAAAGTAGCTTTTGATATGATTCAGGGTGTTACGGCTACCGCTCCCGGATTTTTTGGCCCCCAGGGAAGAGAACTCCGGGGCGAACTGGCTATTCCCGATCTCAACGAAAAGCTGACTGCTTTTGCATTCAATAATAACAGGATTACCAATTTCGAGATGGAAACATCGGCCCTGTATGGCCTGGGAAAAATCCTCGGACACGAAACACTCACCATTTGTGTAATCATCGCAAACCGTATTGCAAAGCAATTCAGTAAAGATTACAAACCTTTGATGGAAAAATTGATAACTACCGTACTCGAAAGATTGACAGCTCGTTAGCCCCTGGCTGAGAATTATTAATTCATCATCTTAGTTTTTTCATTTTTAAGATGTATTTTTGAAAACAAAAATTACATGAGAAAAATCTATTGTTTTGGCGAAGCCGTTTACGATATTATCTTTAAAGATGAAAAACCTGTTGAAGCTAAACCCGGCGGAGCTATGCTTAATGTTGCCATCTCGCTCGGACGCCTGGGACTGCCGGTGAGTTTTGTGGGCGATTTTGCCAACGACAGGGTGGGCAACATCATCAAAAGATTTCTTGAAGAAAACAATGTAGATACTTCTTACATTACCATGTACACCAATGCCAAATCGCGTATAGCCCTGGCTTTTCTCGATGAAAAAAATAATGCTGATTATTCCTTTTATAAAATAAGGATAGAAGATAAACCTTATATCAGGTTTCCGGAATTGCAGCCTGACGATTTGCTGATGTTCGGATCTTATTACGCCATTAAGCCCGAAATCAGGTCAATGGTTTCTGAATTCATCCACAACTCTAATAATAAAGGCGCCATCGTGGTGTATGACCCTAACTTCAGGTTGGCGCATCTTAAAATGCTGGATCAGCTCAAACCCTTTATCGAAGAAAATATTGCTGTTGCTGACATCACCAAAGGATCGGACGAAGATTTCAGAAACATTTTTCATACGGAGGATGCAGAAAAAACTTTTTCGGTGCTGGACCACCTCGGATGTAACTCCATGATTTATACCCGGAATCGCTATGGCGTTGATCTGCATACAGCTGATTATCAGCATCATTATGATGCTATTGGGGTAAAACCGGTGAGTACCGTGGGCGCCGGTGATACGTTTACGGCAGGCATGGCTTATTGGCTATACAAAAACAATATCTGCAAAAGCAATTTGCGTAACCTCTCTCCTGAAAAATACGAACAAATGATTAATACTGCTATCCTTTTTGCTACCAATGTGTGCAAGAGTTATGATAATTATATTTCATTTGAATTTATTAATGAATTGAAAGAGCTTGTTGTTACTCAAAATACTGATAATGACAAAAAATAAATTGTTTTTTGTACATTTGTGTAAAATACTGCTTGATAGAGATAATAGTAATAAACAAATAGCAGACGGTAAAAAAAATACCCCGTACCCAAGTTTTTTATAAAAGGATGCGTTTTATAATTAAAGTGAGCATATGAATCCCGGGAAAGATATGAAGGAGATGATAAAATTATGCAGGGAAGGAAATTCATTTGCTCAGGAAAAGTTATATAAAATGTATTATGGTGCGATGATGAATATTTGCTTGAGATATGCCAAGAATAGCGATGATGCTGTGGAAATTCTGAATACTGGCTTTCTGAAAGTTTTTCAGAATATGGATAAGTATCAGGGCGATGGAGAGTACCTCAGCGCCTGGATACGCAAAATAATGGTTAATACCGCGCTGGACAGAATACGGTTTGAAAAAAATCGCTACAATAATACGGTACCTCTCAATATTAACAACGATTCGGTACATATCGAAAACGACGCTATCAGCAGGCTTGGCGAAGCCGACCTTATCAGGTTGATAGAGGAACTGCCACCGGCAAGCCGCGCCGTATTCAATATGTATGTCTTCGAAAACTATAACCATAAAGAAATCGGTGATAAACTGAACATCACCGAAAGTACCTCCCAGTGGCATTTATTGAATGCCCGCCGGATACTAATGAACCGAATACAAAAACTTAATTCCAAAAAGGCTATCATAAATGGATAAGAAAAATCAAATAGACGACTTATTCCACAAAAAACTTGGCGAGTACGAGCCTCCCTATGTGCCCGAACACTGGCAAATGATGAAATCGGCACTGGCTAACCCGGGGAATACCGGCTTGAAAACTACCGGAAAAAGTATCTCCGGCATTATAATGATTATCTCCGCAGTATTTTTAATTACTTCGGGTATTGTTACTTATATAGCACTGGAAAGATCAAGACAGGCCGAACTTGCCAGCGGACAACTGACTACCAGTTCAGCCATTTCCAACAGCCAGCTTACCGATCAAAATTCTTTCAACCACCAGGTTGTGACGCCAAAGGATACAAAAGACCTGACCGAAGCACAAGAACCCCAGCCTGCAGAACGACTAAACAATGTGTCAGGAACTAATAACGTACAAGCCGTAAACAGACCATCCAACGAAAAAACAACTGCTCAAAACCATACTAAATCTACTCTTCCAACTAAAAACAACAACAAAACCGATAATATTAAGTCTAATTCCGCAGCAGTAAAGGTACAAATACCTGATAATAATTTAGATAACCTCTTTCTGACGGAAAAAGAGTATCCCTTAGTCCAGAAGGCTGATGATGCGAACTTTGTGAATGGCGTGAAAGTGGATTATCCCAATATAGGTGAAGAAACACGTGCTGCTCTAAACAACGTTGCCATCACGGATAAGGACAAGCTTTTTGCGGGCTACAGCGAGGCAGAGCTGGATACCACCCTTTCAGAAGAAAATCAGGGACAGTCCACAGTGATGGATGACTATAATACTAAACAAGCCAACGCTAAAGAAAACAAAAGACAAAGCAATAAAAACAAGAGTCAACTCAAGAAAAATCCTGAAGCACTGCCAGACTATAAGGTGGGTGTGGTAAATGCCATTGCCTTGAACCCTGCCTATACGGGTTACAATCAGCGGCATACTATTACAGTTTCCACCATGGTATATAAACCTTTGTACAGGCCTGGAAACAATTTTAACGTGCCATTCGAGTATGGTTTTGCTTATGATTTTAACTTCGGAAAAAGGAAAAACTGTGGATTGGGCATCAATTACCAACGTTTTATCGGTGCTGCAGAGGGAATTATGAATGTGGACCTTACTTTTTCTTATCGTTTTAACCTTGCCAAATACCATAACCTGCGGGTGGGCGCTTCCCTGTCGTATTTTACCAGCGGCATAAACTCCGACAACCTCAGTTTCCCGGATATGATCGATGCTAACCATGGTTTTGTCTTTGGCACTTCCGAAGCATTTCCCGGCAAGACAAACAAGAATTCCATGGATATAGGACTCGGCGTGTGGTATAGCTGGAAGTCGTTGTATGCTGGAGTTTCTGCTATACACCTGACTTCGCCAAATCTGGGTATCATCAGCGAGTATAACATACCCCGCGAATATATGCTGTCAGCAGGATATAACTATTCCATAAACGATTACTTTGGCATGTTGCCTGTTGCAGAATTAAGATACAACGAAAAAACATTTAATTTTTCGCCCGGGATGTTATTTACCTACAAAAAATGGCTGCTTTTTGGTGCTGAGTTCCGTAATCTGAAAGATGCCGGACTGGTGCTGGGATTTAACATGAAAGATAATGTCATTATCAATATCCGCAGCGGAATTCCTATGAGCAAAGTACTCATGAATAATTTCGGAATTATTGATTATGCCGGAGTTAATGTGCGTTTGCAGTTTGGCAATTAATGGTATTAGTTTTTCCTTATGAAAAAGTTATTTTCGCCTGCTTTATTGATATTTATCCTGATAGGAGTTTTTATTTCCTGTAAAAAGCAGGATGTGCCTCCATCCGAAACGCTTTATGATACATTAAAAGTAAATTCAGCATATAGCGTATTTACCATGGGCGAAAATACCGTGCTGACTCTGGACGCTACCGCTCCTGGTGCGGTGGCCTATCAGTGGATGCCGGATTTTAACACTACGCCTATGATTACAATTACTCAGGAAGGTAATTATTCGGTGAAGGTAACCACCCACGACAACGAATTCGATTATGCGGTGCTGGTTCTTTTTTCGGGCAGCGATTGTTATATTCCCAATTCTTTTTCGCCCAACAACGACGGGGTGAACGATTACTGGCACCCGTATTTTGCGAACACCTCCTCCGGAAATTTTTTGCTCAACATTTATGATAATGAAAACCTTAAACTGTTTTCATCAACCAATGTGGATGCAAAATGGGACGGCTATTATAATGGCACCCTGATGCCTGCCGCTTATTATTATTATGTGCTGTCGTATCAGGCCATTGACGGAAAAACCAAAAACCGTAACGGGATGATTCAGTTGGTTCTTTAATAACCAATTAGTCCAAAAAACGCAAAACCCCAGTTTTTACTGTTTTACCAGTTTTACCATGCTGGTGTTGTTTGCAGAAATAATTTCAAGGAAATAGAGCCCGGCAGGCAGTTGGCCAACATTTAACGTATTCTGTGTTATGGTATGAGAAGCTACCATACTGCCGAAAGTGTTATAGATTTTTATCTTCATCGGACTGAATGCACTTTCGTTCATAAGATATATTGCATCATTGGCAGGGTTAGGCCAAACAAGCACCTGTTCATTATTTCCGTCAGGCTCACTGATGCCCGCATAAGCTGTTTTTATGGCCCTCCAGGCGTGCACTTTTCCCCAGCCCCATACGTAGCTTCCGGTGTCGGGAATGTTGCCGGTACGGTTGTCTTCACGGGCAGTTTCGATGATAATTTCTTTTATCTGTTGAGGTGTTAGGGTGGGATTGGCCTGCAACATAAGCGCCACAATGCCTGTAACCATGGGTGACGACATGGATGTTCCCGAAAAAGGAACAAAATCGTAGGTTCTTCCTCCGAAATTTATGGATGCCGTAGGTGCAGACAATGCCTGATTAGTGAATGAAGAAACTGAAGAAACAACGCCCACGCCCGGGGCCGAAATATCCGGTTTAAGCCGGCCGTCGAAAGTGGGTCCATAGCTGGAGAAATTGGCTATGGTGCCGCCGACAATGGTTCCGTTAGTTAGTTTTTTTTCCGAAAGATGGGCAGCCACGGTTATTACGCTTTTGGTGCAGGCCGGCTCGCCAATGCCATAATACAAATCGCCGTTGTCCCACCCGTCAAGCAGGGCGCTTAAAGGTGAACCCCAGTTGCCTACATCATTGGTGAGTTCAATAAGGTTCCAGCAGTGAATGGTTCCCGAATCGGCGCGGGCAAACAAGCCTATTTTATATAGTGATGTATTCAGGTTGCGAACTCTCAGGCGCATATGAGGCCTGTTGTTCTGCGGGTGAGCCGAATCGCAGGCAAGGTTATAAAATATGGTATCGGAGCCAATGAACAGGGAGTCTTGAAAATATGCATCAGCGTTGTTTGTTGAAAATTCGGGTGAAGAAGCGATAATTTGGTTGAGGTTGTTCAGCACCTTCACCGAGATGTCAAAACTCTGGAACGGCTCACCCCAGATAGATACCGACTGTCCCCACATATTGGGGTAATATGAATAATAGTCGAATTCGACCTGTGTTTTCATTGTGTCGGCGGGGCTTGCAAATGTGTGCTTCAGGTGGAAATATTCGTTGCCGTTGTTGCCGCCGCTCGAAACAAAAACCACACCAGCAGCAGAAAGGGTATCGATGGCCTGGCTCAGCAGCGATGTGCCGTCAAGCGTTCCTGTCCAGAACAATCCCCAGCTTTGATTAATAACCAGCCGCTTGCCTTCGCTGCTGGCGTAATCATACATCCAGTTGTAAGCATCCAGCACCGCTGCCATATCTACAAGGAAAGTAGCCATCAGGTAATTGGCTTCGTAGGCAATACCGCGGTAAATGGTGCCAGCGCCGCTGCCTCCACAGATACCCGCCACATGCGAACCGTGGGTAGCCCATTCGTACACATTAAAAGTATCGCACTGTGCCGCCAACAGATTGGTTTCTCCCGAAATTTCTGTACCATAGGTGTATCCTGCAGGTGGCGGACCTGCTGTGCGCCATTGGTCCCAGGCTTTTAGGATGCGTGTATGCGAAAGGGTGGTGTCGTAAAACATAGGATTGGTGTAGTCAAACCCCCAGTCAGTGATCCCAATCAGTACGTCTTTTCCGGAAAAGGGCTGAGGGAGCCCAATGCCTTGCCAGACACTGTCGGTGCGGGTGTCTGGTATGGCCCTGTCGAGGAATGGCTGGGCTCTGGCGGCAATTTCCAGGTAGGTAATGCCGGGAATAGAAATATTTTCGTTGAAATTTTCTAAGGGAATCTGCAGTGTAATAATATTTCCTGTTTTCGAACCGGGGATAATGCCCAATTTTACAAGGGTTTGTGGATTATAATTGTCGTTTGTTTTCGCCAGACAGGCAAGGTAGTATTTGTCTTTCACTACTCTAATAGGATATTTCTTTTGAAAATATTCGTGGAGGTAGTTGTTGTTTTGTGTCTGTTTGGTTTTCAGGTCAGCAAAAAATAAATGTGTATCAGCCGAAATGCTTGTCTGTGCCGAAACAGCCGCAAATAACAACAGAAATACTGCCGTTATGCATGTTTTTTTCATAAAATTTATATTTTCTGGCCGCAGGGTGCCGGTTTTATATTCAAAAAACTATTTTGCTTCGCGTCCCAGTATCCCATAGGCAGGGAAGTGGTCGCTGTAGCCCATAATGTATTGCCCTCCGGCAGCGGTGCGCCATGGATAACCGGTAAAAGTCCCTGTTTTTTGTTGCAGGAAAGGTTCGTTAAAAACTTTGGCTTTTATCAGTTTGTAAGAACTGTAATCGGTGCCGGTGAGCGCATGTGAAACAATTATCTGGTCAAACAAATCCCAGGCGTCGCGGTAGGCATTGGAGCCTACACCGTTTTTAAAAAGTTTATACATGGGGTTATACAGGCCGCCCTGTGATACATCCTGCAGGTTCCCTTTGGCATTAAGATGTTTCAGGATGCTGGCATTGGTGGGGTCATCGTTCAGGTCACCCATAATGAAAATTTTGGTGTCGGGGTTTTTAGCAAATAATGAATCAGTGATATGTTTTGCCAGCAGGGCGGCTTCTTTACGTCGGGGTGCGCTGCGTTGTTCGCCGCCGCTACGCGAAGGCCAATGGTTAATCAGAAAATACATTTCTTCGCCGTCGAGTTTGCCCCATACCAGCAGCTGGTCCCGGGTGCGAAACGAAGTGTCTGAAGATTTCAATGTAAATGGCCTGCTGCCTTCCAGTTCAAAACGGTTTTTCTGATAAATCAGTGCCACATCAACCCCACGCCGGTCAGGAGAATTGTAATGGACAATACCATAGTTTTTTGATTTGAGGTTTTCGGTTTCGATCAGTTGTTCGATAACATAACGATTTTCTATCTCTGATAGTCCGACAACGGCTGGCCCATCGGGAACAACATCCTGGCCAATTTTTGAAATCACTTCCGATATACGTTGTAGTTTTAAGTTAAATTTATCAGTATTCCATTTTTGTGTCCCCGTCGGAAGAAATTCATTATCATTTTTGATAGGGTCGTCGATAGTGTCATACAAGTTTTCCACATTGTAAAAGGCTACGATGGCAATATTGAGTTTTTTTTCCTGTGCATATAATGTAAAACTAATCAGGAAGATAAGGGCTAAAGTCAGGTTTTTTTTAATCATGGTTTCAGGTTTTTGTATGGCATATCTTGTAACAAAATTACTTCTTTTGCCAAAATTGAACAGAAAATAATTCAAATAAATGTTTTTTAAGTACCTTTGCCTAGTTTTTTTGCAGGGATTTTTTCCGTTAAATAATATAGTAAATCCTTTGTTTCGAAAAAACATCAGAAAGGAATCTTTTAAAAACTAAGTGATCTAAACATGATGAAAAAGCTATTTCTAACCTTGCTTGTAGTCCTTATGGCAATTTACGTACAGGCACAAAATTCAACCCTGAGAGGGTCGGTTTCCAATGCTGAAGGAAAACCCATGGCAGGCGCCAAAGTTGTCATCGGAATGCAACAGACACGTGCTGATGCCGAAGGTAGGTTTGAAATGCCTGGAATAAGTTATGGCCCTGCCGAAATAGTTTTCGATATGGAAGGTTATGAAACCAAAACGATGACTGTGGAAGTAAGTTCTCCCGATATGAATCTTGGTATGATACAGTTGAAAGCCGGTGGTCTCGAAAAAGCAGCTTTGTATCAGTCGGAGGTGTCTGCCAGTGCTGTGGAATCGGAAGATGATATTAAGGAACAATACATCGGCGGGCTGTTACATTCGGCCAATGATATCTTTGTGTCCACTGCCGGCTATACCTTGAGCGCCGGTTATTTTCGGCCGCGGGGATACGACAACGAATATTCCGAGGTGTCTATCGGCGGCCTCTCTATGAATGACCCGGAAACCGGACGTCCGAATTATTCTGACTGGGGCGGCCTTAACGATGCCACACGCTATAAAGAAAGTGTTTACGGACTAAGTCCTTCAAGATTTGCCTTTGGCTCCCTGGCGGGTACTACCGACCTGGATGTGAGGGCGTCGCATCAGCGCAAACAGATAAAAGCTTCCTACGCATTTTCTAACCGTTCGTATCAGCACCGCGCCATGGTTACCGCCTCCACGGGCATGATGGAGAATGGCTGGGCAGCCACCGTGTCCTTGTCAACCCGTCAGGGAAAATTTGGCTTTGTGGAAGGTACTTCTTACGATGCCTATTCCTATTTTCTTTCTGTAGAAAAAAAGATTGGAAAAAAACACTACATTTCTTTTACCGGCTTCGGAGCTCCCGCCAAAAGAGGGATGCAGTCCGCTGCTGTTCAGGAAGTGTACGACCTGTTGGGTGATAATTATTATAACCCCAACTGGGGATGGCAGAACGGCGAAGTTAGGAATTCCAGGATAAGAACTACCCACGAACCCGTGATTTTGCTCTCGCATAATTTTGATATCAACGACAAGATGAAACTTACCACCACTATTGGTACCAGCTTTGGCCGCATGGGAACCACGGCACTTAACTGGTATGATGCCGCTGATCCCCGCCCTGATTATTACAGATACCTTCCAAGTTATCAGGAAAACAAAGACCTGGACGAGCCTGCCAATCCGATGGTGGTTCAGGCCCTTACCGAAGCATGGCAAAATGATGAAAGCTTCAGCCAGATCAACTGGAACAGGCTTTATCAGACCAACTACCTCAGCTATCTTAATGGCGGCCAGGCTAAATACATCCTCGAAGAACGCCGTCTCGACCATGTACAGGGCGGTTTATCTAGCCATCTTAATTACGAAATCAACAATCATATCTTTTTTACCGGCGGACTTAATGTCAACTTATACAAAAGCCATAACTACAAAGTGATTGCCGATATGCTCGATGGTATGTCCGATATCAATACCGGCGAAGCCTACGAAGGCTGGTGGGTGGATATTGACCAGTATT
>DAONFU010000036.1:0-17522 GCA_035403765.1 Bacteroidales bacterium
GAAATAATGGGCATATCCAGGCCTACTGTTACCAGAATATATAAAAGCGCCAGGCGAAAGTTGGCAAAAGCTTTTGCCGAAAGCCGTGTCATTGTGATAGAAGGAGGTAAGGTGTACTTTGACAGTGATTGGTATGAATGTAAACAATGCTTAAGTCATTTTACATGTCCCGGAAAATCTGCAGTCCCGATTATCTGCCCTTTATGTAACTCAACAGAAATTATTATTTACCAAATTAGTAGAGATAAGAAGCAAGGCTTGGTTGAAAAGGGAAAAAAGTGAATTTTACCTACATCGGAAAAATTAAAACGCCTTTCAAATCTTTTGAGGGAATGCCTATACAAAGCAGTATGGCAAAAGGAATTAAGGGTGAGATTATCCTGAATCAGGAGTTTGTGTCTGGGTTAAAAGATATCGAAGGTTTCTCACATATTCTATTATTGTATCATTTTTATAAGGCTGCTGATTATTCTCTGGAAGTGGTTCCGTTTATGGATAGTAAACCCAACGGAGTATTTGCCACCAGAGCCCCTTTACGGCCCAATTTTATTGGATTCTCCATTGAAAATTATTGTATCGCGCTGAAAATATTCTTTACATCGATGATGTGGATATGGTCAACGATACGCCGCTAATTGATATAAAACCTTATATCCCGTATTTTGATCATCGCAAAGCCACCCGTGTTGGCTGGTTTCAAAATAAGCACCCCGAAAAATCAAGGAAATCTGATAACAGGTTTATCTGAGTTGTAATTGTTAATGCATAAGCATTGCATTTATGTGGCCAGGAAACCATTTTCTGTACAATTCTTTTTTTATGTTTTAGTAACATGAAAATCAGCCCCAAATTTTAATCGAAATCTGATTACAATAAAAAAAATAAAAAAAAATTTGGCAAATGAACAATAGTTCATTATCTTTGCGGTGAACAATAGTTCATTTGTTATGTCGCCACGAATAAAAATTATTAGAAAAGTATTAAATCCCCCGGTAATAAAAGGGTTTAAGCCCTATGGGCCTGATACAGATAAACTGAAACAAGAGCCAGTTCTTTTATTATATGAAGAATATGAAGCCCTGCGATTATGTGATTATGATTTGCTGAATCACCATATGGCTTCGGTAGCAATGGGAGTTTCCAGACCTACTTTTACCAGAATATATGCTCATGCCCGGCAAAAGATAGCACAGGCTTTTGTGGAAGGAACACAGATTTCTATCGAGGGAGGAAAAGTATATTTTGACAGCGATTGGTATTGCTGCGAATCGTGTGGTTGCTATTTTAATAATCCTGAAAGAGAAACTGGGGTTGAGGAATGTCCTCTATGCGGATCAGGAAAAATTAGCAGGTTTGATTATGATAGTGCCGGTAATAATGATGATTATGGGCAATGCAGTGATTTATGTTATTGTCCCCAATGCGGTTTCGAAAAGGAGCACCAAAGGGGGGTGCAATGCAACCAGGAAGTCTGCCCGCATTGTAAGGGCGAATTAAGAAGAAAAAGAAATATCAATAATTGGTAATAATTATGAAAATTGCTATCACATCTACGGGAAACACCTTGGATTCAACTATCGATCAGCGTTTTGGACGCTGTGAGTACTTTGTTATCTTTGATAAAGAAAGTCATGCTGTTGAGTTTTTACCCAATCCCTATAAGAATGCTGAAGAAGGAGCCGGACCAGCATCAGTTGAGTTAATTGCAAACCGACATGTCAGTAAGATTATTTCCGGCGAATTTGGCATCAAAATTAAATCACTGCTCGACAGCCTGAAGATACAGTTGATAGTGATTAAGGATCCGCAAAAGAAAATAAGCGAACTAATAGGATTATTATCACATTAATTAATAAAAGGAAACTCTTAAAAACAAAATCATATGAAAATTGCCATTACATCAACAGGAGATTCTTTAAATTCATTTATTGATCAGCGATTTGGTCGTTGTGCCTTTTTTGCGGTTTATGATACCGATAGCAAATCAACAGAATTTATTGCTAATCCCAACAAGGACAGACAGGGTGGTGTTGGCCCGGCCTCGGTTCAATTAATAGCATCAAAAAATGTTACTAAAGTGATTTCGGGCGAATTCGGCACCAAAGTTAAACCCTTATTTGATAATCTTAATATTCAAATGGTGGTTGTGAAAGATACGGAGAAAACCCTAAGTAAGGTAATAGAAATGATTAACCAATAAAATATATTACTATGCCAAACAAAGATGGTACAGGACCTGCCGGAAAAGGATCCGGCACGGGACGCAGACAAGGTAAAAGCGGATCAAAAAATACCGAAAATAATGATGCGAAACCCCGAGGCGTTGGCAGATGCGGGCAAGCGCGCGGAGGAAAAGGACAAGGAATGGGTAAAGGAAAACAATAGTATTAATTTTTATAAAAGGAGGTAATAATGCCAGGTTTTGATCAAAAAGGTCCTATGGGCCAGGGAGCAATGACAGGCCGCCGTATGGGCCGCTGCACTAATTTTGCTGCTAAGGCAAAAGAACAATCAAATTTGGGAACTGTGAAGCCACTGGAAAACTCGCCCGAAAATTTTACCGCTACAGGCCGGGGTTTGGTTCGCGGAAGAGGGTTGGGCTGCATGATGGGTAAAGGTTTTGGCATGGGATGGAGAAGAGGCAGTGGCAAAGGAATGCAAAACCGTTTTCGTGGTGGCTTCTAAACAAAAGATTGGTTTCAGTGTTTATGATTGTTTGCCAGGTTGGTAACATTTTAACTGCCCGCAGAGGGGTAATATACTCATAATTTGTGAGGCAAGTAAAAATTTAGCCAGCCGAGTTGATATTTTATGTTTGAATCATTAATAATAAAAAAATTATGAATAAAAAAATGACAAAAGGTGCTTATACCTTGTTAATAACTCCCTGGACCGAAAAGGGAGAACTGGATCAGGATGGACTTAAATTGCTTGTTGAACGGCAGGTGGCTGCAGGTATTCATGGGATTGCCCCCCTGGGTGTTACCGGCGAAAACACTCTGCTTACCGACGCTGAAGAACTGAAAGTACTCGAAATCGTAGCAAAAACAGCCAACGGAAAATGTAAGGTGGTGCCCGATACCTGTTCTTCCAGCCTTTGGCGCGCCAAAGAAAAAGTGAAAGCTTT
The DNA here is from genome assembly GCA_035403765.1 of Bacteroidales bacterium. Lineage (GTDB taxonomy): Bacteria > Bacteroidota > Bacteroidia > Bacteroidales > CAIWKO01 > CAIWKO01. The sequence goes on from DAONFU010000036.1 coordinate 3,128, forward strand.
TGCTGACCTAGGCGCCGATTATATTTCTGTGTTTTCGCCTTTTTTTGTGTTGCCTAAAGCCGAAGGGATAATTAAGTTTTATGAACAACTGGCTGATGTTTCACCTGTGCCTATCCTGCTGCACAATTCCAAAGACCGTACCTGTGTGGAAATTGACCCGGGAATGACAGCTCTGCTGTCAAAACATCCCAATATCGTGGGGATTAAAGATGGAAACAAAGGCCTTGACCATCTGGCAAAAGTAATTTTATTAACCAAAGATGAGGACTTTTGTGTGTTCACGGGCAAGGACACAACAGCTTTCCCCTTATTATCCTTCGGCGGGGCAGGGTCTTTTACCGTAGCCGGAAATGTGGTGCCCGAAGTGATGAAAAAGATGATAGATCTGGCTTTGGCAGGCAAAATGGACGAAGCCCAAAATATACACTATGAATATTATCCTTTGTTCGAAGCTTTGCGTTGGGAAACCAATCCCATGTCGGCCAAAAGAGCTTTAAATCTTATGGGACTGCCGGCAGGAGGGTTGCGTTTGCCGCTAACTCCTCTCAGCGAAGAAAAGACTGCTAAACTTCACGACATCTTGCTCATAAATGGATTAATTAATTGATTTGCAAAGCTTAAATAATAAAACTACTATCATCCACATATGAGTACTATTCGAGAATTATTAACAGCTTCAGGTTATTCCGATAGAGCCATAGAGTATTACGAGAACAGGATAAATGTTGGCGCTATCGAAAATCCCGATGCATACTGCCGGCACACAGGTTCTTGTGGCGACACCATCGAGATTTTTCTGAAAATATCTTCTGGAAAAATTACTGAAGCCAAGTTTCAAGCTATTGGGTGTGCCGGATCTTTTTGTTCCGGGTCAGCCCTTACCTCAATGATCATTGGAAAAACCCTGGAAGAAAGCTGGGATATTAACGAATTGGATATCCTGGAACATCTGGGAAATATTCCTGAAGAAAAAGTTCATTGTGCCCATCTGACGGTAACAACTTTAAGAAAAGCCATGAGCGACTATCAACACAAATAAAATGTTACTCCATAAAAACTCCACTGATGAAAGTATTGATAATTTTTAATCGTGAACCTTACGACAATACAGATGTAAACTGGAACGGACTGCGGTTGGCCGGCACCTTGATAAAAAATAATCATGAAGTCCGAATTTTTCTCATGAACGATTCGGTGGATATGGCACGTGATGCTTGCAAACCACCCGAAAATTATGATCAGAATTTATCTCAGATGCTGAAAGATTTAATTTTATCAGGGGTAACAGTAAAAGTGTGCGGAACATGCATGGCTCGTTGCGGAATTTATAAAAACCATCCTTATTTTGAAGGAGCAGAAAAATCAACTATGGCAGCCCTGGCAGAATGGGTTGCAGACAGCGATAAAATAATAACTTTTTAAAAAAACATTTAATTATGATTAAAAAAATTGCAATACCACTCGAAAACGGAGTATTATGTGCTCATTTTGGACATTGCCAGACATTCGCTATCGTATCTGTGGAAAACAATGTAATCACAGGAATTGAAGAAGTAATCCCCCCCGAACATGTGCCCGGATTATACCCAAAGTGGGTAGCAAGCTTTGGGGTAACAGATGTTATCGCCGGCGGTATGGGACAACAAGCTATAATGTTGTTCAATCAGCAGAATATTAATGCATTTGTAGGAGCACCTATAAAAAATGCACAAGAACTTGTGGCAGATTTTCTTGAAAACAAACTGCAGCTAAATGCCAATTATTGTAACCATGACGGACATGAACACGAAAATTGCGGACACTAAAACAGCTAGGGCCATTGACATTAGATGCAAAAATTGTTTTGCCAGATATTATAACAGGCTTTTTGATAAGTATCAGGTTGGTGAAGATCAGAGGATTTATTTTCATCTGCTATTTAACGAGGTTATGTTTAAATATAAAAGCCTGTCACGTCCTGAAATACAGCAGAGGCTCGACGAGAGGGCCTGCGAATTGATAGGCCTGGATGACCCTTTTGAAACGGAAAAAGCCCAGAGCAACAGTGAAGCTATGGGGCTCTATGTAAGGTGGAAAAACAAAGTGCTGGAATCTCCGGAACCTTTTAATGTGGCATTGAGACTGGCTATTGCCGGAAATATTATGGATTTTGGCGCAGCAGGTAATTTTGATGTTACGGAAACCATTCATAAGGTTTTGTCTTCTGAATTTGCAATAGATGAATCTCTGGCATTGAAGAAAAAAATTTCACAGGCCAAAAAGATTTTATATCTGGGCGATAATGCCGGTGAAATAGTTTTCGACAGACTTTTTATTGAAACTATCATGCATAATGATGTAACTTATGTTGTAAAGGGAAGACCCATACTTAATGATGTCACATTTGAAGATGCTGAAGCTGTGGGCATGAACCTGGTGGCCGATGTGGTATCCAACGGACATGGCGCACCATCAACCATAGTGAAAAAATGCAGCAGACAGTTTCAGAAATTGTATGAAGAGGCCGATCTGATTATCTCCAAAGGACAGGGGAATCTGGAAGGCTTATTAGAATATAAGGATCCCCGGGTGTTTTTTCTGCTGATGGTAAAATGCGAGGTGATAGCCGAAGTGTTAGAAGTTAAAAAAGGCGATTTTGTAGTGTATAACGCAAATTATTAGTTATGTTATTGTTATACGTGTTGATAGCCTTAGTAGCGGCAAGTATCGGAAGTATAGCCTTGGGTAGTTTGTTATTTTTGCTGGATAACAACAAACTCGAAAAGGTGGCTTTGTACCTGACATATCTGGCAGGGGGAACCTTGTTGGGAGCCGCTTTTTTGGGTATGATACCCAGGGCCTCCGAAATGATGCAGACATCCCTGGTGCTAAAACTGATTCTGGCCGGATTACTTTTCTTTTTTGTTCTCGAAAAATTTATTTTATGGAGAACCTGCCGGAACAAGGAATGCGAAAGGCATGTCCATGCTGTGGTACCTATGATATTATTTGGGGATGCTTTTCATAATGCTATTGATGGAATTGTTATTGTGGCTTCCTTTCTCACATCTCCCGAAATGGGTTTTTTTGTAACCTTGTCGGTGGCAATGCACGAAATTCCTCAGGAACTGGGCGATTTTGGCATTCTTTTGCACAGCGGCATGACACGCAAAAAAGCGCTACTGTACAATATGTTGTCTGGAAGTACTGCCATAGTTGCCGGGATTGCTGCATTTTATTTTTTAGATAACGTGAAAATGCTGATTCCTTATGTATTGGCTTTTTCAGCCTCAAGCTTTTTATATATTGCACTGGCCGATTTAATACCTGAAATGCATAAAAAAACAAAAGTACAAGACTCCTTGCTGCAGTTTTTACTTATTGTATCCGGTATAGTAATCATTTATCTTATCAAATAGCCTAATCAATCATATGGAAAAAATCAAAATAGGAATAATTACCTGCAACCGGTTTGATAACTGTACCGGCGGAAAATGCTACAGGGCTTTTCAAAAACGCGAAGGTGCTTTTGCTATCTATCAAAACTATGATGCAGAAATAGCCGTTAATAGTTCGTGCGGGGGATGTCCCGGGTACAGCATTGAATCTGTTCCGCGTGAACTAATTAAAAATAATGTTACCCATGTGCATTTAGCTACAGGTATGTTTGTGGGTTATCCGCCCTGTCCTAATATTAGTTATTTTGAAAAATTTTTGAAAGAAAGATTTGGCCTCCAAATTATTTATGGTACACATCCCATCCCGCAGCAATATTTTATTACCCATAATGAATTGAAATCATGGGAAGGAGAATTTTGGCAAAAGGCAATTCAGTCTATCCTGTGTGATGAACAAACCCGTTTGAGCTATGATTAAAATTGCAGTGGCCAGCGGCAAAGGAGGTACAGGCAAAACGATGGTTGCCACCAATATTTTTTATTCTTTAATGGCTGAGAATTATAAGGTTGTTCTTATCGATTGTGATGCAGAAGCCCCCAATGCCGCAGCATTTTTTGATAGAAAACTTATTGAAAAGGAAACCATTAATCAAATAATTCCTGAAATAAACAGGTCGGCCTGTACTTTCTGTGGTAAATGTCATGATTGGTGTAATTATAATGCCATATTTATTATACCGCCCGCAAAAATCATCACGGTGATAGATGATTTGTGCCATGCCTGCGGTGCATGTTTTGAGGCTTGTAACTTTAATGCCATCAGGGGAAAAAGTGTTTCTCTGGGTGAAATAGCTGCATTCCTCGTAAATCAGCAATATCTGATACCTTTACTTGATCAAAATGAGCCAAAAGCCAAATTTGGATTTAGTAATGCTGATAGAGGTACTGCTAGATCTCAAAGTGCGAATGAGTTGTTGAACGAAGATGGATACCGTACCGGTATGATTATTGAATCGCGCATGAAAGTGGGGGTAATGTCGCCGGTAAAACTAATAAAGGCTGCGATAAATAAGATCGATCCGGCAAATGATGTTGCCATACTCGATGCTCCGCCGGGTACTTCCTGTCCTTTTATACAAACCACGGCAACGGCAGATTTTGTGGTGCTTGTTACCGAGCCTACGCCCTTTGGACTTAGTGATTTGAAACAATCTGTAGAAACCCTCAGGCAGATGAACAGGTCTTTTGGCGTAATTATTAATCGTGCCGGGATTGGCAATCGCGATGTGTATAATTATCTGGAAAATAATCATATACCATTGTTGATGGAAATTCCTTACGACCCTCAGATTGCCATGTTGTATTCTAAAGGCTTGTTAGCAGCCCATAGAATGACAACATTAAAAGAAAAACTGGTGGAACTTATTAATAGTATATCTAACAAATTAATAAACAATTGATTATGGAGAAAATGAAATCCGCTAAACAAAAGTTTGTTCGTCTTACGGCTGTAATTTCACGAATCATCGTCGGAGCCGTGTTTATTTTTTCAGGCTTTGTAAAAGCTGTTGACCCGCTAGGAAGCAATTACAAGTTCATTGATTATTTCGACGCTTTTAATATGCCATGGCTGAATACTTTTGCCCTTGTTCTCGCTTTTATACTTAGCGGTCTGGAGTTTCTGATTGGGGCGTGCCTGTTTTTTTCAATACAGAATAAACTGGCTAACTGGGGTGCGCTGCTTTTTATGCTGGTTTTTACCCCCCTCACGCTGTGGCTGGCACTTACCAATCCTGTTCACGACTGCGGCTGCTTTGGCGATGCGGTAATACTTACTAACTGGCAGACTTTTTATAAGAATATTTTTATTTTGATTTTAGTGATAATATCATTTCTTTATCGAAAAAAATTCAAAGCATGGTTGCGCCCGAAAACCGGATGGATAATTATTGGTGCTGTTGCAATATTTATCACCGTTTTTTCTTATTATAATCTTGAGCATCTTCCTGTTATAGATTTCAGGCCTTACAAAACCGGAACTTATATTCCTGACAAAATGATAATTCCGAAAGATGCTCCGGCTGATGAATATGAACAGTATTTCACTTTGCTCGATACCGTGGCGGGAAAAGAAATTACTGTCGAAAGTAAAATTTATACTAAGGACTCTACTTACTGGGGGAAGACTTCAAAATATAAATACCTATCGAGTTCCGAACCCCGCCTCCTAAAACAGGGATATGTGCCACCTATCCATGACTTTAGTATTACATCTCTGGCTGGTGATGACATAACCGATGCCGTACTTACCGATACGTCTTATTATTTTCTGCTGGTGGCTTATGATATTAATAAATCCAGGACCGATAATCAAATGCTGATTAATGATATTTATAACCAGGCAATTAAAGATGGCAATAAATTTATTTGCATGACTTCTTCCTCCGAAACCGAGATTAATTCGTTTAAACAAGCCAATAATGCGAGGTACGAATGTTATCTTACCGATCCTATTACCCTGAAAACTATTGTCAGGGCTAACCCCGGACTGGTATTGCTGCATAAGGGTACCATCCTGGCCAAATGGCACTCAAATGACATTCCTGCTTATGACGAAATTAAAAAATTATACTTGACAAAATGAAGGAAATAGCCGTTGTAAGTGGTAAGGGAGGAACAGGGAAATCAAGTATCAGTGCTGCTTTTGCAACACTAGGTGCCAAAATTGTTCTGGCCGACTGCGATGTGGATGCTGCCAATCTTTACCTGCTGTTCGAACCGCAACGAAAGGAAGAAATAGTGTACATCGGTGGCAACAAAGCCTTGGTAGACCATAGCCTTTGCACCATGTGCGGAATTTGTGTTACGCAATGCCGTTTTGATGCAATAAGTACCCACGATAACAGGATCGTGATAACCGAAACCTCTTGTGATGGTTGTTTCTTGTGCGCGCGAATTTGTCCTGAAGGAGCTATCAGCATGGAAAAAAGTGATAAAAGCCGGTTGTTTGCAGGCTCTTTCCGCAACGGACAAATGGTTTACGGACGACTGGCACCCGGCGAAGAAAACTCGGGGAAATTGGTCAGTATGGTTCGCGAAAAGGCCAAATCACTGGCCAATGAAAACAACCTGGATACCATTATCCTCGACGGGCCTCCGGGTATTGGATGCCCGGTAATATCCACTCTTACAGGTGTCAGTAGGGTGGTAATAGTTACGGAACCCACAATTTCTGGATTTCATGATATGACTCGAATAATTGAGATAGTACAAAAATTCAATGCACAACCCTCAATAATTATCAACAAATTTGACCTGAATCAGGAAATGGCCGATGAGATTTCGGCATGGTGCAACCAAAAAGGCATTTTTGTTGCGGGCCGCCTGCCTTTTTCTGTTGATTTTGTCGATGCTATGGTGCAACAGAAAAGTATTATAGAATATAATAAGAACACAAAGATCAGTGATGCTATACGGCTGATATACAATAATATATTAAAATAGAAATCAGGTAATAAAGAACAAATGATAAGTTTTGGGCCAATAACATCTAGGAGATTAGGCAAGAGCTTGGGAATTAATAATATCCCCGCACCTAAAACATGTTCATACTCATGTATTTATTGCCAGGTAGGGGCAACCCATAATCAGAGTGCCACACGCAGGAGTTATTATGATCCTGAATTTATTTTTAAGGATGTACAACAATATATTGAATTGCTGAATGAGAATGATAAACCTGATTATCTGACATTTGTTGCCAATGGCGAACCCACGCTGGATATAAATATCGGCCGGTCTATTGCTTTATTGAAAACGCTGAACATCCCTGTTGCTGTTATTACTAATGCTTCACTTCTTTCCGAAGCCTCTGTCCGCGAAGATATTAAAGAAGCCGATTGGGTATCTGTAAAAATCGATGCCGGAAACAATGTGCTCTGGAGGGCAATAAATAAGCCGGTAGCCAGCCTGGATTTTGAACAGGTAATAAGCGGAGTGATGAAGTTTGCGGAGATGTTTAAAGGAAACCTCATGACCGAAACAATGCTTGTCCGCTTTGTTAATGACACTACGGGCATATTTCAGCAAATTGCAGGTATCGTTGCTAAAATTCAACCAGAAACGGCATATTTGTCGGTGCCTACAAGGCCTCCCGCGCTACAACTTGTGCAAAAACCCGACGAGCAGGCAATAATAGAAGCTTTTCAGATATTTTCTGAAAAAATTTCCAAAGTGGTGTTGTTGCTCGGATTTGAAGGTACCAATATAGGATATACGGGCAATATTCAAAGTGATATCCTGAGTATTTGTGCCGTACATCCTGTGCGTGAAGATACTATGGAAGAACTGTTGCGAAAAAACAGAACAGACAGAAAAGTTCTGGAGTCGTTGATTAACAAAAAGCTAATCAAACAGGTAAGTCATCATGGGATGAATTTTTATGTAAGGCAATTTCAATAATAAAAGGATAAACTTGAATTTTTAAATGGATATTCGAAAAACAAATTAAATAACAATTAAACTTTAAAAAATGAAATCAATCACACAATGGACAAAAAATTTCCAGTCAATAGTTGACAATGGAAGAAATCACAGCATGGTAATCGATTTGCCCGAAGCAAAAGGTGGTAACAACAATGGCCCTACGGCTCTTGAGCTTTGCGTTATGAGTTTCAGCGGATGCGTGGGAACAATTTTCGCCATGGTAGCCGAAAAAATGCGTCTTTGCTATTCAAAATTGGAAGTAATAGTGGATGCCGAACAAAAGAATAATGCGCCAACAATTACTGATATTCACTTTATCCTTCAGATTCAAACAACAGAAGAAAAAGAAAAAGTTGCCAAATGCCTCGAACATACCATGAACACTTGTCCTGTTGGTGTCCTTTTTAAACAGGCTGGCGTGCAAATCATCAACGAAATTAAATTTATCTGATATGGCTGGATTTGAGAAAATTACTCTGCCTGATGTGAAAAAAATCATTGTGGTGGCCTCGGGTAAGGGCGGCGTAGGAAAATCTACCGTGTCGGTCAACCTGGCAGTGGCTCTGGCGAGGCAGGGTTTTAAGGTGGCCCTAGTGGATGCTGATATTTACGGGCCTTCAATCCCAAAGATGTTAGGGATGGAAGAGCTTATGCCTGTAGTAACTCAGGTGGAGGGCAAGGATATTATTCTGCCTCTTGAAAAATATGGTGTTAAAGTGATTTCAATAGGTTTTTTTGTTAAAAACAACCAGGGATTAATTTGGCGGGGACCTATGGCTGCCAATGCCATTACGCAGCTTTTTGAAAATACATTATGGGGAGAAACGGATTATATGATAGTGGATTTTCCTCCGGGTACTGGCGATATTCAGCTTACGACCATGCAGAAAATAGACCTGTCCGGTGCTATTATTGTTACCACACCACAGGAAATAGCGCTTAATGATGCACGTAAAGCGGCTTCCATGTTTACCAACCAGGATTTGAATGTCCCCATTATCGGTATCATTGAAAATATGTCATGGTTTACTCCCGAAAAACATCCCGACGAACAGTATTTTGTTTTTGGGAAAAATGGTGGAGCCAAAATAGCCGCGGAAATCAATGCCCCTCTACTCGGACAGATACCTTTGGTCATGGAAGTTGGTGAAGCCGCCGAAAATGGCAAAAGTGTCTACAGTCAACATAATACGGCTGTTATTGATGCCTTTGAAAAGATAGCTGAACGCCTGATTTAAATATGGTTAATATATTGCAATTTATCTTGTTGGCGAAAAATAAACGACCTGTTGCTTGAAGTATTATTTTATCATAAATCTATTTAATTATTTAAAATTTTGTATTTTAGTATTACCAAATCAGTATATTATGAAAAAAGAAATACTATTTTTGCTATTATTGATTTATGGCCTTGTATTTGAGATATTTGCACAACAACAAGTGGTTTTCCATATTAACCAGCCGACCCAGCTAACCGCTGATGCCGGGTTAGATAGTTACATCCCTGTTGGCGATTCAAATATTATTGGCGGTATGCCTGCGGCATCAGGCGGCAGTCCTGCATATAGTTACTTGTGGACTCCGGGCAATTACCTAAATGATAGTACCCTGGCCAATCCGGTTGTAACTCCCTTGAGCTCAGTTACATATTTGCTCACGGTTGTCGATAGCAGAAATTGTACGGCGACTGACGAAATATATGTACTGATTGATTCTTCAAATATTACCGCCGGAGATGAATATCATGGTGACAGCCATGTAATTTATTATTTGTCGGATAACACTACAATATATATCAAACTGAATGATGGTTTCAGTGAAGACGAAAGTGTTTTTGTTTCGGTAAATGATCTTTTCGGGAGAACTATAATAAATAAATCTGTCAGGAATGATGGACTGGTAAAATTGGAACTTCCTGCCTCGCAATTGCCCGAAATTGTTATTTTGAATTTGTTTTCAGCTAAAACCAAATGCTCCTATAAGATTTTAACTAAGTAGCTTTATGAAAACGCAGAGTAAAAAAATATTAGTAATTCTGTTGATTGTTGCACCGTGGGTTTTGCCTGCGCAAACATTTGTTTATCTTAACGATACTGCATTTTTGGAATTGCAGGGTATGCAATATGGTGGCCTCCAATGGCAGCAGTCAGCAGATACCATTACGTGGACAGATATTAGCGGAGCTACCGGCAATAATTTTCCTTTGGTACCTTCGCAGTCTTATTTTTACCGGGCTAAGGTGAACAGTGGTACATGCCTGCCTTTTTATTCTGATGTTACAAAAATTGATGTACTTACCTTTCAATGTGGTGATACTCTGATTGATTACCGAGACGGGAAAAAATACCCTACGGTGCAGATTGGTAGCCAATGCTGGATAGCTAAAAATCTGGATGTAGGTCGTCAGATTGTTCATGGAACAAAAATTCAAACTAATAACGACACTATTGAAAAATACTGTGCATTTAATAATGCCGATTCGTGTGAAAAATATGGCGGATTATATACCTGGGACGAAATGATGGAATATACCGAAACTGTAAGCAGTCGGGGCATTTGTCCCTGCGGTTGGCATGTCCCGAGCGATCAGGAGTGGATTGACTTGGAAATTATCCTTGGCATGGATCAGGCCACAGCCAACCTTTATAATACCTGGAGAGGCACCGACCAGGGGACAAAACTCAAGGTGGGCGGCTCTTCGGGATATGAAGCCCTGCTATCGGGTTGCGCTATTCCCGGAGGCTACTTCAGTGCTGTGAAAATGTATGAATATATGCATTCATCAACACCTTACGGCACATATGGCTGGCGAAGGTGCCTGCGCACTGGAGATGCAACGGTCGGGCGATGGAATACTTTTCCGAAAAGTTATGGACTATCAGTGAGGTGTATAAAAAATCAATAACCAAATAAGGATGAAAAAGTTAATTATTCTTATAGTTGCGTTGACTTGTGTGTTTTCTGCATGTAAGGAGGAAGAAGAGGATAGCTTATTAAATTCTTTTGTTAGTCTGACAGCCGAAAATGATACTATCATTACCGGTCATTCCACAAAAATTACGGCCGTCGTGGATGGTGAAAATGTTTCTTTTCAGTGGTCATCCACCGCAGGAGATATTCTGGGTTCGGGCAATGTGGTTGATTATGTGGCGCCTACCTGCACACCGGGCTCTAATCAGATATCATGTACTGCTAATGCATCCAATAAAACCGAAACAAAGACAATAACAATTACGGTTCTATGATGGGAAGGTTCCTTATATGTTTGATTTTTGGCATGATGTTTACGCAAAGTGCCTGGGCACAGTGTTTTGCCTCTGCGGGAAATCCCGTGGGTGGTACCGCTAACCTGGGCGTGATGAACAAAAACACTTTCCGTATTGGTACGTTTTACCGTTTTTCTTATTCGCACAGGTATCTTAATGGCGATAAAAATTATACAGGTAACGCTGGAATTCTCAAAGATGCAAATTATAACTACCTGGGCTTGCTTGTAGGTTATGGTATTCTGGATCAACTTACTGTAGAAGCCGAAGGCGGTTATTATATAAATAAAACCCAGGTTTATAAGCTTAACAATATGAAATTAAAGGGGTATGGACTTTCCAATGCAGTGATCTCTATGAAGCCCAGGCTTTATTATAATGCGGATAAACGCGTTGAAATTTCCTGTGGCCTAGGGGCCAATATCCCTTTTACCCGTAATTTTCAAGCGGTGGACGGTGTTACTTTGCCTGTTGATATACAGGCATCAACGGGATCGTTTGGCATGGTTTTTCAGGCATTTATAATCAAAGAATATTCATTTCAGGGTATGCGATTTTTTCTGACCAACCGTATCGAAAAGTATTTTGAAAACAAACAAGACTACCTGTTTGGTACACTTTATTCTACCTCGTTTTTCTTTTCAAAACACTTTGTTTTCGAAAAACTGAAATTAAAAGATTGGACCTTTATTGTTCAACTAAAAAATCAGATAAAAGAAAAAAATAAGCATTATAAGCAAACTGTCGATGCTTCCGGGAGTGTTTTACTTTTTCTTGTGCCACAAATCAACGTTTCTATTAATGATAACTGGAATGTCTCAGTAATGGCTGATATCCCTGTATATCAATATTATAATAAGATACAACTGGCCAACACCTGTTCGGTTGGGCTTAGTATTTTCAGAGATTTTTCTTTTAAAAAAAAACAAAATACTGATTGATATGAAAAAAATTATTTTCTTTTATTTTTTGATGGTTTTTTCATTTCCCCTGTTTTCACAGGATGTCAATAAGCCAGTAATAGTGTTTGATACAGTGGTTTATGATTTTGGCACAATTTATAAAGGCGATAATGCCGAATGTGTTTTCAACTTTCAGAACAATGGTAAGCTTCCTCTGATTATTACTGAGGTAAAAGCTTCCTGTGGATGCACAGTACCCACATGGACCAAAGAACCGGTTAAGCCTGGTGCCAGGGGAAGCGTGAAAGTAAAATATAATACCAATACTGTAGGAGTTTTTAGCAAAACTATTACAGTCAATTCCAACGATAATGCCCACAGAACAGTAACCCTTACCATAAAGGGCGATGTGAAAAAGAAAACCTGAAAAATAGGCGCCTATGAAAAAATGTCTGGTGTTTCTTTGGCTTTTTTATGCCGCCAGTGTGGTAGCTCAGAGCAATTACGACAATGGAAATGAGGCATATAACTATGAAAAAATTCTTGGATTTAATCCGGTAACCATTAAAAATGGAACGGCTGTTTACACCTATGATACTTTTAATAAAGTTTATCAAAGTGGCGATTACATTCTGATACCGGATAAGACAAGTATCCCTGATGGGAAAAAAGTGCATATCAATTATTTTTTCGGTTATGGCATTGGCGGCAATATCAGCGATACCACATTTAACTGGGACAAACAAGCAATTTTAACCCCTAATGATTTTAATAGGAGCAAGCTCTTTGTCAGCCCTGTTTCTGTTGCGGGAATGACTTATGCTGCTGCCCTGCAATACAATAACCCGTATTGTAATTATGATGACTGTTTTGCAACCATCGATGGCCCGGTATCAGGCCTGGCATATCCGCTGTTTTTGCCCGACAGCGGAACCTATGATATATGGGATGGGGAGGAGCTTATTAATGCAGGGGATATCAAGAATACAGGCACCTTGCAGAAAATTTCGCAACAGCAGACACTGGCTACAAGCAATATGAGTTATTGTGTCAATAAATACGGAGAGGGTTGGCGTATGCCGACGGATATGGAAGTGGGACATATCAATGATGATGAAGGTACCGGCTGCGGATTAGACAGCACCTACATGGGTTTGTCGGCATATTATATTTGGACTTCTTCGCTATATAAAATCTATACTATGAAAAGATGGGCTACTCGAATTACCGATGGCTACTGGGAAAACTGCGGAGGATTTTTATACACCATTAACCGTTTGCGCTGTGTTTATGCCGGAGTTGATAATACTACCACCAGGATGGATGAATTTTTTCCATGTCATGAAAAAGCTACCTTATTCCCTAATCCCTGTGCTGGCATACTTACTATTTGTAATATTCCCGAAGCAACAGTAACTATTTATAATATGCAGGGACAGCAGGTGTTTTCCGATAGCCAATGCAATAGTTATCGTACTTTCGATCTTGGTTTTTGCCCCGATGGCTTATATTTTGTCCGGATTGTTAGTGATAAAAAACAATCAATCAGCAAGTTGGTTGTAAATTCTTTAAATTAATTCAGGTGAGCAGGTCAAAATATAAATAACACTGCATTGGCTTACGATATGAAAGGATATATCCAGATATACACCGGCAATGGTAAAGGAAAAACTACAGCGACTTTGGGCCTGGCGCTGCGTGCGGCCGGGGCTGGCAAAAAAATATTTATTGCTCAGTTTGTTAAGGGTAAAACTTATAATGAAATGGTGGCCATCCGGAAATTTCTGCCGCAGATAACCATAAAAAAATTCGGATTGGGATGTTGTCTTATTAGGGAATCATCTACGAAAGATACGGAAGCGGCAAGGAAAGGGCTTAAAAAAGTAAAGGACTCGATTGCATGCGGCAAATATGATCTGGTAATTCTCGATGAAATTTTTATTGCCATCCACCTGGAATTATTGTCAAATCAGGAAGTGATAGAAACTCTGAAAAAGAAAAAAAATCATGTGGAAGTGGTTCTTACGGGGAGGTATGCTCCAAGCGAAATCATAGAAATGGCTGATTTGGTGACAGAAATGCTTGAAGTAAAACATTATTATTATCAGGGTGTGAAAGCTCGAAAAGGTATAGAGTATTGATTTTTATCTTAACCATCTATAATTATACGATTTAGATATATATAAATGCGAGTATAATTGTTTTAATTTTTACAATATTATTACTTCGATGCATATAAATGATAAAAATAAGTATTTGTAGTTAATCATATGCAATAGATTGTAGGCAAATTAGCAGTTTTCGGAAAAAAAAATACATTTTGTCTGCCAAATGCACCTGTTTAAGCTTTTTTTCCATACCTTTG
>DAONFU010000037.1:0-2118 GCA_035403765.1 Bacteroidales bacterium
ATAAAAATGAAAAAAATTATCATTATGCTAATGGCCTGTGCCACTGTTAGTTTCTTTGCCTGTAACAAAGGCAAAAAAAACAGCGATAATCCGTTTTTTTCGGATTATACTACTCCTTTTAAGGTGCCACCCTTCGACAAGATTGACACCACCCACTTTATGCCTGCTTTTGTTGAAGGCATGAAACAACAAAATGAAGAAATTGCCAAAATTGTCAATAATACGGAAGCACCAACATTCGACAATACCATACTCCCTTTTGATAAATCGGGATTGTTGCTTACCAAAGTATCCAACGTATTTTTCAACCTCACTGAATCTACCACCAATGAGCAGATACAGGCTATAGAGCGTAAGATCATGCCCATGTATTCCAAGCATAGCGATGAGATTTTTATGAATGCCAAATTGTTCGAACGTATCAAAACCGTATATGAAAAACGTAATGAGATGAAACTCGACGAACAGCAGATACGTGCTGTGGAAAAGTATTTCCGCGATTTCGAACGCCTCGGCGCTAACCTGCCTAAAGATAAACAGGAAGAACTCAAAAAAATCAATGAAGAACTTTCGTTGCTTTCAACCAAGTTTGGTGAAAACCTGCTGGCCGAAAACAAAAATTTTAAAATGGTGGTGGACAAAAAAGAAGACCTGGACGGACTGCCTCAGGGCTCTCTTGATGCTGCTGCCGAAGCTGCTAAAGCACAGAACCTCGATGGGAAATGGGTATTTACGATTGACAAACCCAGTATGCTGCCTTTCCTTACCTATGCCAAAAATCGCGACCTGCGCGAAAAGCTGTACAGGGGATATTTTATGAAAGGCGACAACGGAAATACTAACGACAACAATGAGGTGATTGCCAAAATTGCCAAACTCCGTGTGCAGAAAGCCAAATTACTGGGATTCGACAGTTATGCCGCATACGTAATTGACGAAAACATGGCGAAAACTCCTGACAAAGTAAATGAGTTTTTGGCTAAATTATGGGAACCGGCCTTAAAAATGGCTAAAAATGAGGTTGTTGAACTGCAGAAAATTGTTGATAAAGAAGGCGGAAAATTCAAAATTCAGCCCTGGGATTGGTGGTATTATTCCGAAATATTACGCAAAGAAAAATATGATCTCGATGAAAACGAAATGAAACCGTATTTCAGCCTGGAAAATACTATCAACGGTATTTTTTATGTGGCCAACAAACTTTATGGCATCACTTTTGACAAATTGACCAACCTTCCGGTATATTTTCCCGAAGTGGAAACCTATGAGGTAAAAGAAGCCGATGGCAAACACCTGGGCTTAATCTATTTTGATTTTCATCCGCGCGATTCAAAACGCGGCGGTGCCTGGTGTGGCGGCTTTGAGTCGGCCGGATGGCGCGACGGTAAAAAAGTTGATCCCATTGTGTCTATCGTTTGCAATTTTACTAAAGCCACCAAAGACACCCCTGCATTGCTTACCTATGATGAAGTGGAAACATTATTCCACGAATTTGGTCATGGCCTGCACGCCCTCTTTACCGAAGGGAAATACTCCCGCACGGCAGGCAGCGTACCCAGAGATTATGTAGAACTGCCTTCGCAATTTATGGAAAACTATGCCAGCGAACCCGAAGTGCTTAAATATTATGCAAAGCATTACAAAACCGGCGAAGTAATTCCCGACAAACTCATCGAAAAGATTCAGAACAGTTCCAAATTTAACCAGGGATTTACCACAACAGAACTACTCGCCGCTGCCATCCTGGATATGGAGTTTCACAACCTGACAGAAGCTAAAGACATAAATATTAAAGATTTTGAGAAAGCGGCCATGGATAAAATCGGACTTATCCCCGAAATTTTGCCCCGTTACCGGTCAACATATTTCTCACACATCTGGGGCGGAGGCTATGCTGCCGGATATTATGTATATCTGTGGGCAGAAGTGTTGGATGCCGATGCCTTTGACGCTTTCAAACAATCTGGAGACATTTTTAATAAAGACCTTGCCGCAAAATTCCGCAAATATTGTCTGCAGGAAAGTGGCGATGGCGAAGGTATGGACCAGTACCGCAAATTCCGCGGACAGGATCCTTCCATCGACCCCTTGTTGAAACGCAGGGGATTTAAATAAAAT
>DAONFU010000037.1:2218-6069 GCA_035403765.1 Bacteroidales bacterium
TTATCTTTTCTTTGACTTTTTCCTGGCGCCTCTGGCTTTATCGGTACTCCGGCTTTCCTTACTGAATTTCCTTTTTTTGAAAAAACTTCTGCTGTTAGTGTCTTGTGTCTGGTTGCTTGCCTTTTCCCTTTTGTACAATCGCTTATTTCTTTTGAAAATGCTCTCAAATTCCGGTTTTTCGTCATCTTTTAACCCGTTGGCATACGAATGTTCCGGTTTTTTGCGAAACCTGTCATCATCAGAAGGATACTTGTCTTTTTTATTTTCCCTGCGCCCTGTGTGAAAATTGACCTTTCCGCGGCTCCCTTTTTCTCTTCGTTCGCCATGAGCCTCGCCTGAGTTTTGGTCCGAAGCCCTTTCCACAATGATTTCACGATTGTCTATAATAATTTCTTTCATCGACCTGATAACCTCTTCGGCATAGCTTTCTTCCACTTCAAAAAAGGAGAAATTTTTCATTAGGTCAATTTTTCCAATGGGGACTTTTAATCCCCGCGTATTGTTATTTATCAATTGAATTAATTCAGCAGGGTAAAAACCGTCGGCTTTGCCCATATTAATAAATAATCGTGCATAACCAGCCCCTGTGGCATTTTCAAATTTATCCCTTTTGCTGCCCTCTTTCCAATCGGCTTTCGTGTCGGCAGTAACGTTGATGTTCGTCGAATTTTTTTTATAATAGTCCAGCAGACGGTTGAATTCCAGGGATACAAACCTTGTGATGATTTCTTCCTTGTCGAGCCATTCCAGTTTCTTGAAAATGGATGGCAGGAAGGTGTTTATCTGAGAATGGTTAACGTCAACTTTTTCCATGCTGCTTACAAAATGAAACAATTGCTTTTCGCATATTTCATGGCCCGATGGGATCTCTGTATGTTTAAAGGTTTTGCCAATCTTTTTTTCAATAATTTTCAGTTGATTTTTTTCTTTAAGATTTACAATTACCACTGAAATACCTGCCTTTCCGGTTCTTCCTGTTCTTCCGCTCCGGTGCAGATAAATGTTATGGTCTTCGGGCAAAGAATAGTTTATTACATGTGTAAGGTCATCCACATCAAGGCCACGGGCAGCCACATCGGTAGCTACAAGCAGCTGGATATTACGTATGCGAAATTTTTGCATCACGGAGTCTCGCTGGGCTTGCGAGAGGTCTCCGTGTAGGGCATCGGCATTGTATCCGTCGGCAATCAGTTTGTCGGCTATATCCTGAGTCTCTCTTCTTGTCCTGCAAAATACTATGCTGTAAACATCGGGATTAAAATCAGCTATGCGCTTTAGGGCTAGGTATTTATTTTTTGCCTGCACAGTATAGCATACGTGTTTGATGTTTTCTGCACCGGAATTGCGAGTCCCAATAGTTATTTCCACCGGTTTGTTCATGTACTTTTTCGAGATGCCGACAATCTCATTGGGCATGGTGGCAGAAAATAGCATGGTGTTTCTGTCTTCGGGAACCTTTGCAAGTATCTTGTTGATATCTTCTAAAAAGCCCATGTTCAGCATTTCATCCGCTTCATCTAAAACCACGCGGCTGACATTTTTTAATTCGACGGCTCTACGTTCCAAAAGATCGAGCAGACGCCCGGGTGTGGCTACAATGATCTGCACGCCTTTTTTTAGCGCTTTTATCTGGGTTTCGATGCTGGTGCCTCCATAAACCGGAAGCACCCTGACATCATCACAGTATTTTGCAAAGTCAGTAAGGTCGCCCGTAATCTGAATACAAAGTTCGCGGGTGGGGCATAACACCAACGATCCGGGCAAAGGATTTCTGCTGTCGGCTTCCTGTATAAGCGGGAGCCCGTAAGCAGCCGTTTTGCCCGTGCCTGTCTGGGCTAAAGCGATTACATCATTTTTTTTTCCCAGCATGAAGGGAATGACTTCTTCCTGTACAGGCATGGGGTTTTCAAAGCCCATTTCATTAATGGCTTTTCTTATCTCAGGCGAGATATTTAATTCTTCAAAAGTTTTCATCTGATTTTTTTGATTTTGTGCGTCCGTATGCTATTGATTATAAACCTCTGCAATGGCATCAGCGCAAGGAAAAGGAGGAGTTGTACAAACTTCTAGCTTGAAACACAGCTGTTTTTAATGGCACAAAGATAGTGATTTTTGCTCGAATGGTAAGAGAAAAACTGTATTTTGGTCGAATCTTTTTTTTGTGAGGCAAGAATATCAGCCTGAAAAATCCAAATAAACCAGAAATTTTCGGATAGCTATGGAAAAAGATATTCTTTCAACAAATTTGCCACCAGGGGAAAGGTGTTGGCATAAACCTCCTCCAGCTTATCTGCCTCAAACCACCGGATGTCTGTTATGTCTTCTTCGACCTGTGGTACAAGCTTATCTGAATTGATGGCAGTCATTTCGTACCAATAGGTTTTTTTCAGAATTTGTTCGTTTTTTTCCGTATAGACATGGTAGGTTTTGGCTATCCTGCCTAGTATAAAAAGTTGGTCCAGTCCCGTTTCTTCGCGAACTTCACGCAGGGCGGCATGTTTTTTTCTTTCGTCCTGGTCAATTTTTCCCTTGGGTAAATCCCATTTTCCCCTGCGAAAAATAAATAATATGCGCATATCCTTGTCGCGCACCAGGCCACCGGCAGCCCTAACTTCTTTATAATCTTTCCGAAACTCCCGGAAAAGCTCTTTTGGGTTTTCGCTGACTATCATCAGCCGCTGCAAATGCTGGTCAGATACAAAATCTGCTATGGCTTTTCGTAAGGAATCGGAGGTGGGCCTGTCCAATAATGATACTGTATCATCATTATTGTCTTTGCTCACAGCGCTTTCCGGATTTCCGAAAAAAATTTCTTTGTTGTTTATATATACTTTGTACTTTTGTAACATGAAAAAGAATAGTGACGTTTCATTAAAGACAGCAGAATACTTGTTGCAAATTAAAGCAATAAAACTGAATCTGCAAAAACCTTTTACCTGGGCTTCTGGATGGAAATCTCCCATCTATTGCGATAACAGAAAAACCCTCTCTTATCCGAAAATCCGTACTTATGTGCGACAGCGCATTGCTACCATGATTCAGGAAGAATTTGGTTCTCCCGATGTGATTGCCGGCGTAGCTACCGGAGCCATCGCCCATGGAGTGCTGGTGGCCCAGGACCTTGGCTTGCCTTTTGTTTATGTCCGTTCAGCAGCTAAAGATCACGGCCTCACGAATCTTATCGAAGGCGTGGTGGAAAAAGGCCAGTCAGTGGTGGTGGTTGAAGACCTTATTTCTACAGGAACCAGCAGCCTGAAAGCGGTCGAAGCCCTTCGCGAAGCAGGTTGTGATGTAAAAGGTATGGTAGCCATTTTTACCTATGGATTTCCCGAAGCAGAAGAGAATTTTAAAAATGCTAAATGCAAACTTTTTACTTTATCTAATTATAGTGCCTTGCTCGAACAGGCCGCAGACAATAACTTTATCAACGAGGCAGACCTCCCATACCTGGCTCAGTGGCGCGAAGCCCCTGATAAATGGGGAAAATAAAACCTTATGGAACAGATAAATAGCGATAAGACCTCTATCAATGCTCCCATAGAGAAAATATTTGATTTCCTTTCGGACTTTAATAATTTTCATACTATGATGCCCGAACAGGTAAAAAACTGGACATCCACTGCTGAAACCTGTAGTTTTGAGGTTAGCGGCATGGGAACTTTGGCTCTGAAGATAACTGAAAAAGTACCTTATTCCAAAATTCTTATTGTGCCCGATACTGGCACTAAACTGCCGTTTACGTTTGAGTTGATATGTCAGCTCGATAAAATTGCTGATAAGCAAACAGAGGTGATTTTTGTTTTTGAGCACGAGATGCCCATGATGATAAGGTTAATGGCCTCCAGACCCCT